>NZ_JBEYVW010000013.1:0-95494 GCF_040644175.1 Streptomyces sp. NPDC047017 | reverse complement strand
ACAGCCCCCGCTGTCACGGGCCCTGGCGGTACAGCGCCCGTCGTCGCGGACGCCGCCGACACAGTCCCCGCCGGCACGGACGCCGCCGGCACAGCCCCCGCCGTCGCGGACGCCGGCGATACGGAGGCCGTGTGATGGCGACGATCAGCGCGGCCTCCGCCCGCCGTCCCGCCCTGCCCGCCGTGCTGAGACATCCCGCCGTCCGCAAGCTGGCGGTGCTCGCGGTCCTCGCCGCCGTGCTCGGCCCCCTCGCCCACGCCCGCTGGGCCGGGGCGGCCTGGCCGCACGCGCTGACGGTCGACCTCACCGGCCCCCTCACCCGCGCCAGCGGGTGGATCATCGACCACCGCGACACCCACCCGCTGTTCCTGTACTTCTTCGGCTACGTCAGCAACGCCGTCGTCCTGTGCGTACGCGCCGTGTACCTGTTCCTGCTGGCCGCCGGCTGGGCCGGGGTCACCGCGCTCGGCACGGCCGTCGCCTGGCGGCTGGCCGGAGTCCGCCTCGCGCTCGGCACGGCGGCGGCGTTCCTCGCGTGCGGCCTGCTCGGCATGTGGGTGCCCACCATGCAGACGCTCGCCCTGATGACGGTCGCGGTGCTCGCCTCGGTCGCCGTCGGCTTCCTGCTGGGCCTGGCCGCGGGCCTGTCCGAACGCACCGACCGCGCCCTGCGCCCGGTGCTGGACACCATGCAGGTGCTCCCGGCCTTCGCCTACCTGCTGCCCGTCGTCCTGGTGTTCGGCATCGGCGTCCCCGCCGCCGTCCTCGCCACGGTCGTCTACGCCGCCCCGCCCATGGCCCGCCTCACCGCGCTCGGCCTGCGCGGCGCCGACGCCGAGGTGCTGGAGGCGGTCGACTCCCTGGGCGCCACCGGCCGCCAGCGCCTGCTGACCGCCCGCCTCCCGCTGGCCCGCAAGGAACTCCTCCTCGGCCTCAACCAGACGATCATGATGGCGCTGTCCATGGCCGTCATCGCCTCGGTCATCGGCGCCGGCGGCCTCGGTGACCGCGTCTACCAGGCGCTCGCCTCCGTCGACGTGGGCGCCGCGCTGGCGGCCGGCATCCCGATCGTGCTGCTGGCCGTCGTCCTGGACCGCGTCACCGGCGCGGCGGGAACCGGCGGCCCGGACCGCGGCCGGGACAGCGGCGAGCCCGGCGCCCGCCCCCGGCTCCGTACCGCCGTGGCCGCCGCGGCCGCCGTGGCCGTCGCCCTGGCCGCCCGCCTGGCCGGCCGGCTCGACTGGCCCGCCGGCTGGAACGTCGCCATCGCCGAACCGGTGGACCGCGCCGTCGACTGGATGACCGCCCACCTGTACACCGGCGTCCCCTACCTGGGCGGCACCGCCGACTGGGCGGCCCACTTCACCACCTGGGTCCTCGACCCCGTGCGCTCCGGGCTGCAAGGGCTGCCCTGGTGGTCGGTGCTGCTGATCGTGGCCGCCCTGGCCTGGCTGATCGGCACCTGGCGCACCGCGCTGACCGCCACCGGCGCCATGGCCGCCATCGGCGTGCTCGGCGTGTGGCAGCCCTCCCTGGACACCCTCTCCCAGGTGCTCGCCGCCCTCGCCGTCACCCTCGTCCTCGGCTTCGCGACCGGCATCGCCGCTGCCCGCAGCGACCGCTTCGAACGGCTGCTGCGCCCGGTCCTGGACGTCTTCCAGACGATGCCGCAGTTCGTGTACCTGATCCCGGTCGTCGCGCTGTTCGGCGTGGGCCGCGCCCCGGCCGCCGCCGCGGCCGTCGTCTACGCCCTGCCCGCCGTCGTCCGGATCACCGCGCAGGGCCTGCGCCAGGTCGACCCGGCCGCCCTGGAGTCGGCCCGCTCGCTCGGCGCGACCAGCGCGCAGCAACTGCGCCAGGTGCAACTGCCGCTGGCCCGCCCGGCGCTGCTGCTCGCGGTCAACCAGGGTGTGGTCCTCGTCCTCGCGGTCGTCATCATCGGCGGCCTGGTCGGCAGCGGCGCCCTCGGCTATCAGGTCGTCTTCGGCCTGGCCCAGGGCGACCTGGCCACCGGCCTGGTCGCGGGCGCCGCCATCGTCTGCCTCGGCCTGATGCTGGACCGGGTGACCCAGCCGACCGGCCGCCGCGCCAAGAAGGGAGCCTGACATGGGCCGCCGTACCACGCTGACGGCCGCCGTGGCCGTCCTCGCGCTGACCTGCGGCTGCGGCGCCGCCGACATGACCCGCCAGGCGTCGCCGTTCGCCAACGCGCACGGTTCCAAGACCCTGACCCTGTCCGTGCAGTCCTGGGTCGGCGCCCAGGCCAACGTGGCCGTGGCGCAGTACCTGCTGGAGCACGAACTCGGCTACCGCGTCGACACCGTGCAGGTCGACGAGGTGCCCGCCTGGGACGCGCTCAGCCAGGGCCGGGTCGACGCCATCCTGGAGGACTGGGGACACCCCGACCAGGAGAAGCGGTACGTCCAGGACAAGCGGACCATCGCGCCCGGCGGCGACCTCGGGGTGACCGGGCACATCGGCTGGTTCGTCCCCACCTACCTGGCCCGCCGGCACCCGGACATCACCGACTGGCACAACCTGAACAAGTACGCCTCCCTCTTCCGCACCGCGGAGAGCGGCGGCAAGGGCCAGCTCCTGGACGGCTCCCCGTCCTACGTCACCAACGACAAGGCCCTGGTCAGCAATCTGAAGCTCGGCTATCAGGTGGTCTTCGCCGGTTCCGAGGCGGCGCAGATCACCCAGATCAAGCAGTTCGCCAAGGAGAAGAAGCCCTTCCTGACGTACTGGTACGCGCCGCAGTGGCTGTTCGAGAAGGTCCCCATGACCGAGGTGAAGCTGCCGCCGTACAAGGACGGCTGCGACGCGGACGCGGCGAAGGTCGCCTGCGCCTATCCGCGCACCCCGCTCAAGAAGTACCTCAACGCGGACTTCGCGAAGTCGGGCGGCAAGGCGGCGGCCTTCCTGAAGAAGTTCCGGTGGACCACCGAGGACCAGAACGAGGTCTCCCTGATGATCGCCGAGCAGAAGCTCAGCCCGCAGGAGGCCGCGAAGAAGTGGGTGGACAGCCACCCCGGCGAGTGGAAGAAGTGGCTGTCCTGAACCCGTTCCTCTTCCTCAGCCGGCGGCCCGCCCGGCACCGGCGAGGCCGTCGGCGATCTCCCGCAGCGCCGCGGCGGCCTTGCGCTGGAGGCCGGGGCCGAACGTGATCCGGGTGGCCCCGAGCGCGCCCCACTCGGCGGGCGAGGGGCCCTCGGCGGGGCCCTCGCCGGCCGGGCGGGCCAGTACGTTCAACGGGCCCTTGATCCCGGCCCGCAGCACCGGCAGCACGTCCGCCGGGGCGCCGATCGGATACACGCAGTCGGCGCCCGCGGCGATGTACAGCGCGGCCCGCTCCACGGCCCGCGCGGGCTCCGCGACCCCCCGGATGAACGTGTCCACGCGGGCGTTGACGAACAGCAGGCCGCCCGCCGCCGCGCACACCTCGGCCAGCCGGTCGGCGTGCCGGTGCGGGTCCTGGAGGACGCCGTCGCCGGAGTCCTCCAGGTTGCAGCCCACGGCGCCGGCCTCCAGGAGCCGTTCCACCAGCTCCGCCGGGGCCAGCCCGTAGCCGTCCTCGACGTCCGCCGACACGGGGACGTCCACCGCCCGGGTCACCCGGGCCACCGCGGCGAACATCTCGTCGGCCGGGACCGCGCCGTCCGCGTACCCGAGCGCGGCGGCGATGCCCGCGCTGGGCGTGGCCAGCGCCGGGAACCCGGCCTCGGCGAACACCCGGGCGCTGGCCGCGTCCCAGGGACCGGGCAGGACCAGGGGATCGCCCGGGGCGCGGTCGTGGTGCAGGGCGCGGAACGCCTCCACCGGGCTGCCCTCGGCGGGCGTTTCCACCGGGCTGCTCGTAGCGGGTGTTTCCACCGGGCTGTTCATGACGGGTGGCCTCCCGGCGGGGTGCGGCGGCTGACCATGAGGCGGTTCCAGCCGTTGATGGCGGTGATCAGGGCGACGAGATGGGCGAGTTGGGACTCGGTGAAGTGCCGGGCGGCCCGCTCGTACACCGCGTCCGGCACGAAACCGCCGGTGAGGACGGTGACCGCCTCGGCCAGGGCGAGCGCGGCCCGTTCGCGCTCGGTGTAGAGGTCCTCGGTCTCCTCCCAGGCGGCCAGGAGCTGGAGGCGGTCCTCGCGCTCGCCGTGCTCGCGGGCCACCCGCAGATGCATGTCCAGGCAGAACGCGCAGTGGTTGAGCTGCGAGGCGCGGATCACGACCAGTTCGGCGAGGAGCGGGTCGCCCAGCCCCTGCTTGGCGGCCGCGCTCAGCGCGGACATCGCCCGGGAGACCCGCGGGTCGAGGAGCTGGGTACGGCTCACTTGTGCTGCCCCGGCTGGTAGTGGCCGGGCGTCATCCGGGTGGTCACGCCGAACCGGTTCCACGCGTTGATCACCGCGATCGCGGCGATCAGCTGGGCGAGTTCGGCCTCCTCGAAGTGCTGGGCGGCCCGCTCGTACACCGCGTCCGGGACGAAGCCGTCGGTCAGCACGGTGACCGCCTCGGTCAGCTCGATCGCGGCGAGTTCCTGCTCCGTGTAGAAGTGCCGCGACTCCTCCCACGCGCTGAGCTGCACGATCCGCTCGACGCTCTCGCCCGCCGCGAGGGCGTCCTTGGTGTGCATGTCCAGGCAGAACGCGCAGTGGTTGAGCTGCGAGGCGCGGATCTTCACCAGCTCGCACAGCCGGGGGTCCAGCCCCTGCCGGGCGGCGGTGTCCAGCCGGATCATCGCCTTGTACACCTCGGGGGCGTGCTGGGCCCAGCGCATCCGGGGCGCGTGCTCGGTGGCGTACTGGTCGTCCTCGTTCCCGTGGTGGTGCTCGTGGCGGTGCTCGTGCTCGGCGGGTCCCTGTTCCGTTTCCGTACTCATGTCCTCGACCCTAGGCGCGAAGCGTCCCAGGGGTATGGTCCATTTCCATGGCGAGAACATGGGCCACTCTGGGCATCGACCTGCATCTGGAACCGGCAGGACCGGGCGTGCGGCGCGGGCTGACCGACGCCCTGCGCGAGGCCGTCCGCACCGGCCGGCTGACCCCTGGCACCCGGCTGCCCTCCTCCCGCAGCCTCGCCGCCGACCTGGGCATCGCCCGCAACACCGTCGCCGACGCCTACGCCGATCTGGTCGCCGAGGGCTGGCTCACCGCCCGCCAGGGCTCGGGCACGCACGTCGCCGACCGCGCGCCTTCGGCCCCGCCCACCGGTCCGGCCCGCCCGCCCCGCGCCCGCGCACGCCCCCTGCACGACCTCCGCCCCGGCGCCCCGGACCTGGCCTCCTTCCCGCGCGCCGCCTGGCTCAAGGCCGCCCGCCGCGCACTGACGGCCGCCCCCAACGACGTACTCGGCTACGGCGATCCGCGCGGCCGCCCCGAACTGCGCGCCGCTCTCGCCGGCTACCTCGCCCGGGTGCGCGGGGTGCGCGCCGACCCCGGGCACATCCTGGTGTGCGCGGGCTTCCCGCACGCCCTGCGCATCCTCGGCGAGGTGCTGCGGGGGCGCGGCGCGCGCACGGTGGCCGTCGAGTCGTACGGCCTCGACGTGCACTGGGACGTACTGGCCCGGGCGGGCCTTGGCACCCGCCCGCTGCCGTTCGACGCACGCGGCACGGTCACCGAGGCGGCGGCGGACGCCGACGCGGTCCTGCTCACCCCCTCGCACCAGTTCCCGATGGGCGTGGCCCTGCCGCCGGACCGGCGGGCCGCCGTCACCGGCCGGGCGCGGCGCACCGGCGGCCTGATCCTGGAGGACGACTACGACGGCGAGTTCCGCTACGACCGCCAGCCGGTCGGCGCCCTCCAGGGCCTGGACCCCGACCACGTCGTCTACCTGGGCACCGCGAGCAAGTCCCTGGCCCCCGGGCTGCGCCTGGCCTGGATGGTCCTGCCGCCGTCCCTGGCCGAGGAGGCCGCCGCCGCCAAGGGCCCCATGGAGACCTGCGGGGTCCTCGACCAGCTGACCCTCGCGGAGTTCATCACCTCCGGCGCCTACGACCGGCACGTGCGCGCCGCCCGGCTGCGCTACCGGCGCCGCCGGGACGCCCTGCTCGCCGCCCTCGCCGCGCACGCCCCCGGCGTCCGCCCCACCGGCATCGCCGCCGGCCTGCACGCGGTCCTGCGGCTGCCGCCGGGCACCGAGGCCACCGTGGTCCAGGCGGCGGCCTGGCAGAACCTCGCCCTCTACGGCCTCGCCCGCTTCCGCCACGACCACTCCACGACCACCCCCCTGGACGCCCTGGTCGTCGGCTACGCCACCCCACCCGACCACGCCTGGCCGTCGGCCCTGGACGCCCTGTGCCGCGTACTGCCGTGAGGACCGCCGGGCGGGGGTACGGCGACGCCTGCACGGGACGCGGTGCGGAGGCGGCCCGTGAGGGCGATCCCGGCACCGCGGCCGCCTCCCGGGGCCGGTCCGCGCGGCGGCACGACCGCGAGGGCGGCGGAACCGCCGTGGCCGAACGGCCGGAAGGAGAGCCGCAGGACCTCATGACCGCCTCCCGGCAGGTCTGTCCGGCGCCGCCATCGCGCTGGCGGCCGGGTGGCGTGACGGCTCGCGCCAGGGGGGGCGGCGGGCTCGCCGGGGCGGCATCGGGCAGTGCGCGTCCGCCGCGTCTCGGTGAGATCCGTGCGGGGCGGCGGCACGACCGCGACGGCGGCGGGACGCGCGACGGCAGGTGCCGTGGTGGCGGCGCCCTCGCCGGGTGGTCCGCGTCCGCGCTCCCGGGAGGCCTGTGCGGCGGTACGCCCCGGGCTCCGGCTGAGCCGCGTGTCGGCAGTACCGCGCTCCCGAGAGGCCCGTGTGGTGGTGCGGGTGGGGTTCCGGCCGGGCCGGGTGTTGGCCAGTACCGTGCTTCCGGGAGATCTGTGTGGTGGTGCGGGTGGGGTTCCGGCCGGGCCGGGTGTCGGCAGTACCGCGCTTCTGGGAGGTCCGTGTGGTGGTGCGGGTGGGGTTCCGGCCGGGCCGGGTGTTGGCCAGTACCGCGCTCCCGGGAGGTCCGTGTGGTGGTGCGGATCGGGTTCCGGCCGGGCCGCGTGTCGGCAGTACCGCGCTCCCGGGAGGCCCGTGCGGCGGTACGACCGGGGCCCCGGCCGAGCCCCGCGCCGACAGCACCGCGAGCCCGGCGAGCCGCGCGGCGCCCCGGGCCGCGACAACACCCGCGGTGCGGTCGTCCGGTGCGGGCCCAGGGCCGACCGCCGGTCGCCGTCCCACACCCGCCCGCGCACTGCGGCGGCGCCCGCAGGGCCCCCGCGCGGTCGCGGGACCGCCATGGCCGAGCGGCCCGCGGCCCGCGGCCCGCAGCCCGAGGCCCGAGGCCCGCAGCCCGCGGCCCGCAGCCCGAGGCCCGAGGCCTGCGGCCCGCAGCCCGAGGGGGGAGCCGCGGGCTCAGGCGTCCGCCGAGGCCGTCTCCTCCGCCGGGGCCTCGCCGAAGCGGGCCAGTGCCAGCGCCGCGGCCACCGCCACCGCGAAGCCCAGCACCGCGAGCCAGCCCAGCCCCTCGCGGGTGCGGTCGCCCAGCCACACCACGCCGATGGCCGCCGGGCCGAGCGTCTCGCCGAGGACCATGCCGGCGGTGGCCGTCGTCACCGAGCCGCGCTGGAGGGCCGAGGTGAGCAGCAGGAAGGCCGCGCCGCCGCCCAGGACCAGGCCGTACGCCGCCGGGTTGGTGAACAGCGACGCCGGGGCGAGCGAGTCGACCAGCCGCACGGTCACCTCCACCACGCCGAAGCCGCACCCCGCGCCCAGCCCGAGCACCAGCGCCCGCCCGCGCTCCGGCAGCCGCCCGGCGACCACGCCGAGCGCGAGCACCGCGAGCCCGGCACCGAGCATCGCCCACTTCAGCGCCGTCGAACCGGCCCGGTCGCCCTCCGCCCCCGACGCCAGGCCCAGCATGGCCAGCCCCGCGCAGACCACGGCCACCGCACCCCACTCCGTGCCGCTCAGCCGCACCCCCAGCAGCCGCGCCGCGGCCACCGCCGTCACGGCGAGACTCGCGGCCAGCGCCGCCCCGACCACGTAGATCGGCAGCGACCGCAGCGCCACGATCTGCAGCACGAAACCGAGCCCGTCCAGCGCCAGGCCCAGCAGATACCGCCACTGCCGCAGCGCCCGCAGCAGCAGCGCCGCCGCCCCGCCCGGACCCGGGCCCCCCTCCGCGTCCGCCGCGGACCGGGCGGCGACCGCCTGGAACACCGTCGCCGTACCGAAACACACCGCCGCGCCGAGCGCGCACACCATTCCCAAGAGCACGCTGTGACTCTAGGCGTTGTCCTGACTTTCCCGTCCCCCCGCCCAACTTTCCCGTCCCCCGCCCACCGCGAGGGCGGCCGGAAGCCGGGGTGCCCTGGAGTCCGTTCTTACCTTTCTCTAGGCTGGCCGTCGAAATCCGGCCGCGCGCACCGGGCCGATGGCCGAAGGCAACGGGGAGAACCAGACATGGCGGACACACGCCGGAGACTTCGCTCGGGCACGGTCGTCCTCGGTGGGGTGGGGCTGCTGGCCGCCGCGCTCACCTCCTGCTCGTCCGCGCCGGACAAGCGGTGCGTCGACCGCGGCAGCTACAACGCCGCCAAGGGCTACAAGGTCGTCGCCGACAAGAACTGCAAGTCCACGAAGACGACCGGCAACGGAGCCTGGTACTACGGCGGCAAGAAGAAGAGCGGCTGGGTCGACGGCGGCTCCTTCACCGCCCCCCGCAAGGGCTCCTCCTCCAGCAGCCACAGCAGCCACCACAGCGGCTCGTACGGCGGCGGCTCCGGCGGAGTCGACCGCGGCGGCTTCGGCGGCGGCCACGGCAGCTCCGGCGGCTGAGCCCGGCATGGAACGCCGTACGATCACCCCCCGCCCCGGCTGGCAGCAGACCGTCGAGGCCCAGGGCCTGATCTACCCGCTCACCCGCCACCCCGACGACTCCCTGCGCCCCTACTGGGACGAGAGCGCCTACTACGCCTTCACCCTGCCCGAGGTGGAGGCGCTGGAGGAGACCGTCGAGGAACTGCACACCATGTGCCTGGCCGCCGCCGGCCACATCGTCACCGCCGGTCGCTTCGCCGACCTCGGCATCACCGACCCGCGGGTCGCCGGGGCCGTCGCCGAGTCCTGGCAGCGGCGCGCCGAACTCCCCTCCGTCTACGGCCGTTTCGACCTCCGCTACGACGGCACCGGCCCGGCCAGGATGCTGGAGTACAACGCCGACACGCCCACCTCCCTGGTCGAGGCCGCCTCACCGCAGTGGTTCTGGATGCAGGACCGTTTCCCCGGCGCTGACCAGTGGAACTCCCTGCACGAACGGCTCGTCGACGCCTGGCGCGCCCAGGCCCGCCTGCTCCCGCCGGGCAGCCCGCTGCACTTCGCGCACTCCGCCGAGGACGAACTCGGCGAGGACCTGATGACGGTCGCCTACCTCAAGGAGACCGCCGAGCAGGCGGGCCTGGCCACCGACTGGATATCCATGGAGGAGATCGGCTGGGACCCGCTGTCGGGCCGGTTCGTCGACAACGGCCTGCGCTTCATCCGCGGCATCTTCAAGCTCTACCCCTGGGAATGGCTCACCACCGACCGCTTCGCCGGGCACGTCCTGGACACCCTCGACAACGGCGGCGGCACCGGCTCCACCCTGTGGATCGAGCCCGCCTGGAAGATGCTGCTCAGCAACAAGGCGCTGCTGGCGATCCTCTGGGAGCTGTACCCGGGCCACCCCAACCTGCTCCCCGCCTATCTGGACGGCCCCCGCGAACTGGCCGCCACCACCGGCTACGTCGCCAAGCCGCTGCTCGGCCGCGAGGGCGCCGGAGTGACCGTGCACGAACCAGGCTCCTTTGCCCCCGCCCCGCGCGACGAGCCCTGCTGCTACCAGGCGCTCGCCCCGCTGCCCGCCTTCGACGGCAACCATGTGGTGCTGGGCGCCTGGGTCGTCGCGGACGAGTCCGCCGGGCTCGGCATCCGCGAGTCGTCCGGCCTGATCACCGACGAGTACGCCCGCTTCCTCCCGCACGTCATCCTCTGAACCCCGTCCGCGTCCTCTGAGCCCTGTCTGCCCTTTTGAGACTTCCGGTGCCTTCTGCGCGGCCGTACCAGCCGGACCGGAACCCCAGGTCTCAACCGGCGGCTCAATGAAACAATGGAGGTCACAGGCCCCGACCCCGCCCGATGGGAGACGACGGACGTGAAGTTCCTGCTGGAGGTCACCGTGGACGACGCGCAGCCGGCCGAGCAGAAGGCCCGCGAGCTGGGCCGCATCCTGCGCTACTGGGGCGGCAACCTGCACCACTACGCCCTGGAACCCGGCGACGGCTCGGCGATCCACGACTCCGCCCACCGGGAGGTCGGCGCCTGGCGGCTGGCCGCGGACGCCTGACGCGCTCCCGGGGCCGCTCGGACTGCTCGGGCCGCGCGGACTGCTCGGCCGCGCGGGCCGCTCGCATGGTGGACGCCGCAGCGTCCACCCACGGCCCGGCCGGTAGGCTGACGCACGGGCCGTGACTGGCGCGCTGGGATGGGACGGACCATCGGGGAGCGGCCCGAGCGGGAAACTGTGCCGTGCGCCTGGGCCGCACCGTGAACGCCGAACGCCCCCGTCCGGAGGTCCCCGAAGATGTCTGCGCCCCTGTCCAACGAGTCCACCGCCTTCCGCGCCGCCCTCGACGTGGTCCGCGCCGTCGAGCCGCGCGTCGCCGACGCCATCGGCCAGGAGGTCGCCGACCAGCGCGAGATGCTCAAGCTGATCGCCTCCGAGAACTACGCCTCCCCGGCCACCCTGCTGGCCATGGGCAACTGGTTCAGCGACAAGTACGCCGAGGGCACCGTCGGCCGCCGCTTCTACGCCGGCTGCCGCAACGTCGACACCGTCGAGTCGCTCGCCGCCGAGCACGCCCGCGAACTCTTCGGCGCCCGCCACGCCTACGTCCAGCCGCACTCCGGCATCGACGCCAACCTCGTCGCCTTCTGGGCGGTCCTCGCCCAGCGCGTCGAGCTGCCCGCCCTGGAGAAGGCGGGCGCCCGCCAGGTCAACGACCTCTCCGCGCAGGACTGGGCCGAACTGCGCCGCGCCTTCGGCAACCAGCGCATGCTCGGCATGTCCCTGGACGCCGGCGGCCACCTCACCCACGGCTTCCGCCCCAACATCTCCGGCAAGATGTTCGACCAGCGCTCCTACGGCACCGACCCGGCCACCGGCCTGATCGACTACGAGGCCCTGCGCGCCTCCGCCCGCGAGTTCAAGCCGCTGATCATCGTCGCCGGCTACTCCGCCTACCCCCGCCTGGTGAACTTCCGGATCATGCGCGAGATCGCCGACGAGGTCGGCGCCACCCTCCTGGTGGACATGGCGCACTTCGCGGGCCTGGTCGCGGGCAAGGTCCTCACCGGCGACTTCGACCCGGTGCCGCACGCGCAGATCGTCACCACCACCACCCACAAGTCGCTGCGCGGCCCGCGCGGCGGCATGGTGCTGTGCGACGACTCCCTCAAGGACCAGGTCGACCGCGGCTGCCCGATGGTCCTGGGCGGTCCGCTGCCGCACGTCATGGCCGCCAAGGCGGTCGCCCTGGCCGAGGCCCGCAGGACCTCCTTCCAGGACTACGCGCAGCGCATCGTGGACAACGCCCGCGCCCTCGCCGAGGGCCTGCTGCGGCGCGGCGCGACCCTGGTGACCGGCGGCACCGACAACCACCTGAACCTGATCGACGTCGCCTCCTCCTACGGCCTCACCGGCCGCCAGGCCGAGGCCGCGCTCCTCGACTCCGGCATCGTCACCAACCGCAACGCGATCCCGGCCGACCCCAACGGCGCCTGGTACACCTCCGGCATCCGCGTCGGCACCCCCGCCCTGACCACCCGCGGCCTGGGCACCGCCGAGATGGACGAGGTGGCCGGCCTGATCGACCGCGTGCTGACCGCCGCCGAGCCCGGCACCACCGGCAAGGGCACCCCCTCCAAGGCGCAGCACGTGCTCGACGCGAAGATCTCCGACGAGATCTCCCGGCGGGCCACGGATCTGGTGGCCGGCTTCCCGCTCTACCCCGAGATCGACCTGGGCTGACGGCTCCGGAACGGGGCGCGGGGAACCGCGCGGGCGGCCACGGCGGCCCGCGCGTCCCCGCGCCCCGCGCCACCCCCGCCGCGCGGCCCGATCCCGCCCCGGCCGATGAGAGAATGGGCCCCATGGCCTCCGTCGACCGCCCCCGCGTACTTTCCGGAATCCAGCCCACCGCAGGCTCGTTCCACCTCGGCAACTACCTCGGCGCCGTCCGCCAGTGGGTGGAGCTGCAGGAGTCCCACGACGCGTTCTACATGGTCGTCGACCTGCACGCGATCACCGTGCCGCAGGACCCGGCCGAACTGCGCGCCAACACCCGGCTGGCCGCCGCCCAGCTGCTGGCCGCCGGTCTCGACGCGGAGCGCTGCACCCTCTTCGTGCAGAGCCATGTGCCCGAGCACGCCCAGCTCGCCTGGGTGATGAACTGCCTCACCGGCTTCGGCGAGGCGTCCCGGATGACCCAGTTCAAGGACAAGTCCGCCCGCCAGGGCGCCGACCGGGCCTCCGTCGGCCTGTTCACGTACCCGGTCCTCCAGGTCGCCGACATCCTGCTCTACCAGGCCCAACAGGTCCCGGTCGGCGAGGACCAGCGCCAGCACGTCGAGCTGACCCGCGACCTCGCCGAGCGGTTCAACGGCCGCTACGGCGAGACCTTCACCGTCCCCTCCGCCTACATCCTCAAGGAGACGGCGAAGATCTACGATCTTCAGGACCCGGCGATCAAGATGAGCAAGTCGGCGTCCACGCCCAAGGGCCTGGTCAACCTGCTGGACGACCCGAAGACCACCGCGAAGAAGGTCAAGAGCGCGGTCACCGACACCGACACGGTGATCCGCTTCGACCGGGCGACCAAGCCCGGCGTGAGCAACCTGCTCTCCATCTACTCGACCCTCACCGGCGCCGCCGTCGACGCACTGGAACAGAAGTACGAGGGCAAGGGGTACGGGGCGCTCAAGACGGACCTCGCCGAGATCGTGGTCGACTTCGTGACGCCGTTCCGCGAGCAGACCCAGCAGTACCTGGACGACCCGGAGACGCTGGACTCCCTGCTGGCCAAGGGCGCGGAGAAGGCCCGCGCGGTCGCCGCGGAGACCCTCTCGCAGGCGTACGAGCGGGTGGGCTTCCTGCCCGCCAAGCACTGACGGCGCACCACGGCTCACCGCCGCCCGGGGCAGAGCGCTGCACATCACTGTGCCCGCGCCTGCCCGCGGGCCGTCCGTGGCCGTACAGTCGATAGCCGGACGGCCGGGACGAAACGGCCGGCGACGCGACAGGAGCCGAAGACGCCCGGCACGACGGCCACGACAGCGCAGACCACCGGCACGACGACAGGAGACGACGTGGGGACCGTAACGATCGGCGTGTCGATCGCGGTCCCGGAGCCTCACGGCAGCCTGCTCCAGCAGCGGCGCGCGGGCTTCGGCGACACCGCGGCGCACGGTATCCCCACGCACGTCACGCTGCTGCCGCCCACCGAGGTGGAGGCCGCCGCGCTGCCGGCCGTGGAGGCCCATCTGTCCGAGGTGGCCGCGGCCGGGCGCCCGTTCCGGATGCGCCTGAACGGCACGGACACCTTCCGGCCGCTGTCGCCGGTGGTGTACGTCCGGGTGGTCCAGGGCGCCGAGGCGTGCGCCCGGCTCCAGGCGCGGGTCCGCGACGCGTCCGGGCCGGTGCCGCGCGAACTCCAGTTCCCGTACCACCCGCATGTCACGGTGGCGCACGGCATCGACGAGGCGGCGATGGACCGCGCCCACGAGGAGCTGGCCGGGTACGCGGCGCAGTGGACCTGCACCGGTTTCGCCCTGCACCAGCAGGACCCCGACGGCACCTGGCACAAACTGCGCGACTTCCCCTTCAGCGGCCCCCCCACCGTGCCCCCCCAGGCAGCCCCCACCCAACACGACACGCTGCCCACCCGCTAGCCCTGGCCGCCCCGCCGGTCCGCCGACCCCCGAGGTCCGGGCCCGCCGCGAGCCGGCCCCGGCCCGCCACCCGCCGACCCTGGCCCGCTGCCCGCTGGCCCTGGCCAGCCGCCAGTCGGCTCCGACCCACTGCCCGCCACCCGCTGCCAGCCGGTCTCGGCCCGTTGGCCCCCGGCCCGCCGCGTGCCGACCCTGGCCTGCCGCCAGCCGGTCCAGGCCCGCCGCCCGCTGACCCTGGCTCACTGTCTGTCGGTCCCGGCCCGCCAACTGCCGCCTACGGCCCGCCGGGCCCGCTGGCTCCGCCCGGCCGGCCCGGTCGACCCGCTGCCCCCGGCCCACCGGTCCGGGCCCGCCCAACACGACACGCTGCCCACCCGCTAGCCCTGGCCGCCCCGCCGGTCCGCCGACCCCGAGGTCCGGGCCCGCCGCGAGCCGGCCCCGGCCCGCCACCCGCCGACCCTGGCCCTGGCCAGCCGCCAGTCGGCTCCGACCTACTGCCCGCCACCCGCTGCCAGCCGGTCTCGGCCCGTTGGCCCTCGGCCCGCCGCCTGCCGACCCTGGCCTGCCGCCAGCCGGTCCAGGCCCGCCGCCTGCCGACCCTGGCTCACTGTCTGTCGGTCCCGGCCCGCCAACCGCCGCCTACGGCCCGCCGGGCCCGCTGGCTCCGCCCGGCCGGCCCGGTCGACCCGCTGCCCCCGGCCCACCGGTCCGGGCCCGCCCCTCCCACCGCCCACGGCCCAGCGGGGCTGCCGGCTCCGCCCGGCCGACCGGCCGGCCTCGACCGGTCGGTGCCCGGCCGACCCGCTGGCCCCGGCCCACCGCCCACCGGTCCGGGCCCACCGCCCACGGCCCAGCGGGCCCGCCAGCTCCGCCCGGCCGGTCCCGGCCCGCCGCCCATCGACCCCGGACCACCGCCCCCAGCCCGGCGGGTCTCCTACAGCGGTAGTCGTCGATACACCGCGCGTGGCAGGTGGCGCAGGGCCGAGGTGACCAGTCGCAGGGCCCCGGGCACCCACACGATCTCCGAGCGCCGGCGCAGGCCCAGTTCGACGGCGGTGGCGATCTCCTCGGGTGTGCTGGTGTACGCGGGGGCCCGGCGGGCGGCCGCCGGGCCGGGGCGGACGGACCCGGGGCGTACGACCATGACGTGCACGCCGGTGCCGTACAGCGCGTCACCCAGGCCCTGCGCGAAGGCGTCCAGGCCGGCCTTGGCGGAGCCGAAGACGAAGTCGGCGCGCCGGGCCCGCTCGCCGGCCGCCGCGGAGAGCACGACCAGCGAGCCGTGCCCCTGGTTCTGCAGCTCCCGCCCGGCCACCAGCGCCGCCGACACCGCCCCGGTGTAGTCGGTCTGCGCGACCCGCACCGCCTCCAGCGGCTCCCGCTCGGCGTACGCCTGGTCGCCCGCCACCCCGAAGGCGAGCAGCACCATGTCGACGCCGCCCTCCGCGAAGACCTTGCCCAGCGCGGTCGCGTGCGACCCGGGATCGAGCGCGTCGAAGTCCACGGTGCGCACCTCGGCGCCGAGCGCGCGCAGGTGCGCCGCGGCCTCCTGGAGCGCGGGCGAGGGGCGGCCGGCCAGCCACACCGTGCGGGTGCGGCGCGCGATGAGCCGCCGTGCGGTGGCCAGCGCGATCCGCGACGTGCCGCCGAGGACGAGCAGGGACCGGGGGAGGTCGGACAGCCGCAGCAGAGCGGTGGGACCGGTGGCTTCCTTCACGGCAGACGACTGTATCGTCCGGTTATGGGCGGTTCGCCGCAGAAACGCGGTGTTGGCGCGCCCCCGGAGCGGGCACAGTCGGATCATGGACTGGCTGAAGAACCTCCCCGTCGTCGGCCCGTGGCTGACCCGGCTGATGCGCACGCACGCGTGGCGGTCGTACGAGCGTCTGGACCGGGTGAAGTGGACCCGGCTGGCCGCGGCGATGACGTTCGTCAGCTTCGTGGCGCTCTTCCCGCTGCTCACGGTGGGCGCGGCCATCGGCGCCGCCACCCTCAGCACCCACCAGCAGCACACGCTCCAGGACAAGATCGCCCAGCAGTTCCCGGGCCTGGGCGGCGAGTTGGACATCAACACCCTGGCGCAGAACGCCGGCGCGGTCGGCGTCATCGCGGGCGCCGCCCTGCTGTTCACCGGCGTCGGCTGGGTCGGCCAGATGCGCGACTGCCTGCGCGCAGTGTGGGAACTGGCCGACCCCGACGAGAACCCGCTGCTGAACAAGGTGAAGGACGCGGGCATCCTGGTCGGCTTCGGCGGCGCGGTGGTCGTCACCCTCGCCGTCTCCACCATCGCCTCGGCCGCCGTCGGCGACCTCGCGCGCCACATCGGCCTGGACGAACACGGCTGGGGCAGCCTGGTGCTGCGCGTCGTGGCGTTCGTGGTCGCCGTGCTCGCCGACTTCCTGGTGCTGCTGTACGTGCTGACCCTGCTGCCCGGCGCCGAGCCGACGCGCCACCGGCTGCTGGTCGCGGCACTGCTCGGCGCGGTCGGCTTCGAGCTGCTGAAGCTGCTGCTCAGCGGCTATATCCAGGGCGTGGCGGCGAAGAGCATGTACGGCGCGTTCGGCGTCCCCGTCGCCCTGCTGCTGTGGATCAACTTCACCTCCAAGCTGGTGCTGTACTGCGCCGCCTGGACGGCGACGCCCAGCAAGGAGGAGGACCCGGGCCCGGCGGACGGCGCCCCGCTCAGGGGCGGGACCGGCGGCGCATCAGGTCCGGCAGCGGCCAGCGCCGGTTGACCAGGAAGGCGGCGGCGGCCAGCACGGCCAGCGCGCCCGCGGCGATGCCCAGCGCGATCCCCATGCCGGTGGAGCCGCCCCCGCCGGTGCTCGCGGCCTGCGCCGCGCCCCCCTTGCCGGCCGGCGCCGTCGCCCCCGGCTCGCCGCCCGCCGGCCCGGCGCCGCGCGGCGCGGCCAGCTCACCCACCGGACGCACCTTGCCGGCCGCCTGGAAGCCCCAGTCGAACAGCCGGGAGGTCTCCTTGTAGACCTCGTCGCGCTCGGTGTTCTGCGGGTTCATCACCGTCACGAGCAGTACCCGGCCGCCGCGTTCGGCGACGCCGGTGAAGGTGTTGCCCGCGTGGGTGGTGTAGCCGTTCTTCACGCCCGCGATGCCCGGGTAGACGGGCAGGCCCGCGTCCCCGCTCAGCAGCCGGTCGGTGTTCTGGATCTCGAAGGAACCCCGGGTGGCCTTCCCCTTCTTGTCCTTCTTGGTCTCGCCGGGGAACTGGGCCCGCACGGTCGAGCAGTACTCGCGGAAGTCCTTCTTCTGCAGCCCCGAGCGCGCGAACAGGGTCAGGTCGTAGGCGGAGGAGACCTGGCCGGGCGCGTCGTAGCCGTCCGGGCTCACCACGTGCGTGTCCAGCGCCTGGAGGTCCTGGGCGTGCGCGTTCATGTCCTTGACGGTCTGGGCGACGCCGCCGTTCATCGCGGACAGGACGTGCACGGCGTCGTTGCCGGAGCGCAGGAAGACACCGAGCCACAGGTCGTGGACCGAGTAGGTCTCGTTCTCCTTGACCCCGACCTGGCTGGAGCCGTCGCCCATGCCGGCCAGGTCGGCGGGTGCGACCTTGTGCGTCCGGGTCTTCGGGAGCTTGGGCAGGACGGTGTCGGCGAACAGCATCTTGAGGGTGCTGGCCGGGGGCAGCTGCCAGTGCGCGTTGTGGGCGGCGAGCACGTCGCCGGACTCGGCGTCGGCCACGATCCAGGAACGCCCGGTCAGCTCCTTGGGCAGCACGGGCGCGCCGCCGGCCAGCTCGACCTGCGTGCCCGGCTGCCCGAGCCGGGCGCCGCCCACGGTGGACATACGGGCCGGGGGAGCGACGGTCGGAGACGTTCTCGGCGTCGGCGCGGCGAGGGCGGCGGGCCCGGTCAGCGCCGCGGACAGCAGGGCGGCGGAGGCGACCAGCAGGGTGCGCCGGGCGGTCCCGGCGGTCCGTGACGTGTCCCCACCCCGGCCACGCAGCCCGGTGCCCGGCAGCGATACTGAGGGTATGAAGCTCAGCCGCCCCGTCTCCTGGTTCCTGCTCGCCTTCGGGGTGTGGAGCTGGATCATCTGGGTCACTTTCGTCAAGAATCTCGTCAAGGACAGCAGTGGGCTCGCCTTCGACGACGGGCACCCCACGGCGTACTTCTGGGTGCACCTCACGCTGGCCGTCGTCTCCTTCGTATGGGGGACGGTCATCGGGGGCCTCGGGTTGCGCGGACTGCGCGCACTGCGCCGGACGTCATAGCCCCAGGCCAGGACGGCGCAACGGAAAAAAACCGACAAAAGGGATATTCAGCGCAATGCTGAGGACCGGCTGAGAATATCCTGTGAAACAAACCGACAACACTTCTTCATAACGTCTTTTCATCCCCTCCCAGATCCTCTTCCCGGGGCTCGGAGACGTGTGATTAGGTGGCGGCGCCACTGAGTGCCGTGGCATATGCACAGCGGCCCGTGAGGGGCCTGGGGAGGGCATCACCGATGCGGTCGGTTCGCATGCGGATTCTGTTGACGCTGCTGGTACTGGCGGTCGTGGGCGTGGGTGGCTGGCAACTGCTGCCGTCGCAGGGTGACAAGAACAAGACGATCAAGGTCGGCACCACCGACGCCGTCACGGCGCTCGACCCGGCCGGCGCCTACGACGCCGGCTCCTGGGCCCTGTACAGCAACGTCTTCCAGTCCCTGCTCTCCTACGCGCCCGACGGCACCTCGCCGGTGCCGGACGCCGCCAAGGAGTGCGGCTTCCTCAAGGGCGGACTGCGCACCTACCGCTGCGAGCTGCGTGACGGACTCACGTTCCCGAGCGGCCGGACCATGACCGCCGAGGACGTGAAGTACTCCTTCGACCGGGTCAAGAAGATCAACTCCAAGGTCGGCCCGGCCTCCCTGTTCTCCACCCTCGGCTCGGTGGACGCGGACGGCATGACCGTCACCTTCCACCTGTCCAGCCCGGACGCCACCTTCCCGTTCAAGGTCGCCACCGGCGCCGGTTCCATCGTCGACCACACCCGCTACGCGCTGGACGCGGTGCGCACCGGCACCGAGGCCGACGGCACCGGCCCGTACCGCCTGAGCGGGTACGCCAAGGACAAGAGCGCCGACCTCAAGCCCAACGGCTCCTACGAGGGCGCCAACAGCGGCTCCGGCCGCCCGGTCCAGATGCTCTACTACACCGAGGGCAGCGCGCTCGACAAGGCGTGGCAGGACAAGCAGGTCGACGTCGCCACCCGCACGCTCCCCCCGAAGGTGCTCGCCGCCCTCAACCCGAGCGACCCCAGGCAGCGCGTCTCCGAGTCCGACAGCTCCGAGACCCGCAACCTGTACTTCAACACCCGCGCCTCCTCGCCGCTGCACGACACCGACGTCCGCCGCGCCATCGCCTGGCTGATCGACCGTCAGGCGCTCGCCTCCACTGTCTACGACGGCACCGTCGACCCGCTGTACTCGCTGGTCCCGGCCGGCATCACCGGCCACACCACGGCGTACTTCGACGCCTACCCGGCGCAGAGCGCCGACCAGGCCCGCAAGCTCCTGAGGGAAGCCGGCGTGTCCACCCCGGTGCGCTTCACCTACGGGTACGGCGCCGGGCGCGGCGCGGGCGCCGAGGAGGCCGCGGAGATCAAGCGGCAGCTGGAGGCGAGCGGCCTGTTCAAGGTCGACGTCAAGCCGTACGAGTGGACGGACTTCCAGAAGCAGTACACGGCCGGGAAGATCGACGCGTGGGCGGTCGGCTGGGTCGCCGACTACCCGGACCCGGACACCTTCGGCAGCCCGCTGGTCGGCACCGGCTCCAGCCTGAACACCGGCTACAGCAACAAGACCGTCGACCACCTCATCGCCGACAGCCAGCAGTACGCCGACCGCAGCCGCGTCTCCGACGACTTCCGCGACCTGCAGGACCAGGTGGCCAAGGACGTCCCGCTGATCCCGCTGTGGCAGCAGAAGGAGTACGTCGTCACCACCGAGGACATCGGCGGCGGCCAGTACCTCTCGGACGCCACCGGCGTGTTCCGCCTGTGGAAGCTCAGCTGGATCTGACGGTCAGCCCGGCCTGGAGGATCCCGGTCACATCGAGGGTGACCTCGGCACCGATGCTCTTGGGCAGGGTGACGGACTCACCCGGCGAGTAGGGGCGGTGGTGGTCGTAGTCCGCCCCCGCCGGGTCCGTCAGGACGTGCAGACGCTGGTGCTCACGGTCCACGATGACGTAGATCGGGACCTTGGCACTGGCGTACGCCCTGACCTTGTCCCGCAGATCCGTCTTCCAGTTGCTGGAGGTGACCTCCAGGACGAGACGGAAGCAGGCGGGATCGTAGCTGTTGCTCTCGACGAGGTGGTCGTCGATGTCGGCGTCCACGACGGCCAGATCGGGAATCGCGAAGTCCTCCTTCCCGGTCGGCAGCCAGAGTCCGACCCCTTCGAAGACCTCGGTCTCCCCGCCGTCCAGTCCGGCGGCAGCGAAGAGGCGCCTCAGCCTGGACAGAGCGCGGGCATGAGGCGCGTTGGGGGGCGGGGACACGAGGATCTGGCCTCCGATGATCTCGACACGATTCCCCGGGTTGTGCTCCATGAGCCGGTTGGCCTCAGCGGTCAGCG
This sequence comes from Streptomyces sp. NPDC047017, assembly GCF_040644175.1. Lineage (NCBI taxonomy): Bacteria > Bacillati > Actinomycetota > Actinomycetes > Kitasatosporales > Streptomycetaceae > Streptomyces > Streptomyces sp. NPDC047017. The sequence continues at coordinate 74,962 of NZ_JBEYVW010000013.1, read as the reverse complement.
GACGGTCTCCGTGCGGCTGCTCGACGGCTGCAGCGGACATCAGGTGCCTCCCGTGGGCTGGTGTCGAGAACATCATGGTAGGCAGCGCAGCCCGCCCGTGTCCCCTTCGCCTCGCGTCACCCGAAAGTGATCACGCGCCCCCGCGCCGCTCGGCCGCCGGATCCGGCAGCGCCTTCGTCATGCCCGGCAGGAAGTCCGTGAACAGCTCGTGCACCTCCAGCACGAGCGGGCGCAGGACCCGGAACCGGGCCAGTGCCACGCCCCGCGCGGTCAGCCGCGCCCCCCGCTCGGCCAGCCGGTAGCTGCGCTCGCGGCCCTCGGTGCGGTCGAACACCCAGTACAGGACCAGACCCATCTGGGCGAGCCACATCAGCTCGGGCAGCGCCTCGCGCAACTCCGCCGGGACCTTGGTCCGCGCCCCGCGCAGCACGTCCTTGTGGACGCTGACCGCCTCCGCGCGGGCGTGCTCGGACTCGGGGGAGAAGGGGCTGAGCGGGCTGTCCGGGTCGGCGGCGTTCTTGAAGAACTGCACGGCGAACTCGTGGTACGGCGTGGCGATGTCCAGCCAGGTCCGCAGCACGCCGGCGAGCCGCGCCTCCAGGCCGGTCTCCCGCGCCAGGACCTCCCGGACCGCCTCCTGGTGCTCGGTGGCGATCCGGTCGTAGAAGCCCTGGATCAGGTGCTCCTTGCCCGCGAAGTAGTAGTAGGCGTTGCCGACGGAGACCCCGGCCTCCTGGGCGATGGCCCGCATGGTCGTCTTGTCGTAGCCGCGTTCCTGGAACAGCCGCATGGCCGTCTCCAGGATGAGGGCGCGGGTCTGCTCGGATTTGCTGGGGTTCTCGGGCACGTCCAGAGCCTAGTCAGTGGCCCCGGGAACCCCACCGGGCGGTGGCTCAGGGGCGGCGGCCCAGCTCCGGGCGCTTGGTGTAGTCGGTGAGGCCGAGGACGTTGCCCCAGGGGTCGGCGATCTCCACGGCCCAGCCGGTCGCCACCGCGGACGGCTCGTCGAGCGGGGTGATCCCGGCCGCCGCCAGCGCCCGGGCCGCCGCGCGGGCGTCGGGGACCTCAAGCCACAGCCGCGGGGTGTGCCACGGCGGCGGACGGTGCCCGAGGGCCTCCTCCTTGCGCAGCAGGATCCCCGGTGTCTCGCCGCCCACCTTCAGCAGCGCGATGCCCGCCTCGTCCAGCCGGAACGCCACCGCGAACCCGGCCCGCTCGTAGAAGCGGACCGCCTCGCCGAGATCGCCCACGGCCAGCAGCACGTTGTCGAACCCGAGCAGCTCGTACGACTCGTCATCTGACATGCGATCAGATTAGGTACGGCCGGGCCGGGCGGCCGGGGCGGGCGGCAGCGACCGACCGTGAGGTCACCTGTCCGGACGCCGCACGCCGCACGCCGGAGGGCCCCGCTCCTCACGGGAGCGGGGCCCTCGGACACGTACCGGCGGACCGGACGGGTCGGATGTCAGAAGCGCCGGGTGATCAGCGCCCGCTTGACCTCCGCGATCGCCTTCGTGACCTCGATGCCGCGCGGGCAGGCGTCGGTGCAGTTGAAGGTGGTGCGGCAGCGCCAGACGCCGTCCTTGTCGTTCAGGATCTCCAGCCGCTGCTCACCGGCCTCGTCACGGCTGTCGAAGATGAAGCGGTGGGCGTTGACGATGGCGGCCGGACCGAAGTACTGGCCGTCGTTCCAGAACACCGGGCAGGAGGAGGTGCAGGCCGCGCACAGGATGCACTTCGTCGTGTCGTCGAAGCGCGCCCGGTCCTCGGCCGACTGCAGCCGCTCACGCGTCGGCTCGTTGGTGTCCTTCGTGATCAGGAAGGGCATCACGTCCCGGTACGCCTGGAAGAACGGCTCCATGTCGACGACCAGGTCCTTGAGGACCGTCAGGCCCTTGATGGGCTCGACCGTGATCGGCTTGTCCGGGTTGATGTCCTTGATCAGCGTCTTGCAGGCCAGCCGGTTCTTGCCGTTGATCCGCATGGCGTCCGAGCCGCAGATGCCGTGCGCGCAGGAACGGCGGAAGGTGAGCGTGCCGTCCAGGTCCCACTTGATCTTGTGCAGACCGTCGAGGACGCGCTCCTTGGGGTCGATCTCCAGCTGGAAGTCTTCCCAGACCGACTCCGCCGAGACCTCCGGGTTGAACCGGCGGACGCGGAACGTGACGGTGACGTAGGGGGAGTCGGCGAAACCCGGCTCGGGCTGCCCGGCCGCTTCCGCCTTGTCCAGAACAGGGGTTGCCATCAGTACTTACGCTCCATCGGCTGGTAGCGGGTCTGGACGACCGGCTTGTAGTCGAGACGGATGGATTCGGACCCGTCGGCGCCGACCTCGCGGTACGCCATGGTGTGGCGCATGAAGTTGACGTCGTCGCGGTTCGGGTAGTCCTCGCGGTAGTGACCGCCGCGGGACTCCTTGCGGGCCAGGGCGGAGACCGCCATGACCTCGGCCAGGTCCAGCAGGTTGCCCAGCTCGACGGCCTCCAGGAGGTCGGTGTTGAACCGCTTGCCCTTGTCCTGGATCGCCACGTTCCGGTAGCGCTCGCGCAGCTCGGCGATCTTCTCGACCGCGGTCTTGATCGTCTGCTCGGTGCGGAACACCATGACGTTGGCGTCCATGGTCTCCTGCAGCTCGCGGCGCAGCTCCGCCACCCGCTCGGTGCCCGTGGCGGACCGCAGGCGCTCGATCTGCCCGACGACGAGCGAGGCCGGGTCCTCCGGCAGCTCGACGAAGTCCGCCGTGTGCGCGTACTCGGCGGCGGCGATGCCGGCCCGCTTGCCGAAGACGTTGATGTCCAGCAGCGAGTTGGTGCCCAGGCGGTTGGCGCCGTGCACGGACACGCAGGCGACCTCGCCGGCCGCGTACAGGCCCGGCACGACGGTGGTGTTGTCCGCCAGGACCTCACCCTCGACGTTGGTCGGGATGCCGCCCATGGCGTAGTGCGCGGTGGGCTGGATCGGGATCGGGTCCGTGTAGGGCTCGATGCCGAGGTAGGTGCGCGCGAACTCGGTGATGTCGGGCAGCTTGGCGTCCAGCTGCTCCGGCGGGAGGTGCGTGAGGTCGAGGTAGACGTGGTCGCCCTCGGGACCGCAGCCGCGGCCCTCGCGGATCTCCGTGTAGATCGAGCGGGACACGACGTCACGGGACGCCAGATCCTTCATGACGGGAGCGTACTTCTCCATGAAGCGCTCGCCGTCCTTGTTGCGCAGGATGCCGCCCTCGCCGCGGGCGCCCTCGGTGAGCAGGATGCCCATGCGCCAGATGCCGGTCGGGTGGAACTGGAAGAACTCCATGTCCTCCAGCGGCAGCCCGCGCCGGTACACGGCCGCCTGGCCGTCGCCGGTCAGCGTGTGCGCGTTGGAGGTCACCTTGAAGAACTTGCCGGTGCCGCCGGAGGCGTAGATCACGGACTTCGCCTGGAAGACGTGGATCTCGCCGGTCGCCAGCTCGTACGCCACGACACCGGCCGAGCACCGGACGCCGTCGACCTCGGTGATCAGCTGGTCCAGGACGTAGAACTCGTTGAAGAACTCCACGCCCTCCTTGACGCAGTTCTGGTACAGCGTCTGGAGGATCATGTGGCCGGTGCGGTCGGCCGCGTAGCAGGACCGGCGGACCGGGGCCTCGCCGTGGTTGCGCGAGTGACCGCCGAAGCGGCGCTGGTCGATCGTGCCGTTCGGGGTCCGGTTGAACGGCAGGCCCATCTTCTCCAGGTCGAGGACCGAGTCGATGGCCTCCTTCGCCAGGATCTCGGCGGCGTCCTGGTCGACCAGGTAGTCACCGCCCTTGACCGTGTCGAAGGTGTGCCACTCCCAGTTGTCCTCCTCCACGTTGGCCAGCGCGGCGGCCATGCCGCCCTGCGCGGCGCCCGTGTGGGAGCGGGTGGGGTAGAGCTTGGTCAGGACCGCGGTGCGGCTGCGCTTGGTCGCCTCGATGGCGGCACGCATACCGGCACCGCCGGCGCCGACGATGACGGTGTCGTACTTGTGGATCTTCATCAGGATTTACCTCGGTCCCGTGGCCTAGCGGATGTTCGGGTCGAAGGTGAAGATCACCAGCGTGCCCAGCAGGATGGTCCACACCGTGGCGGTGTAGAGCAGCGCCTTCAGCCACAGTCGGGTGTTCGCGCGCTCCGCGTAGTCGTTGATGACCGTGCGCAGGCCGTTGCAGCCGTGCAGCATCGCCAGCCACAGCATCAGCAGGTCCCAGACCTGCCACCAGGGCGAGGCCCAGCGGCCCGCGACGAACGCGAAGCCGACCTTGGAGACACCGCCGTCCAGCACGAGCTGGATCAGCAGGTGGCCGATGACCAGGACGACGAGCACGACGCCGGACAGCCGCATGAACAGCCAGCCGTACAGCTCGAAGTTGCCCCGGGTCGAGCGCGGGGTCTTCTTGGTGCGCTTGCGCGGGGCCTCGATGAACGGCGCCGGGTTGTCGACGTTGTAGGAGGCGCCCTCGACCGGGCCGACGCCGGAAGCGGGGGATTCAGTGGTGGACATGCGCGTCAGCTCCCGAAGACGACACGAGCGGCGTGGCCGAGGACGGGGTAGATCGCCCCGAGCATGAGCACGACCCAGACGCCGACGACGGTCCAGAGCATCTGCTTCTGGTAGCGGGCGCCCTTGGCCCAGAAGTCGACGGCGATGACACGCAGGCCGTTGAGCGCGTGGAAGAGGATGGCGGCGACGAGGCCGTACTCCAGGCACGCGACGATCGGGGTCTTGTAGGTGGCTACGACCTTGTCGTAGTCCTCGGGTGACACGCGGACGAGTGCGGTGTCCAGCACGTGAACGAACAGGAAGAAGAAGATGAGGACGCCGGTGACTCGATGAGCCACCCAGGACCACATTCCTTCCCGGCCGCGGTACAGCGTTCCAGCCGGCACGGAAGAACCCTCCGGGAGCGGGGACTAGGGCCGCGCCGGCTTCGGTGTCGGTCGGGCCCGGCCGGGTACGGTCCACCGGCCCCCAGCATCGTAGCGATGCGCTGCCGCGAGCTTCGCAGGGGGCCTGCCGGTGTGATCAAACTGGCACTCAAACGTGCACGGACGGATGAGCGGGGGCGGCCACGTGGAGGGGCCCTTCTGCCGCCGGCCGGGTGCGGGCCGACGGTGGCTGGTCGCGCCCCGCGGCGGAGCCGCCGGTGGACGCGGCCCCGCGCCCCTTGGTGGCTTGCAGGAGCCGTTGCCTCGCCAGGCGCCGCAGCTCTTCGCGGGCCACCACGCGTTCGTCCTCCGGATCGTTCGTCAATCGTGATCGGATGGCGGCCAGCAGGTGGTCGAGGGCCTCGGGGCAGGGGAGGCCGCCGAGGCAGATGACGAACGTGTGTCCGAATCTTGACTCGTAGGCGGCGTACGCGGCGCTCAGGGCGGTGGAGGCGGCGACGTAGGTGCCGGCGGGGAGGGCCGGGAGGGGCTCCCGGGTCAGCGCTTCGGCGAGATCGGCCGGGCCGAGGTCGTAGGCCGCCTCGTCCGCCGCCGCCAGCAGGGCCGGCAGGTCGGGGTAGGGGCGATGGGCGGCGACGCGCCGGGCCCAGCGCGGGCTGCGCAGACAGGCCAGGAGGGTGCGGCGGGCCTCGTCGGGCGGGGCGGTGTTGAAGTGCTCCAGGGTCTGCGCGGGCAGCGTGGGTCCTCGGCGTGGGAGTCGGCAGGGGGAGTCGTGAACTGCGCGGCCACGCTATCGGGAGTGGTCATGACGTGTACGGCCGATGGTCGATTTTCACTCGGACGGGAGAGTTTGAGGACGTCTGGTGGACACCTTCCGCGCCCACAGGTCGTACGTTGGCAGAGTGAGTCAGCACAAGCGGCGCCGGAATCCGGCGCGGAAGCTGCAGCACAGGCCGGTCCTGGCCGGCGGCGCGTTCGCCGTGACGGTCGCCCTCGGCGTCGGCCTCGGTGTGTGGGCCTCCGGCGGCGACAGTTCCCCGGCGGGCTCGGCGCGGCGCGCGCCGGACACCCCCTCCACCACGTCCTCCGCGGCCTCGGCGAGCGCCAGTGCCAGCCCGCGCCCGACCCGGTCCTTTCCGCTGTCCAAGGCGCCGGGCACGATCCCCGCGGTGCGCTCCTTCACCGCCGCCCGCGGGCCCGGCTGGCGCCCGGCCCACGGCGAGCGGGTCGTGGTGGGCGATCCGTCGCTGGCCGACGAGGGCCGGCTGATCGCCGGTGAGCTGGGGCTGGCGTACGCGGGCCAGGCCGGCGACACGCGCCCCGGCGACGTGCGCCTGGCGCTGGGCGGGAACGGCAACCCGGAGTCGTACGCCATGACCGTGCGCGACGGCGGGGTCACCATCAGCGGGCCGGCCGACGCGGGCGTCTTCTACGGCACCCGCACCCTCAAGCAGGAGGTGCGCGGCGGCGGCGCCGCCCCCGAGGGCGTCGTGAACGACACGCCCGCCAAGCCGCGCCGCGGCTTCATGCTGGACATCGCCCGCAAGCCGTTCACGGCCGGCTGGATCGAGGACCGAATACGTGAGCTGGGCGACCTCAAGTACAACGAGCTGGGCCTGCACTTCTCCGACGACCAGTCCTTCCGGCTGGCGTCCGACTCGCACCCGGAGATCGTCTCCAAGGACCACCTGACCAAGGCGCAGATCAAGCAGATCGTCGACCTCGCCACCAGCCGGCACATCACCGTCGTGCCGGAGATCGACTCGCCCGGCCACCTGGGCGCCGTCATCGCCGCCCACCCCGACCTGCAACTGCGCGACGCGCAGGGCACGGCGACCAAGGGCGCGATCGACATCTCCAAGCCGCAGTCCGCGAAGATCGTCGACGACCTCCTCAACGAGTACGCGGGCGTCTTCCCCGGCGGCTTCTGGCATCTGGGCGGTGACGAGTACCAGGCGCTGACCGTGCGCGACCCGCAGAGTTCCTACCCGCAGCTGGCCGCCGCCGCCCGGAAGGCGTACGGCTCCGGCGGCACGGTGGCCGACCTCACCACCGGCTGGCTCAACGCCCGCGCCGCCACCGTCCGCGCCCACGGCCGCGCCCCGCGCGCCTGGAACGACGGCTTCTACGCGGGCACCTCGGTGCAGCCCGCCAAGGACATCGAGGTCGCCTACTGGACCGGCAAGGAACTGGGCGCCCGCCCGCCCGCCGAGTACCTGGCGGCCGGCCGCCAGGTGATCAACTACAACGACGAGTACCTGTACTACGTCCTCGGCCAGCCGCAGACCTTCGTCTACCCGACCGGGCAGCGGATCTACGAGCAGTGGACCCCGCGGGTGCTGCGCGGCACCCAGGCGGTCCCCGCGCGCTACGACTCCCAGATCCTCGGCGGCAGCTTCGCCGTCTGGTGCGACTACGCGCACGCCCAGACCGAGGACCAGGTGGCGGCCGGCATCCGGATGCCGCTGCGGGCGACCGTGCAGAAGCTGTGGGATTCGGGCAAGCCCGCGCTGTCCTGGGCCGGCTTCAAGGCGCTGGCGGGCCGGCTCGGCTGAGCGGACCGCCCGGCGGCCGGACCACTGTCGGCCAGGCCGGGAAATGGCCGAAATCTTTTCTCCGGTCCGCGCTCTCGACTCTGCGTGAGGGCCGTGTGACACTACGGGACGGCCCGCCCGCTCCCGGACAGCGCGTCCTTCGCCGAGGTCGGCGCCGTCCCGAGGAGGCGTGGATGAGCCTGGTGGAACTGATGGCGCAGGCCGACGAGCGCGGGCTGACCGCCAGCGGGCTGGCTTGTTTGGATCGGTGCGTGCCGCTGCTCGGCGGCGACGACGAGGTGCTGCGCCCGCTGTGGGGCGCCCTGGCGGACCCGGCCGGCGGCGACTGGGCCGCCCGGCTCGGACAGGTGCGCGGCACACTCGGCGCGGCCGGTCCCGAGCGGCCCGCCGCCGGGGACGGGGAGGCCGCCGCGCTGGCCCACCGCATGCTCGCCGCCGCCCCGGCCGCCCGGTCGGCCGCCCTGGTACGGGAGTGGGCCGGCGCCTGCTCGGCCGCCTCGCTGCGGATCCACCGCCTCCTCGACCCGTCCGACGCCACTGCCCCCACTGCCGTCACCGCCGTCATCGCCGGGACCGGTGGCGCCGCCGAGGGCATGTCCCCGCTGGTCGCCGCCGAACTGCGCCGCCAGATCACCGTCCTCTCCCTCCTCGCCGGGCACGGCACCGCCGGGCTGCGCCAGGCGCTGGACGTCTCGACGGAGGGGCGGCGCGTGCTGCGGGCGGTGGTGTCGCGCCGGGCGCGCGGCCGGGGGTGAGCGGCCGGACCGGACCGGGGGCGGGGGGCTGTGACACTTCCGCGCGGCCCGGCGCTGTTGACCATGGGCCGTGCGCACGGCCGGTCGGATGACACGGTGCGGGTTCAGCGCAGCCCGCTTCGCACTCGGTACGAACGAGGACAGCGTTGGGCCAGGGAGGGGAACCCCGTCGCACGCAGGCGTCCGACGGGGAGCTGGGCGCGGCCGTCGCGCGGGCCCAGGCGGGGGACGAGGGCGCGTTCGCGGTGGCGTACCGGATGGTGCAGCCGGGGCTGCTCGGCTACCTGCGCGGGATCGTCGGCGAGGAGGCCGAGGACGTGGCGTCCGACGCCTGGCTGGAGATAGCCCGCGATCTGGGCCGGTTCAGGGGGGACGGCGCGGGCTTCCGGGGCTGGACGGCGGTCATCGCCCGGCACCGCGCCCTGGACCACCTGCGGCGCCGGCGGGTACGGCCGCGGGCGGCGGCGCTGGAGCCGCACGTACTCGATCTGCCCGGGCCGCAGGACACGCACGAGCAGGCGCTGGAGTCCCTCTCCACCGCGCGCGCCCTCGACCTGATCCGCGGTCTGCCGCGCGACCAGGCGGAGGCCGTGCTGCTGCGGGTGGTGGTGGGGCTCGACGGGCCCGCCGCGGCCCGCGTCCTCGGCAAGCGGCCCGGCGCCGTGCGCACCGCCGCCCACCGCGGGCTGAGGCGGCTGGCCGCCCGGCTGGACGCGGCGGGTGTGACGAAGGACGGCTCCCGCACGCTGGGGGAGTCGGAGTGAACGGCGACGGCGGCCCGGGCGGACGGGCCGGCCGGCCGGGCGACAGGGACGGACGACGCGGGATGGGTGAACCGGAGGGCGGCCGCCGCGGCGGCGGGCGCGCACACCCGGACGGCGCGGCGGCCTCCACCGGGCGCGGCGGTGTGTCCCCCCGCCTCCTGCTGGCCACCGCGCTCCGCGCGTCCCCCGCGGCCGCGGCCGACGCGGCCGAGCGGCGGGCACTGGAGGCCTTCCGCACCGCCCGCGCGGACGGGACCCACCGGACGGCCCGGACCAGACACCGCGACGACTGGCGCCCACGCGGCCCGCGACGCGCCCGCCGGGTGCTGAAGACCGCGGGGACCCTGCTCGTGGCGGGTCTGGCGCTGGGAAGTACGGCGATGGCGGCGACGGACTCCGCGGGGCCGCCGTCTCGTTCCGGCGGGCACGGGCGCGGGCAGGTGCTGCCGGGCGGCGGTCGGCCGGGCGGGGACGGGATCATGGCTGACCGGGGCGCGGGCGGGCGCTGAGCGCGCGTGGCCGGGACAACGGCCGGAGTCGCCACCCCCCACAGGAGAGACCCCGGCCGTCGCACGGCACGGGCCGCGTGGCGACCCGTGTCTTCTACAGCGCCCGGGGTGCGTTTTCTGTCACACCTCTCTTCCGGAGTGTTTAGTTGCACGTTGTACGGTCATGGACGAGAGACGGTTTCAGGCCGTAACGTGCCGTTCGCGCCGGGGGCGGAGCGCACGTGATGACCGCAGACGATCGACGGCCGCGTTGCCGCAACGATCCTGCTCGACACTGAGGAACCACGGGTGCTGGGGGACGACGCGGAGCTGACCGCCGCGGTGCTTGCCGCACAGGCCGGGGACGAGACCGCGTTCCGGACTGTGTACCGCGCCGTGCACCCACGGCTGCTCGGCTACGTACGGACACTGGTCGGCGATCCGGACGCCGAGGACGTGGCCTCCGAGTCCTGGCTCCAGATCGCCCGTGACCTGGAACGCTTCACCGGGGACGCCGACCGGTTCCGCGGCTGGGCCGCCCGCATAGCCCGCAACCGCGCCCTCGACCACATACGGATGCGCGGCCGTCGCCCGGCCATCGGCGGCGACGAAACGGAACTGACCGGCAAGGCCGCCGAGTCCGACACCGCGGTCGAGGCCATCGAGTCCCTCAGCACCGGCAGCACCCTCTCGCTGATCGCCCAGCTCCCCCAGGACCAGGCCGAGGCCGTGGTGTTGCGCGTGGTCATGGGCCTGGACGCCAAGACCGCCGCCGAGACGCTCGGCAAGCGCCCGGGCGCCGTACGCACCGCCGCGCACCGCGGCCTGAAACGGCTCGCGGAGCTGCTCGGCGCCGATGCGGAATCCGTAGGCGGGCTCGGCGCGCTGCCGCCCCCGCGAGAACCGCGCAGCCGCGCGGTGACGTCCGCCGGTGTGACGCATACGCGCGCCCGGACGCAGAAGGACATGTGATGGCCGACGAGCAGTACCGATGGCTGGACCGCGACACGGCGGAGCGCCTGCTGCGCGGCGAGTCACCGGACACCGTCGACGCTACCGTCCGTGACCAGGCCGAACGCCTCGCCGAGACACTGCGGGCGCTGTCCGCGGAAGCCGCCGCCCCCGCCGGTGCGGACCTGGACCTGCCCGGTGAGGAGGCCGCGCTCGCCGCCTTCCGCAAGGTGCGCGCCGAGCAGGCCGACGCCCGCGCCGGCCTGCTCGCCGGGGAGCCCGGCGGCACGGGCCGCTCCTGGCATCTCCGGCCCAGCTGGGGCCGTCCCGTGCGGCTCGCGGTGAGCGCCGCGCTGGCCGCGGGCGCGCTGGGCGGAGTCGCGGCGGCGGCCACGACCGGGGTGCTGCCGACCCCCTTCGGGGGCCGCGAGCCCGTCCCGGCCTCCTCCGTCCCGGCCCAGGCCACCGCCACGCCCGACCGGCTCGCGTCGCCGCCCGCCCACGGCACCGCGGGCGGCGGACCGGGCGGCGAGCAGGGCGGCGGAACCGGCACGCCGACGCCCGGCGCCTCCTCCGCGGGACCGGACGACAACGATGCCCGCACCCCCGCGCCCGACGGCGACGGCACCTCCGGCACCGACCCCGACACCGGGCAGGACGCCCTCGGCGGTCTGCGGAGCCGGCTGACCCGGGCCTGCCAGGACCTGCGCGGCGGCAAGAGCCTGGACGGCGGCCGCCGGCGCGTACTGGAGGGCGCGGCCGGCGGGTCCGCGCGGGTGCGGGCGTACTGCAAGGACATCCTGGCGGCGGTCGACGGCCAGGGCGGCGGCAACACGGGCGGCGGCTGGAAGGGCAAGGGCGGCCAGGGCGGCAACGGCGGCGGCGACGGAAGCGGGGGTGGCAAGGGTGGCGGCCAGAAGGGGTACGGCGGTGGCGGGAACGGCTCCGGCTCCGGGGGCGGTTCCGGGGGCGGTGACGACGACGGCGGTCATCCGGGCGGCGGCCACCCCGGGGGCGGCCGCTTCGGCGGCGGCCACCGCGGGGCCGGGGGCCCGACGCTGACTCTTCCCTCCCGCCTCCTCCCCGCCCCCGCCCCGCGCGCCTCCGGGGCCCGCTGACCCGGCCCCGCCGTGCGGGCGGCTCTCGCGTCCCGGCAGGTCAGGAGCGCCACCGGAAACCCCTCTGACCTGCGGATCCGAGGTCACCGAAAATTTTTTCCGGGAGGGTGTGACGTTTTCGGCCGCCTGGGCGCAGTAATGAGTGAGCCGACTGGTCATCGGCCCTCGCACAGAGCCGGGGTTCCCCCCGTACCTACGGCTCGTGCACCTGGCGCGGGCGGGACACGTTCCCCCGGTCCCGCCCGCGCCCCCAAGCTCACCCGGCGTTCCCCGTGCCGCGCCTCACCGGTGCACGACGACCTTGTCGCCCTCCTTCACCTGCGCGAACAGCCGCGCGATCGCCGCCTCGTCGCGGACGTTGACGCAGCCGTGCGAGCCACCGGCGTAACCGCGGGCCGCGAAGTCGGACGAGTAGTGGACGGCCTGGCCGCCGCTGAAGAACATCGCGTACGGCATCGGCGTGTGGTAGATCGTCGACACATGGTCGCGTGACTTCCAGTAGACCTGGAACACACCGTCCCGGGTGGGTGTCTCCTCGGTGCCGAAGCGCACCGCCATCGTCGAGACCGTCCGCCCGTCGATCATCCAGCGCAGCGTCCGGGTGGTCTTGTCGATGCACAGCACCCGCCCGGTCAGGCAGCGCGCGTCGGGCGCACCCGCCGGCTGGCCGCCCATCAGGTACAGCTCCCACTGGCCCGGCTCGTGCGTCATGGCGACCAGCCGCTGCCAGGTGACGGTGTCGGTCCGCCCGGTCCGCGGCAGGCCGCGCTTGCCCTGGAAGCCCTGGACGGCCCGCTCGGTGGCGGCGTCGTACGTCCCGGTCGGACCGTTCGACAGCCAGCCGACCTGGCGCAGCCGGGCCTGCACCGCGCGGACGGCGCGGCCGCTGTCGCCGCGTGACCACAGGACGGGCGCGCTCACCGTGCGCGTCGGCTTCGGGGCCGGGGCCGGGGGCTGAGCCGGGGCCGGGGTCCTGGTCGCGGTCCGGCTGGGGCCGCCGCCCGCGCCGGGGGCGCCGGTGCGGCCACCCCCTATCGGGGTGCCGGCGCCCGGCGACCGGGTGCCCGGCACCTCCACGCGCACCGGCGGGCGGGACCGGCCGTCCGTGCCCGCACCGGGGTCCCGCACCGTGCAGCCGTACACCCCGCTCAGCGCCACCGCCGCGGCCACCGCGACGGCCGGTCTCCTCATGCCTGTGTTCCGCATACGGCCCCCCGCCGTCCCACCGGTACCCCTCGCCGCCCACGCGGCCGTACGTCCCATGTCTCCCCACCGGCGGCCGCCGGCGAACCCGGGGCGCGGCGGGAGAGATGACCTCGAACGAGTGATCCGGGCGGGAAGCGTCCGCGCGCGGTTACGCTCGTGGAGAGTGGGCCCCGAAAAGGAGGACGCCATGGCCGTACTGCAGCAGGAGCTGACCCTGGGCGAGGCCGCCGACCAGCTCGCCCGTGCACTGCCTGGCCACCGCGTGGAGATTCTCCAGGGGAGGCTCACCGTGACACCGCCGCCGGATGGCTCGCACGGGCTGTCGCTGACAAAACTGTGCAGGGCGCTCGAACGCGCGGGTATCGACGGAAGCGGCGCCGAATGGGTCCAGGGCGTCGGGCTGTGGTTGCCCACGGCGCGTGAGGACTTCGCGATTCCTGATCTCTCCGTCGTCGACGACGACTTCCGCGACGCTCACGTCACCAAGAACTACTACGCCCCCGATGTCTTCCGCCTGGTGGTGGAAGTGACGTCGTCCAACTGGTCCGACGATCTCGGTCCCAAGGTCGAGTGCTACGCCCAGGCCGGTATCCCGGCCTACCTCATCGCCGACCGCAAACACGACGAGGTCCTGCTCCACACGGAACCGGCCGACGGCAAGTATCCCGACCCCGAGCGCTTCAAGCGCGGTCAGGTGGTGCCCTTGCCCGAGTCCATCGGTTTCCGCCTCGAACTGTCGGTCGACACCCTGCTCGACGGCTGACCGTCTCGCCCCCCGAAATCCCCCCGCACGCCCCCGCACCCCCGTGCGACACTCCCTGCCATGTTCGGCGTCATCGATCTCCCCACCTATCTGGCAGGACTCGCCCTCATCATCCTGCTGCCCGGCCCCAACTCGCTCTACGTGCTGTCCGTGGCGGCCCGGCACGGGATACGCACCGGCTACACCGCGGCGGCCGGCGTCTGGTGCGGGGACACCGTGCTGATGACGCTGTCGGCGGCCGGGGTCGCCTCCCTGCTCAAGGCGAACGCCGTGCTGTTCGGGATCGTGAAGTACGCGGGCGCCGGATACCTGACCTGGCTGGCGATCGGGATGCTGCGGGCCGCCTGGGGCATGTGGCGCACCCGGCGTGAGCGCGCCGCCGAGACGGCCACCGGCTCCGCCCGGACCGCCACCGCCGCGGCCGCCCCCGCCGGGGAGCGGCCCCTGCGCCGGGCGTTCGTCATCAGCCTGTTCAACCCCAAGGCGATCCTGTTCTTCGTCGCCTTCTTCGTGCAGTTCGTCGACCCGGGCTACGCCTATCCGGCGCTCTCCTTCGTCGTCCTCGGCGCCTTCGCCCAGGCGGCCAGCGTCCTCTACCTCAGCGCCCTGATCTTCAGCGGCACCCGGCTCGCCGCCGTCTTCCGCCGCCGCAAGCGCCTGTCGGCGGGGGCGACGTCGGCGGCGGGCGCGCTCTTCCTCGGCTTCGCGGTCAAGCTGTCCCTGGCCGGCTCGTAGCCCCCGGGCACCGCAAAACGGGAGGCTGTTCAGCGTCCCGTGCCGCGCCGCAGCGCGCGGGCCCGCCGGGCCACCCGCCGTACCGTCGCGTTGCGCGGTATGAAGGCCAGCCGCGCCGGGACCCCGCCGGGCAGGGCCAGCGAGGTCAGGCGGCGGCGCTTGAAGTAGCGCCGGGTGCGCGGGTCCGGGTGCGCGGCGAGATAGCGCTCGGCGGCCGGCCGCAGGCCCGGGTGGATCTTCGGCTGCATCGCGAACGCGACGGCCCGGACCAGCTCGCCCAGCGCGTCCACGGCCAGGCCCGGCCGCTGCCCGGCCACCGCCGCCGGATCGTCCAGGTCCGGCAGCAGCGCGTCGGCGATCGTCACCGGGACGCGGTTGCTGTTCTCGTACGGTGTCAGCCGCTCAAGGAGGGTGCCCGTGCCGGTGCGGGCGACCGGCAGCCCGTACAGCGCGGACGCGGTGAGCAGCGCGGTGGAGAAGCAGCCGACGACCAGCGCGGGCCGCGTCCGCTGGAACAGCACCTCCGCCAGGACGGGCTCGTCGAGCACCGTCAGCTCGGCGCCCAGCCGCTCCGCCTCCCGCTCCAGCGCCCGCGACCAGCGGGCCGGCGCCGACGGGTGGGGCTTGAAGACGAGGCGCGGGTGGCCGAGCGCGACCGCGCCCCGCACCATCCGCACATGCAGCGCCTCCTCCTCCTCGGCGGTCAGGATGTCCAGGGCGGACAGGTACTGGCCGAGCAGCAGGGCGGGTTCGTCCGGCAGCGGCGGCAAGGCCCCGCAGGCGGCGGCGAGTTCGCCCAGCACCTTCAGGAAGGTGTCCGTGGGGACGGTCTCCGGTGCCACGCCGAACTCGGTGAGCAGCACCGGCGTCAGGCCCGGCACCAGCTCCAGGTGGAGCAGCCGGTCGATACGGGTGCCGACCAGCGGGTCTATCTTGCTGCGGGTGGGGCCGTAGCTCATCAGCCCGTCGGCGTAGACGGTGACGGGCGCGCCGGTGAAGATCTGGCAGACGCCGAGCGCCGGGTTCACCTGGACCGACTCCACGGCCAGCTCCACGTCGTCCTCGCCCAGCCCCCACAGCAGCCGCAGATGCCGCTCCCACAGCGGTACGTCGTCCGGGCGCGGGGCCCAGCCGCCCGGGTGGAAGGGGGCGATGGCCTCGTTCCACGACACCACGTCGTCGAACCGTTCCCGCAGCCGCTCGAAGCCGGGCTGCCGGTCCAGGGCCGGGGCGGTCTCGGGCGTGGCCGCGTTGTTGCAGACCAGCAGAATCCGGCGGTCGGCGGGGGCGAACCGGCCGGCGTCCAGGGCGGCGGCGAGCGTGGCGGCCCCGTACAGGGTGGACGCCAGGGCGATCTGCGTGGTCATGCGGCGGCCCCGGAGGACTTTGCGGTCGCTGCGGTCACCGAGGACTCCGAGGACTCCGAGAACTCCGAGGTCCGCGCGGTTCCCGTCGCGACCGGGCGGCGGCGCAGGCGGCGCAGCCGGGTGGCGCGCCGGACGTCCATCGAGTCCAGCGCCTCGGCCAGCACGTCCTGCGGCATGCGGCGCAGGGCGCGCGCGGCGAGCGACTTCAGTTTCCGTGCCACCGGCGGTTCGAACCTCTCCAGGGAGCCCAGGTGATGGGAGATGATTGCGCAGTACGTGCGGACCGCCTTGGGCAGCAGCAGCTCCGCCTCCCGGTCCCGTGCCGTCTCCTGGACGACCTGGTCGAACGCGCGGATGAAATCGAGCTGGCGCACGTCCCCGATCTGGGTGAGCGAGGAGGCCACCCCGCGCCGGTAGTGCACGCCGAGCAGGCCCACCACGGCGAAGGACTCCGCCTCCCGGTGCAGCCGCCAGATCCACGGCCGGTCCTCGGCGGTGCGCAGCCCGTCGGTGAAGTGCAGCAGGCCCCGGTCGACGAGCCGGCGGTGGTAGACGCCCGCCCAGGCGTAGGGGTAGTCGACCGAGGTGGAGCGGTCGGCCGGCAGGATCGCCGCCCGCGGGTCGAGGACCACGCCGCGCCGGCCGTGCGGCACCCGGTGCAGGACGCGGGTCCGCCCGGTGCACTGCACATGGTCGGTGCGCACGAAGTCGCAGCCCAGCTCCTCGATCGCGGCGAGCAGCCGCGGATAGTAGCCGGGGGCCAGCCAGTCGTCGCCGTCCAGGAACGTCAGGTACCGGCCGCGGGCCCGGTCGATGCCGGTGTTGCGCGCGGTGGCCAGCCCTCCGTTCCGTTCGTGGCGCACGTACACCGCGCCCGGCAGGTCGCGGGCCGCGCGCGCGAGAATATCCGGGGTCGCATCCCGCGAACAGTCGTCGACGAAAATGAATTCGAAGTCTCCACGCGTGTTGGCGTGCAGACTTCGCAAGGTGTCGGGTGCGTATTGCTGCACGTTGTAGAACGGCACGATGACGGAGAGCTTGACCACGCGGGTGACGTTAGGGTGCGGCCCTCTCCCGTGTCTTTTCCTCTGCTTTGACTCGCGGTGAACGACGCGTGGTGATGCGGTGAACCCGGTTCCCGCACGGGCGGGGCCCGGCTCGATTCGTCATTCGGCGGTGCGCTGTTAACCGGCTGTTGCATTCCGATTGGGCGGGACCTAGAAATACCTTCCTACGGTCATCGGCGTGCCAGTAAGTGCGATGAAGGCCCGACGGGTCGCCGTTCTCGCGGACTCCGACACCCGGTGGAAATGGGGTGCGCTCACCGCGCACCGGCTCGTTTCCGCCGAGGGCGACGGGGATGTCCGGCTCGACGGCTTCCTGCTGCGCGGCCGCGCCACCCCCACCGCCCGCCAGCTCACCGAGGTCGGCGTCCGCGCCGACGCGCTCCACGAGGTGACGGCCGCCGAGTTCCTGCGGTCGATGACCGGGACGCCCGCGTCCGGACGGCCGTACGACGTCGTCGTCCTCGCCCTCGTCGGCGGCGGCGTACAGGCGATGCTGCACGGGCTCGGGCGGGCCTGGCGGGGCCGGGCGGACCGGCCCGTGGTCGTCACCGGGTACGTCGGTGTCGTCTACGAGAAGCTCGCCGACGGACTGCTGCTGCGGCACGGCGCGGACCTCGTGCTCGCCAACTCCCGCCAGGACGCGGACCGCTTCCGCGCGCTGTACGAGGGTGTGGGCGCCGACGCCTGCTCGGTCACCGAGGTGGCGCTGCCGTTCCTCGGCGGCGCGCCCCGCACCGGCGAACACACCCCGTACACCGTGGTGTTCGCCGCGCAGCCCTCCGTTCCGGCGAGCCGCCGCGACCGCGCCTATCTGCTGGACCGGCTCATCCGGCATGCCCGGCTGCACCCCGACCGCGAGGTGCTGCTCAAGCTGCGATCCCGGCCGGGCGAGCACACCACCCACATCGAAGAGGTGCCGTACCAGAAGCTGGCCCGGCGGGCCGGCCTGCCGCCCAACCTGCGCCTGGTCTACGGCCACATGGGCGAGCTGCTCGACCGCACCGACCTGCTGGTGACGGTCAGTTCCACGGCCGCCCTGGAGGCCCTGCACCGGCGCATCCCCACCGCCGTCCTCACCGACCTCGGGGTGCGCGAGGCGCTCGGCAACCACCACTTCGCCGGTTCCGGCTGCCTCGCCTCCTGGGACCGGCTTGACGCCGGGCACTGCCCGGAGCCCGACCCGGAGTGGCTGGCCCGGCAGGGCGTGGCCGCCGGGGAGGGGGCGTACGCCGGCGCCTTCGACGCGGCCCGCGCGCGGATCACCGAGCTGCTCGGCCGCCCCGGCGGGCTGCCGCCCCTGGACCCCTACTACACGGCCGCCACCGCGCCCGGCTACCTGCCCGGCATCCTCGCCCGCCACCACCTCGGCCCGGACGGCACGCCGCTGCCGGGCGCCCCGGCCGCCGACCGGGAGCCCGGAGCGGTCCGGCAGCTCGTGCGCCGGGCGGCGCGCGGCGCCTACCGGCACGGCGTGCAGCGCGTGGCGCCGGTCGTCCGGCGGCTGGGGGAGCTGTGAGCGGCCCGGTCCCACGTCAAGGGTGTCAAGAACGTCAAGGAGCAGATGCCGTGTCCGGTCCCCAAGCGGAGCAGACCTCTTCGGCGCGTCCGGCGCGTCCGGCGCGTCCGACGCATCCGGCGCGTCCAGCGCGTCCGACCCGCCCGGCGCGTCGGGTGCTCGCGGTGATTCCCGCGCGGGGCGGTTCCAAGGGGGTGCCCGCCAAGAATCTCGCGCCCGTGGGCGGTGTGCCGCTGGTCGCGCGGGCGGTGCGCGAGTGCCTGGCGGCGCGGCTGGTGACGGACGTGGTGGTGTCCACCGACGACCGGGCCATCGCGGCGGCGGCCCGCGAGGCGGGCGCCGAAGTGGTGCCCAGGCCCGCCGCCATGGCCGGGGACACGGCCACCTCCGAGGCGGCCGTCCTGCACGCGATGGACGCCCACGAGGCGATGCACGGCGCACAGGTGGACGTCGTGCTGCTGGTGCAGTGCACCAGCCCGTTCCTGGTCCGCGAGGACATCGAGGGGGTCGCCCGCGCGGTCGCCGAGGGCGGCGCGGACAGCGCGGTGACGGTGGCCCCGTTCCACGGCTTCCTCTGGCGGGACGGCGGCGCCGACGGCGACGGTGATCAGCACACCGATGCCGATGCCGATGCCGATGCCGGTGCCGGTGCCGATGCCGGCGGTCACGGTGTCAACCACGACAAGTCCGTCCGCCCGCGCCGCCAGGACCGTCCGCAGGACCTGCTGGAGACCGGTGCCGCCTACGCCATGGACGCGGCCGGCTTCCGCGCCCGCCGGCACCGCTTCTTCGGCCGGACCGAACTGGTCCGCACCGACCCGGCACGGGTGCTGGAGATCGACGACCCGCACGACCTCGCCCGCGCCCAGGCCCTCGCTCCCCTGTTCGACAGCGGCGGCCGGGGCGCCCTGCCCACCGCCGCCGACGTCGACGCGGTCGTCCTCGACTTCGACGGCACCCAGACCGACGACCGGGTGCTCGTCGACTCCGACGGGCGGGAACTCGTCTGCGTGCACCGCGGGGACGGCCTCGGCATCGCGGCCCTGCGCGACAGCGGCCTGCCGATGCTGGTCCTGTCCACCGAGCGCAACCCGGTCGTCGCCGCCCGCGCCCGCAAGCTGCGGCTCCCGGTGCTGCACGGCGTCGACCGCAAGGACCTCGCCCTGAAGCAGTGGTGCGAGGAGCAGGGCATCGCGCCCGAGCGCGTGCTGTACGTCGGCAACGACGTCAACGACCTGCCGTGCTTCGCCCTCGTGGGCTGGCCCGTGGCGGTCGCGAGCGCCCATGACACCGTGCGCGCCGCCGCACGCGCGGTCACCACGGTGCCCGGCGGCAGCGGCGCGATCCGCGAGATCGCCGGCTGGCTCCTCGGCCCCTCCCTGACCCCCCTGACCCGACCGACCCCCTCCGACACGCCCGCCCCCTCCGCCACACCCGCCTCTCCCCGCGTTCCCCTCGCCCCGTCCGACCAGTAAGGACACCCCCGCATGAGCACCGACCCCCGCGTCCGCACCCTCGGTTCCCGCGAGGCCGGCCCCTGCCGTCCCGTCTACGTCACCGGTGAGATCGGCATCAACCACAACGGCGACATCGACAACGCCCTCAAGCTGATCGACGCGGCCGCCGAGGCGGGCTGCGACGCCGTCAAGTTCCAGAAGCGCACCCCGGAGATCTGCACCCCGCGCGACCAGTGGGACATCGAGCGCGACACCCCCTGGGGCCGGATGACCTACATCGACTACCGCCACCGCGTGGAGTTCGGCGAGGACGAGTACCGGCAGATCGACGCGTACTGCAAGGAGAAGGGGATCGACTGGTTCGCCTCCCCGTGGGACACCGAGGCCGTCGCCTTCCTGGAGAAGTTCGACGTGCCCGCGCACAAGGTGGCCTCCGCCTCGCTGACCGACGACGAGCTGCTGCGCGCGCTGCGGGCCACCGGGCGCACGGTCATCCTCTCCACCGGCATGTCGACGCCGAAGCAGATCCGCCACGCGGTGGAGGTGCTGGGCAGCGACAACATCCTGCTCTGCCACGCCACCTCGACCTACCCGGCGAAGGCCGAGGAGCTGAACCTGCGCGTCATCAACACGCTGGAGAAGGAGTACCCGAACGTCCCGATCGGCTACTCCGGCCACGAGACCGGCCTGCAGACCACGCTGGCCGCCGTCGCGCTCGGCGCGGCCTTCGTCGAACGGCACATCACCCTGGACCGCGCCATGTGGGGCTCCGACCAGGCGGCCTCGGTGGAGCCGCAGGGCCTGAGCCGGCTCGTCCGCGACATCCGCGTCATCGAGGCGTCGCTGGGCGACGGCGTGAAGAAGGTCTACGACTCCGAGCTGGCGCCCATGAAGAAGCTGCGCCGCGTCACCGGCGTCGTCGCGGAGGCGGAGATCGCCGCGGCGGCGGGCGAGCCGGTCTCGGTGTGAGACCCGCGCCCGCCCGGCCCTCCCCCCACCGCACCGCGCCCCTGCCGCCCCCACGACGGAACGGTCGTACGCCGATGAGCCTCCACGCCGGCTCCCCCGGCCCCGCCTCCACCCCCGCCCGCGCCACCGCGCCCGCCGCGGCCCGCGCCCCCCGCACGCTCGCCTTCGTGGAGAGCCCCGTCCAGCTCCTGAACGTCCTGGAGTGGGCCCACGCCCAGCGCCGGCCGGGGCAGGGGCGGGAGCCGGGCGGAGGCGGGGGCGGGATCGGGGGCGGCGAGAGCCGTACGGGGCTGGTGCCCGCCCAGACCAGACGCCGGGTGGCACCGCAGCCGGCACCGGAGGAGGCGGAGCCGCCCGGCCCGTGGCTCACCCTCGTCGTGCTCTCGCCGACCGATCCGATGTCCCGGGGACAGCTGCGGCGGATGGCCGGGCTGGCGCGGGAGGAGGGCCACGAGGTGCGGTGGGAGGAGGCACGGGACGGGGGCACCGCGCCGTTCCGGACGATCGGCGGGCTGACACCGGCGCTGCGGCGGGCGGACCGGGTGGTGATGGGGGACCCGTTCTCCCGGTACGTGCAGCTGCTGCTGACGATCACCCGGGCGGCGGACCTCGTGGTGGTGGACGACGGCACGGCGACGATGGAGTTCGTCGCGCAGCTCGCCCGCGGCGAACGGCTGGTGCGCTGGCACCGCAAGGGCGGCCGGCGCGGCCCGCGGGACCTGCTGTTCGCCCCGGTCTCGGCCGCCGCCCGCCGCCGGCTGACCCCGGGCGGGGCCCGGCGCGTGGAGGTCTTCTCCGCCATGCCGGTCGACGAGGTCCCCGAGGGGGTGAGCGTCACCGTGAACCGGTTCGTGTGGGCCCGTGCCCGCTTCGGCCCGCCGCGCATCATCGCGGGCGCCGACCTCGTGGGCACCTCGCTGGTGGAGACGGGCGTGGTGGACGGCGAGCGCTACCTCGAAGCGGTCCGCGCGCTGGCCGAGGCGCACGGGGTCCGCCGCTACTTCGCCCACCGCCGCGAGAGCGCGGACAAACTGCACCGGCTGGCCGCACGGACGGGCCTGGAAGTGGTCCGGCCGGACCTGCCGCTGGAGCTGATCGCCCGACGTGGCCCGATCGGCCGTACGGTCCTCAGCTTTCCCTCCACGGTGGTGCACACCCTGCCGCCCGCCCTGGCCGGCACGGGGGTGCGGGTCACCGTCTGCGACATCGACCCGAGCTGGCTGACGGCGCGCGCCTCGCCGCGGGCCGCCGGGTTCCTCGCCGGAGTGACGGACTCGGCGCGCGGCGTGCACCGGCTCGCGCGCCCGGCGCGGACGTCCGGCAGGTGAATAATTCGGGCGTGGGGCACGCGGGACGTGGTATGCGTGGAGAAACGAACGAACAGAAGCACAGTGGGACGGGCGCCAAGGGCGCGGCCACGGCCGCGGACCTGGGGATCCCGTGATCCACTCGGCCGGGAAGGCGGGCGAGTGTACCCGTCCCGGTCTACGCCTATGCGCCGACGGCCGGTTTTTCTTCCCCTGACGGGTTGAAGTTTTGTTGATCGAGGGGCAGTTGACCGGCCTGGCGTCATACCCTTCAGAGGGTGAACCAGTTGATGTCCCCAGAGTCCGAGGCCGATACCACGACGCAGACCGCTCTTCCCGGCACGCTGCCGGAGGCGCTGTTCGCCGAACTCGTCGCCTTCCGCCGTGACCTGCACATGCACCCGGAACTCGGCAACCAGGAGTTCCGCACCACCGCCGCGATCAAGGCGCGGCTGGAGAAGGCGGGGTTGGCGCCCCGGGTGCTGCCCTCCGGCACCGGGCTCGTCTGTGACATCGGCGGGGACACCGGCGCCGACGAGGTGCTCGGCCGGGAGGGCGACGGCGAGGCGTCCGGCATCCTCGCGCTGCGCGCCGACATCGACGCGCTGCCCATCCCGGACACCAAGAGCGAGTGCCCCTACCGCTCCACCGTGCCCGACCGGGCCCACGCCTGCGGCCACGACATGCACACCACCGTGGTGCTCGGCGCCGGGCTCGTCCTGGCCGGGCTGCACCGGCGGGGCCTGCTGCCCCGGCCGGTGCGGCTGGTCTTCCAGCCCGCCGAGGAGGTGCTGCCCGGCGGCGCGACCGAGGCGATCAAGGCCGGTGTGCTGGCCGGGGTGGGCCGGATCCTCGCCGTGCACTGCGACCCCCGGGTGGACGCGGGCCTGATCGGGCTGCGGCAGGGCGCCATCACCTCCGCCTGCGACCGGCTGGAGGTCTCCCTGGACGGCCCCGGCGGGCACAGCGCCCGCCCGCATCTGACGACCGACCTCGTCACCGCCGCCGCCCGGGTCGTCACCGACGTGCCCGCGCTCGTCGGCCGCCGGATCGACACCCGCGCCGGGCTCGCCGTGACCTGGGGCCGGATCGAGTCCGGCCACGCCCCCAACGTCATCCCGCAGCACGCGGAACTGGCCGGCACCGTGCGCTGCCTCGACATCAACGCCTGGCGGCACGCGCCCGACATCGTGGTCGCCGCGATCGACGAGGTGGCCAACCTGCACAAGGCCAAGTCGGAGATCAACTACGTGCGCGGGGTGCCGCCGGTCGTCAACGAGCCGGAGGCGACCGAGCTGCTGCGCGCGGCCATGACGGCCCGGCGCGGCGCGGACTCCGTGGAGGGCACCGAGCAGAGTCTCGGCGGCGAGGACTTCTCCTGGTACCTGGAGCACGTCCCCGGCGCCATGGCCCGCCTCGGCGTCCGTCCCCCCGGCGAACGCACCCTGCGCGACCTCCACCAGGGCGACTTCGACGCCGACGAGTCCGCGATCAGGGTGGGCGTGGAACTCTTCACGGCCGCGGCCCTGCTGCACCCGACGCACTGACGGCCCCGGGCGAAGGGGTGCCGCACCGGCGCCCCCACCCCGCCGCCGCCCGCCCGCCCCGCCCCCATCCCCGTCACCACGTTTCGGTAACGGCCCCGAGAAACACCGTTCCTCCCTCCTTCTACGCGCGTTACTGTGCGCGCGACTCGCCGCCAGGGCGGCGTATGGGGTCGCGGGCCGGGGACGGCGCCGCGGGCAAGAAGGGGTGCTTGCTGTGCGTACGAACTCCCGAAGGACCAGAATCTCCCGGACCGCGGTGGCGGTCGCGGTCGTCGCGCTGGCGGCCGCCGGCTGCGGCAAGTCCAGCACCGACTCCCACAGCTCCTCCTCCGAGTCCGGCAGGTACGCGGGCAAGGGCATCGGACTGGCGTACGACGTCGGCGGCAAGGGCGACCAGTCCTTCAACGACGCCGCCTTCGCCGGTTTCGAGAAGGCCCAGAAGGAGTTCAAGATCGGCGGCCGGGACATCGAGCCGCAGGACGGCGAGTCGGACGCCGACAAGGTGCAGCGCCTCGAACAGCTCGCCAAGGCCGGCTACAACCCGGTCATCGGCGTCGGTTTCGTGTACGCGCCGGCCGTCAAGGAGGTCGCGGCGAAGTACCCGAAGATCACCTTCGGCATCATCGACGACGACACCGTCAAGGCGCCCAACGTCGCCGACCTCGTCTTCCACGAGGAGCAGTCCTCGTACCTGGCGGGCGTCGCCGCGGCCAAGACGTCCAAGAAGAACCACATCGGGTTCATCGGCGGCGTGGACGTCCCGCTGATCCACAAGTTCGAGGCCGGCTTCGACCAGGGCGCCAAGTCCGTGAACCCGAAGATCAAGATCGAGTCGCAGTACCTGACGCAGACCGCGCAGGAGGGCGGCTTCTCCAGCCCGGACAAGGGCCGGGACGCGGCCAACGGCCAGATCGAGGCGGGCGCGGACGTCGTCTACCACGCGGCCGGCCTCTCCGGGCAGGGCGTCATCCAGTCCGCGGCCGAGCACAAGGTGTGGGCCATCGGGGTGGACTCCGACCAGTACGGGCAGAGCTCGCTGGCCAAGTACAAGGACTGGATCCTCGGCTCTGCGCTGAAGAACGTCGGCGGCGCGGTCTACGACCTGACCAAGTCCGTCGTGGACGGCAAGCCGCTGACCGGCGAGGTGCGCGGCGACCTCAAGTCGGGCGGCGTGGGCTTCGCCGACTCCAACCCGAAGTACCAGGCCATGAAGGACGTCGTCGCCGCCGTCGACCGGGCCAAGCAGGACATCATCAGCGGCAAGGTCACCGTCAGCACCAGCGGCAGATAGCAGCGGCGGCGGCTCCCCCGCCGGGGGCCGTCCGCGTGACAGACCCCGCGCCCCTCGCCTTGAGCGAGGGGCGTACTGCTGTCCGTGAGCGGCCCCGCCGGTGCGGCCACAGCTCGGTAACGGAGGGGACAGAAGGGGTTTTCCGTCTGGTCTACGCGCGTTACGCTGCGGCGGAACCAGCGCCTGGCTTGGGCGCTTGCACAAAGGAGTCACGTTCCATGCGCCGGGTGTCCCGTATCGCGGTTGCAGGCGTTGCAACCGCAGCTCTCGCCGTCACCGTATCCGCCTGTGGCAGCTCGTCCAGCGAGTCGACGGGCGGCGGTGGCAAGAACCTCGGTCTTGCCCTGGCGTACGACGTCGGCGGCAAGGGCGACCAGTCCTTCAACGACGCCGCCTCGGCCGGCCTGGAGCGCGCCGACAAGGAGTTCGGCTACAAGAGCACGTCCGTCGAGCCGCAGGACGGCGAGTCGGACGCGGACAAGGTGCAGCGCCTGGAGACCCTGGCCAAGCAGGGCTACAACCCGGTGATCGGCGTCGGCTTCTCCTACGCGCCGGCCGTCAAGGAGGTCGCGGCGAAGTACCCGAAGGTCACCTTCGGCATCGTCGACGACGACACGATCAAGGCGCCCAACGTCGCCGACCTCGTCTTCCACGAGGAGCAGGCCTCCTACCTCGCCGGTGTGGCCGCCGCCAAGACCACCAAGTCGAACACCGTCGGCTTCGTCGGCGGCGTGGACGTCCCGCTCATCCACAAGTTCGAGGCGGGCTTCAAGCAGGGCGTCGCGGACACCAAGAAGGGCGTCACGGTCAAGTCGCAGTACCTGACCGAGACGGCCGCCGAGGGCGGCTTCTCCAGCCCGGACAAGGGCGAGAACGCGGCCAGCGGCCAGATCGACGCCGGTGCCGACGTCGTCTACGCCGCCGCGGGCCTGTCCGGCCAGGGCGTCATCAAGGCGGCCGCCGCGCACAAGATCTGGGCGATCGGCGTGGACTCGGACCAGTACAAGCAGGACGCGCTGGCCAAGTACAAGGCCTCGATCCTCACCTCCGCCATGAAGGACGTCCAGGGCGCCGTCTTCAACCTGGCCAAGTCGGTCAAGGACGGCAAGCCGCAGACCGGCGAGGTGCGCGCCAGCCTGACCACGGGCGGCGTGAGCCTGTCCGACTCCAACCCGGTCTTCAAGAACAACGCCGACCTCCAGGCCGCCCTGAAGAAGGCCGAGGACGGCATCAAGAACGGCTCCATCAAGGTCAAGACCTCCTGACCCGGAGGTCGTGACCTGCCTGGGACCTCCCGGGCATGGCCTGCGCGGCGCCGTAATGGCAGCGTTACGGCCACGGAACGGGGTGCGGGAAGCAGGACGGATCTCCGCACCCCGTTCGCGCGGCACAATGCTCGGCATGCCCGGTACGGATCGGGAGCAGAAACCCGCTCCGTACCGGGCGATATTTCGAAGTAGGGGCGCTACGCGCGTAGAGCGGCCCCTTTCCTTGAGGAGAGTGCGCCATCGACGCGTCCAGCAGCCCTCCGCTCACCGATCGGTCGACCGTCGCGGTAGAGCTCGCGGGCATCACCAAGCGATTCCCCGGAGTCGTGGCCAACCACGACATCCACCTGACCGTCCGCAAAGGCACCGTGCACGCCCTGGTCGGCGAGAACGGCGCCGGCAAGTCGACCCTGATGAAGATCCTCTACGGCATGCAGAAGCCGGACGAGGGCACCATCGCGATCGACGGCGAGCAGGTCGCCTTCGGCAGCCCCGCCGACGCCATCGCCCGCGGCATCGGCATGGTCCACCAGCACTTCATGCTGGCCGACAACCTGACCGTCCTGGAGAACGTCGTCCTGGGCAGCGAGAAGCTGCACGGCATCGGCGGCGCCGCCCGCAAGCAGATCACCGAGATCTCCGACCGCTACGGCCTCGGGGTGCGCCCCGACGCCCTGGTGGAGAACCTCGGCGTGGCCGACCGTCAGCGCGTGGAGATCCTCAAGGTCCTCTACCGCGGCGCCCGCACCCTCATCCTGGACGAGCC
This sequence comes from Streptomyces sp. NPDC047017, assembly GCF_040644175.1. NCBI lineage: Bacteria > Bacillati > Actinomycetota > Actinomycetes > Kitasatosporales > Streptomycetaceae > Streptomyces > Streptomyces sp. NPDC047017. The sequence goes on along the minus strand of NZ_JBEYVW010000013.1, from coordinate 48,183 downwards.
GACCGCCGTGCTCGTCCCGCAGGAGGTCGACGCGCTCTTCGACAACCTGCGCGAACTGAAGTCCGAGGGCCTGTCCGTCATCTTCATCTCGCACAAGCTGGGCGAGGTCCTCTCGGTCGCCGACGACATCACCGTCATCCGGCGCGGCACCACCGTCGGCACCGCGGTGCCCTCCGAGATCACCCCGCGCGAGCTGGCCGAGATGATGGTCGGCAGCGAACTGCCCACCCCGGAGACGGCCGAGTCGACGGTCACCGACCGCCCGGTCCTCACCGTCGACACGCTGCGCCTGGAGGCCGAGGGCGGCCGCGCCGTCCTGGACGACATCACCTTCACCATCCACGCCGGCGAGGTCCTCGGTCTCGCGGGCGTCGAGGGCAACGGCCAGACCGAGCTGATCGAGGCGCTCATCGGCCTCCAGCACGCCGACTCCGGCACCATCACCCTCGGGGACCAGGACATCACCCCCTGGCCCACCCGCAGGCGCCGCGAGTCCGGCGTCGGCTACATCCCCGAGGACCGCCACCGCCACGGCCTCCTGCTGGAAGCCCCGCTGTGGGAGAACCGCATCCTCGGGCACGTCACCGAGCGCCCCAACGCCAAGGGCTTCTGGCTCGACCCCAAGGGCGCCCAGGCCGACACCCGCCGGATCGTCGAGGAGTACGACGTCCGCACCCCCGGCATCGACGTCACCGCGGCCTCCCTGTCCGGCGGCAACCAGCAGAAGCTGATCGTCGGCCGGGAGATGAGCCACAGCCCGAAGTTCCTGATCGCCGCCCACCCCACCCGCGGTGTGGACGTCGGCGCCCAGGCGCAGATCTGGGACCAGATCCGCGAGGCCCGCCGCGAGGGTCTGGCCGTGCTGCTGATCTCCGCCGACCTGGACGAGCTGATCGGCCTGTCCGACACCCTGCGGGTGATCTACAACGGCCGGCTGGTCGCCGACGCCGACCCGGCCGCCATCACCCCGGAGGAGCTGGGCTCGGCCATGACGGGTGCCGCCGCCGGCCACCTGGAACACGCAGAGACCACCGACGACGACGCCGGTCCGGAGGACGAGGCCCGATGAAGAAGTTCGACAAGGAGCGGGTGCTCCTCGCGGTGGCCGGCCCGGTCATCGCGCTCGTCGCGGCGATCGTGCTGACCTCGGTCGTGCTGATCGCCTCGGGCAAGAGCCCGATCGAGCCGTACACGCTGATGCTCCAGCAGGCCGGCTACTCCGACGTCCAGGTGCTCATCCTGAACCAGGCGTCGATGTACTACCTGGCCGCGCTCGCGGTCGCCGTCGGCTTCCGCATGAACCTGTTCAACATCGGCGTCGACGGCCAGTACCGGCTCGCCGCGATGATGACCGCCGTGGTCGGCGCCCACCTCGCCCTGCCGTCCTTCCTGCAGATCCCCGTGCTGCTCATCGTGGGCATGCTCACCGGCGCCTTCTGGGCCGGCATCGCGGGCGTCCTGAAGGTCACCCGGGGCGTGAGCGAGGTCGTCGCGACGATCATGCTCAACTCCATCGCCACCAGCGTCATCGGCTACCTCACCCTGAACAGCGTGTGGGGCGTACAGGTCGGCAACAACTCCACGACCGGCGTCATGAAGGACTCCGGCTGGGTCCCCGGCATCGACCTGGGCTCGGACGTCGGCGAGATCTACGGTCTGGTCTTCCTCGCCGTCGCCATGGGCGTCGTCTACTGGGTCGTCCTCAACCGCACCCGCTTCGGCTTCGACCTGCGCGCCACCGGCGAGTCGGAGTCGGCCGCCGCGGCCTCCGGTGTGAACGCCAAGAAGATGGTCCTCACCGCCATGCTGATCTCCGGCGCGGTCGCGGGCCTGTCCGGCCTGCCGCTGCTGCTCGGCGACTCCCACACCTACAGCCTGAGCTTCCCGACCGGACTCGGCTTCACCGGCATCACCATCGCCCTGCTGGGCCGCAACAACCCGGTCGGCATCGCCTTCGCGGCGCTGCTGATCGCCTTCCTCGACAAGGCGTCCCCCGCTCTCGACTACGCCACCCCGGTGGCGTACGAGAAGGAGATCGCCACGATCATGCAGGGCCTGATCGTCTTCGCGGTCGTCATCTCCTACGAGGCCGTACGCCAGTGGGGCCTGCGCCGCCAGCAGAAGCAGGTCGGTCTGGAACTCGCCGCGGCCGCCGCCCAGAACAACTCCGAGAAGAAGGAGGTGGCGGCCCGATGACCACAGCGACCATCGCCAAGCCGCAGGCGAAGCAGCCCGGCAAGGGCAGCCGCCGGTTCTCCCTGCCGGTACTCCTGCTGATCATCGCGGGCGTGCTGGTGCTGACCTCCGTCGTCCGCCTGATCACCGGCGCCGACGGCATCACCTCCACCGGCCAGATGTCCACCGCGCTGCGGCTGGCCGTGCCGATCGGCCTGGCCGGACTCGGCGGCCTGTGGTCCGAGCGCGCGGGCGTCGTCAACATCGGCCTCGAAGGCATGATGATCCTCGGCACCTGGTTCGGCGCCTGGGCCGGCTACCAGTGGGGCCCGTGGACCGGCGTCCTGTTCGGCGTCGTCGGCGGCTGCCTCGGCGCGATCCTGCACGCCGTCGCCACCGTGACGTTCAACGTCAACCACATCGTCTCCGGTGTGGCCATCAACATCCTGGCCCTCGGCACCACCCGCTACCTGTCGAAGTTCACCTTCGAGGGCGCCCCGCAGGGCTCCTCCAAGCAGTCCCCGCCGATCGACTCGCTGGGCACCTTCGACATCCCCGGCCTGTCCGGCTGGCTGGACACGCTCAACCAGAAGCACTGGTTCCTCGTCTCCGACCTCGGCGGCCTGATCGGCGGCCTGATCACCGACCTGTCGCCGCTCACCGTCGTCGCCGTCGCCCTGGTGCCGCTGTCCTGGTGGGTGCTGTGGCGCACCGCCTTCGGGCTGCGGCTGCGCTCCTGCGGCGAGAACCCGGTGGCCGCCGAGTCGCTCGGCGTCAACGTCTACAAGTACAAGTACCTCGCCGTGATCATCTCCGGCGGCTTCGCCGGGCTTGGCGGCGCGTTCCTGTCCATCGTGGCCTCCAACGTCTACCTGGACGGCCAGACCGCGGGCCGCGGCTACATCGGCCTGGCCGCGATGATCTTCGGCAACTGGATGCCGGGCGGCCTCGCCCTGGGCGCCGGCCTGTTCGGTTACACCGACAGCCTGAACCTGCGCGGCGGCACCACCAACGTGCACGCGCTGATCCTGCTGCTGGCGATCCTGCTGGTGTTCGGGGTGGCGTACCTCGTGTGGAAGAAGAAGCTCGTCCCCGCCGTCATCACCGCCGTGATCTCGGCGCTGATGTTCGCCTGGTACGCCGGCACCGACGACGTGCCCAAGCAGGTCGTCACCGCCACCCCGTACATCGTCACCCTGCTGGTGCTGTCGCTGTCCGCGCAGCACCTGCGGATGCCGAAGGCGGACGGCCTGCCGTACCGGAAGGGACAGGGCAAGTGACCGCGGACGCGACGACGGCCGACTGGGCGGCGCTGCGCGAGGAGGCGCGCGCGGCGATGAGCCGCGCCTACGCCCCCTACTCGGGCTACCCGGTCGGTGTCGCCGCCCTGGTCGACGACGGCCGCACCGTCACCGGCTGCAACGTGGAGAACGCCTCCTACGGCATCGGCCTGTGCGCCGAGTGCGGGCTCGTCTCCCAGCTGCAGAACACCGGCGGCGGCCGGCTGACCCACTTCACCTGCGTGGACGGCCGCGGCGAGATCCTCGTGCCGTGCGGGCGCTGCCGCCAGCTGCTGTACGAGTTCGGCGGCCCCGACCTGCTCCTGGAGACCCCGGAGGGCATCCTGCCGCTGTCCCGGATGCTGCCGCAGGCGTTCGGGCCCGGACACCTCGACAGGTGACACCCGTGCGGCCCCTCCGAGCCCGTCGTGGCCGGAGGGGCCGCACCCTTTTCAGCACCCCCTTCGCACCCCTGGAAGGAAGCGAAACCCATGGCCATGGACGCCATCTCCGTCATCCGCACCAAGCGGGACCGCGGCGCGCTCAGCGACGAGCAGATCGACTGGGTCATCGACGCGTACACCCGCGGGGAGGTCGCCGACGAGCAGATGTCCGCACTCGCGATGGCCATCCTGCTCAACGGCATGGACCGCGGCGAGATCGCCCGCTGGACCGCCGCGATGATCGCCTCCGGCGAGCGCATGGACTTCTCCTCGCTGTCCCGCCCCACCGCCGACAAGCACTCCACCGGCGGCGTCGGCGACAAGATCACGCTGCCGCTCGCCCCGCTGGTCGCCGCGTGCGGCGCGGCCGTGCCGCAGCTGTCCGGCCGGGGCCTGGGCCACACCGGCGGCACCCTGGACAAGCTGGAGTCGATCCCCGGCTGGCGCGCGCTGCTGTCCAACGAGGAGATGCTGCGCGTCCTCGACGAGGTCGGCGCGGTGATCTGCGCGGCCGGTGACGGCCTCGCGCCCGCCGACAAGAAGCTGTACGCCCTGCGGGACGTGACCGGCACGGTCGAGGCGATCCCGCTGATCGCCTCCTCCATCATGTCCAAGAAGATCGCCGAGGGCACCGGCTCGCTGGTCCTGGACGTCAAGGTCGGCTCCGGCGCCTTCATGAAGACCGTCGAGGACGCCCGGGAACTGGCCTCCACCATGGTCGGCCTCGGCACCGACCACGGCGTGCGCACGGTCGCGCTGCTGACCGACATGTCCACCCCGCTCGGCCTGACGGCGGGCAACGCGCTTGAGGTCCGCGAGTCGGTGGAGGTGCTGGCCGGCGGCGGCCCGGCGGACGTGGTCGAACTGACCCTCGCCCTGGCCCGGGAGATGCTCGACGCGGCCGGCCTCAAGGACGCCGACCCGGCCAAGGCGCTGGCCGACGGCTCCGCGATGGACGCCTGGCGCCGCATGATCGCCGCCCAGGGCGGTGACCCGGACGCGGTCCTGCCCACCGCCAGGGAACAGCACGTCGTCAGGGCCACCGCCACCGGCGTGCTGACCCGCCTGGACGCCTACGGCATCGGTGTCGCCGCCTGGCGCCTGGGCGCGGGCCGCGCCCGCAAGGAGGACCCGGTGCAGGCGGGCGCGGGCGTCGAACTGCACGCCAAGCCCGGCGAGGCGGTCACCGCCGGCCAGCCCCTGATGACCCTCCACACCGACACCCCCGACCGCTTCGCCTACGCACTCCAGGCGACGGAGGGCTCGTACGACATCGCCCCGACCGGCACGGACTTCACCGCCTCCCCGGTGGTCCTGGAACGCATCGCCTGACCAGGTTCCCCCTTCGGGTGAACGGGACCGGTGGACTGCCACCGGTCCCGTTCGGCATACGGACCCCCGCACCCCGGCGCGCCGTCACCCCAGCAGCGCCGCCACCCCCACCAGGACCGGGACCGACAGCACCGTCGACAGCAGGATCGACTCGCGGGCCAGGGTCTCGCCGGTCCGGTAGCGGCTGGCGTAGGTGAACAAGTTCTGGGCGGCGGGCAGGGCGGAGGTGACGACCACGTCGAGCAGCGGGGCGCCGCGCAGGCCGAAGACGTGGGCGGCCAGGGCCCAGGCGACCAGGGGCTGGCCCAGCGACTTCAGGGCGACGGAGAGCAGCAGCGGCAGCCGGTCGGGGCCCCGGCCGGGCGCGGCGCCGCCGGTCAGGGCGATGCCGTAGGCCAGCAGGACGGCCGGGACGGACATGTCCGCGATCAGGGTGAGCGGCTCCATGACCGGGCCCGGCACCTGCCGGCCGGCCGCCGAGACCAGGACGCCGGCCAGCGAGCCCACCGCGATCGGATTGCGCAGCGGGGTCAGCAGCCGCCGCCACAGCGGGCCCTTCTCGCCCGCCCCGGACAGGTCCAGGACGGTCAGCGCGACGGGCGTGACCATGATCTGCTGGAACAGCAGCACCGGCGCCACCAGCGAGGCGTCCCCGAGGACGTACGCGGCGATCGGGATGCCGAGGTTGCCGGAGTTGACGTAACTGGAGCACAGCGCGCCGATCGTGGTGCGGCCCACGCCCCAGCCGCGCGCCACGCCGACCGCGACGAAGACGCCCGCCGCCGCTGCCGTGCTCATCGCCGTCACCAGCAGCCGGCTGGAGAAGACCACCGACAGATCGGCCTTGGCGAGCGTGGTGAACAGCAGCGCCGGTGTCGCCACATGGAAGGCCAGCCGGGTCAGCACCTCGCCGCCCTGCTCGCCGAGCGAACCGCGGCGCCCGATCAGCCAGCCGACGCCGATCACCACGGCGATCACCGCGAACCCGGTCAGCACCCCCTGCACAGGGCCTCCTCCGGTATCGCGAGGCCGTCGGACAGTGCGGGCGGTACCGGGCGAGGGGGCATGCGCCAACCCTGCGGCGGGGGAGGGGAGCCGGTCAATGTGATCTCCGCCCGGGCGCCGGAGCGCCGCCGGGCCGCGATGAGTTCGGCCCGCACCTGCGGTCTACCGCAGGTGGATGCCAAGACCCCCGCCGTGCTCGTGCTGGCCGGCCCCGTCAGCCGGGACGCGGTGCCCGGGCTGTGCGCCCAGGTGCGCTCGCTCCTCGGCGCGGCCGGCGGGAAGGTGGTCGTCTGCGATGTCGGCGGGCTGGGGCCGCCGGGGCTCGGGACGGTCGATCTGCTGGCCAGGCTCCAGCTGGCCGCCCGCCGGTCCGGCGGGCGGGTCCGGCTGCGCGATCCCGACCCGGCGCTACCCGCCCTGCTGGCCCTGGCCGGGCTCGCCTTCGAGACGGAGGGGCAGCCCGAACAGCGGGAACCAGCGCTGGGTGTCCAGGAAGCAGTGGAACCCGGTGATCCGGCCGGCTGAGATCTCCAGCACCTGCACGGCCCACGGCGCGTACCCGCCGTGCTCCGGGTCCGGCTTGTACTGGGCGAAGGCGGGCAGCCCGTTGGCCCGCACCGGCACCAGCCGGGAGTTCGCGCAGGCGGCGCCCATCGTCGACATGAAGCCGGTGATGTCCGCCGGGCCGGTCAGCCACAGGTCGAACGGCGGCATCGTCATGATCGCGTCCTCGTGCAGCAACGCGGTCAGCGCCGTCATGTCATACCCCTCGAACGCCTGCACATAGCGTTCGAGCAGCTTCTGCTGCTCCTCGTCCAGGGGGTCGGACACCTCGGCGCGGTCGCCGTCCGCCGCCCGCTCGGCGAGTGTGGCGCGGGCCCGCTGCAGGGCGCTGTTGACCGAGGCGACCGAGGTGCCCAGCAGTTCGGCGACCTCGCTCGCCTTCCAGGCCAGCACCTCGCGCAGGATCAGCACGGCCCGCTGCTTGGGCGGGAGCCGCTGGAGGGCGGCCATGAAGGCGAGCCGCACGGACTCCTTGGCGACCGTCGCCTCGGCCGGGTCCTGGCCGGCCGGCAGCACCCGGCCGTCGGGCATCGGCTCCAGCCAGGTGCTGTCCGGGCGCGGCGCCAGCGCGGCCCGCGCCAGCGGTGTCGACTCGGTCAGGTCCATCGGTCTGGCCCGCTTGGTGCCCGCCGTCAGCATGTCCAGGCAGACGTTGGTCGCGATCCGGTACAGCCAGGAGCGGAGGCTGGACCGGCCCTCGAACTTGTCGTGGCTGCGCCAGGCCCGCACCAGGGTGTCCTGGACCGCGTCCTCCGCCTCGAAGGCCGAACCGAGCATCCGGTAGCAGTAACCGGTCAGCTCGACCCGGTACTTCTCCAACTGCTGGTCCAGCTCCGGCGTCGTCGCCGCACCACTGCCCATCGTCGTCCACCCGCCCCTGTGGCCGTTCCCGTCCGGGACGCTCAGCCGCACCCCGCACCTCGGAAGCTACCGCAGCCCACTGACAACGGCCCCCGGAGTGGGGAAAACAGCAGGCCGGCCGGTGTGCCCGGCCCCGGCCGGACGGCCTCCGCGCGCCACCGCCGGCCCACGGCGAGCGGCCGTCACACCACGACCGGCGCTGGCCGGGCGGTCCTTGCGCCGCGACCGGCCTCGCTGGGCAGTCTTCACGGCTGCCACCGGCTCCAGCCGGGCCGTCGTTACGCCCGCCACTGGCTCTGGTCGGGCGGCCCGTAGGCCGCCTATCGGCCGCAGCCGTGCGGTCCTTACCTCGCCACCGGCCCGGTCGGCCGTACGGCGCTTACCCCGCCGCCGACACCACCGACCGCACGGCCCTTACGCCGTCGTTGGCTCGCCGTCCGGCTTGCTCGGGAGTTCAGCACGGTATCGCCGCCGTCATCGCCCTGTCGCAGGCGACGTCCCAGCGGGAAGGCGAAGTCCCGCGAGCGGTCCCAGAAGAGACAAAGACCCGCCCCCGAAACACCTAGGGAGCGGGCCTTCAGCTTGTCCGGATCAGACGCCCGGAACGAGGCCGGTCTGGCCGTCGGTCACACCACCGATGAACGCCGCGTACTCGGAGTCAGTGAAGGCGAGAACCTTGTCGGGCATGTTCGAGTTGCGGACGAGCCAGCCGCCCTTTTCGGAGACACGGACGACTTCCACGCAGTCGTTGGCTCCGGCCGAGGAACGCGCGGACTTCGTCCACGTGAGGCCGGTGCGGTCGTGCTCCAGGAGCGAGTTCAGGGTGGCCAGCTTGTCCGCACGGCTTGCGTCAGTCACGGGACATCTCTTTCTGAATTGATGTGATTGCCTCAATCGAGTCCTCGGGGCTCAGCGCCAGCTCGCGCAGGTCCGCCAGGAAATCCTTCAAGCCTCGGACCTCTTTGGCTGTCTTCCTGAACATGACGCCAGTTACTGCGTCAAACGCGAAGATGGGGTCTTCGTCATCACCGAACTCGAAGTAGTTGAGTGGGAAAGGAATCGTGGCGTTCGCCGCGAACGGGATGACTCGTAGCGTGATGCCGTATGTTGCGGCGTCGTTGAGCAGCGAACCGAGTTGGGCGGCCATGACGCCGCTTCCGCCGACCTGTTGCTCAAGTGCACCCTGCCCGATGACTGCTTCGATTTCCGGCGGCGACGTCCTCTCCAGCAGCCGGCGTCGGCTGGTGCGCAGTTCGACGGCTCGCTCCAGCCCTCGCTGCGTGACCGCCGAGCGGGTCAGATACCCGGTGAGCGTCCGGGCGTAGTCCGCCGTCTGAAGCAAGCCCGGAATGATGCCGCCGGCGCAGGTGGTGATGCCCGTCGCGCTGTCTTCGAGTGCGAGGAACTCGACGAGTGAAGTGGCGAACTCTCCCTCGAACTCCTTCCACCACGCGTCTCGGGCCAGGGCCTTGCCTTCGCTGACCATGGTCTGGAAGGCGATGCGTCTCTCCAGGCTCACGCCGTAGAGGTCGAGCAGCGTCTCAAGTTCTTTGGGCTGCGGCCACGCTTTGCCCAGCTCCAGACGAGAGACTCGGTCGATCGACTTGCGCCTGAGCGCGCGGGACGCGTCGGCTTGCAGGACGGGCTCGCCGTCCGGCTTGCGCGCAGCCAGCCGTGCCTCTTTGAGTGCTTGGCCGAAGCGGATCCTGGCGGGCAAGCCTGCGGTACTGACCGCCACAGCGGCCCCTCCCTCAACGTGGCATTGCTGACAAGGCGAAGGGTAGCGCGGGGGCGCACCAGAGGGCACGTGCGGGTGTTTTTCGCGCGCAGGGGTTGCGACCGCAGGTGCGATCGCACCACACTCGGAGTCACGCACCGGTGAGCAGGCGTCGCGGTGTGTGACTTATGCGGTCGTCCCCCGGGGCCGCGTACTGGAGGCTGCAATGCAAACGAAGCATGCGCGTTCGGATGTGGTGGCAGAGAAGGTTTTTCCCTGCACCCCTGATCAGGTCGGGCTCGCCCGCAGATGGGCGGCGTCGGTCTATGCCGACGCCGGAGCTGATCCTGACGTGTGCCGTCTGCTCGTGAGCGAATGGCCACCAACTCGGTGGTGCACTCCGGAAGCACAGAGTTCCAGGTGCGTATCCACCGTACGGAGCTGTGGGTCGAGGTGTGCGACCAGTCCTACGACCTGCCCGAACACAAACCCACCGCCGAGAGGCTGGACGACGGCACGGTAGAGCCGCTGGAGCACGGCAGGGGGCTGGAACTGCTCGCCCTGCTCGCACCGGGGTACGAAGTCTGGCTCCGGAACTACGGGAAAGGTGTTCGCTTTCGGCCATTACCGCCGTAAGCGTGAGACGACGCGGTCCAGTCCAACCCTCCGTGACATCAGGGCTGGGCCGCGCTGAGTCGCGCTCCGCCGCTCAGCGGGACGGGGCGGCGACGCACTCGCGATGCCTGGATGCCCGGTCGGCGCGGTACTGAAGATCCCCTGTGCGCCGGCCGGGTCCCCGCCGAGACGTCCGCCGACTCGGAGCCATGGGCGCGGGACGGGACCGGCAGACCGAGCGACCCGGTCTCCTCCCGCGGAGCGGGGCGCCTCCCCCCTTCGACTGAGGAGCTTTCGTGCATGATCGAGCGGCTGTGTGCATTGCCTTCGGCGCGATCGGCTTGACCGCCGTGGCGGCGGCCGTCTTCCTCTTCCTTGCCACGCGCCGGTACTGCATGTGCTGTCTGTCGCGCGTCGAGAAGGACTACCTGGCAGTGGAATAGCCCTTGGTTCACCTGGCGCTTTTTCTGCCCTTCCTGCGAAAGGAGGTGGTTGCGGGTACAGATTGAAACGCGTTTCGTCGACCCCGGCCGGGCTGGTCTTGGAGGCTTCACCCCGTTCTTTTTGACCAGCTCAGTCACATTCATTTCCGGAAGATTGCCTACGCACTTCCGGGATTTCTGCGTGCCCTGTTATAGGGCCGATTTTTGGCATATTCCATTACGGGGAATGACGGCATCCGGTGTTTCCGAAGCGGGTGTTCGTAGGTAGCTTTCTCCACAGCGCAGCGGCCGGGAAACCGGAAACCGCTGGTGCTTCAACTTCCATTCACCGAGACCACGGAGGTATTCCATGAGCAACCCCGGTCCCGACCCGAAGGTGGCGCCGGCCATGTCCGGCGCGGCGCTGACGGAGATCGTCACGGCGGTCCAGTCCGACTCCCCGCAGGTCGCGCCGGCCATCCTCGGCCGCATCACCGCGTCCCGCGAGAGCGGCAGCGTCTGCATGATGGGCGGCTGGACCGCCTGACCGCGCTCCTGACGCGTTGAAGCCGTAAGTGGGCCCGGAGCGAGCCGAACTCTCGCTCCGGGCCCACACTCATCAGACTAGGAGAGAACTCGTGCGGTTCCTGAACAACGGCCACCTGGCCGAGACCGTCGCCCGCTTCGCTCACGCGCTCAACAAGGAGTACCCCACCGGGGTCGACGAGCTGGCGCCGGCCTACCGCAAGGCCATCACCACGCTGCGCCCGTACGCGTCGGCCGAGACTGGGGTGCGTGTCTCCTACGAGGACGGCCCATGGGCCGACCACTGCCGGGAGAACGGCATCTTCGAGCACATCTTCGCCGGCGCCACGGCCACTGGCGACCCCACCCGCGAGGCGTGGGATCTCAAGGTCCACGGGGCATTCGAGCACGTGCGCGACCTCGAACCGGACCTGCACCGCATGGTCGAGTTGCTGGTGACCGACGTCGTGGTCCTCAACAGCGGGGTCGACGGCGGCGGCAGCGTCAACACCGTCCCGGGCCTGGTGGTCATGAGTCCCGCCGAGGGCTGGGAGGTCGAAGACTTCGCCGAGTGCCTGGTTCATGAGGGCCTGCACACGGGCCTGTTCCTCATGGACATGGTCTACGGCATGTTCAACCTCACCTCGGCCGCGATGGAGGCCGACGAGTACCGCGCCCTGTCAGCGGTGAAGATCGGGCAGATGAGGCCGCTGGACAAGGCGTTCCATGCGGCGGCCGTGGCGGTGCCGCTGATGTACATGCAGCACCGCCGTGGAGTGAGCACCCTCGTCGACCTGTACACGAAGTCCCTGCGGGACGCGTGTGAGTCCCTGCTGGAGCAGCGGGAGCACTTCACCGGCTACGGGCGGATGCTGCTGGACGAGATGGTCCGGTGGGCCGACACCGCTCCCGACCCGCTGGACTTCCAGGAGGTCGCCCGTAGCATCTCCGACCCGGCGTACGCCGGTGTCGAGCCGGAGGTGGCTGCCTGACGGGCTACGGCTCGATCAGAATGCCGGCATCCCGTGCGAGGCTCAGGGCCAGCTCCTGCCCCCCTGGGCCTCGCACTATTGCGCCCTTCAGGCCGGCTGTTCCGCCGACATCCAGCATGGTGCAGTTGCTGAACTCGACTCGCGTCATCTTGCAGTGGGCAAACTGGGCGCCGGTCAGGTCGCAGCCCTCGAAGCGTACGTGCGCCAGCTCGGCTCCCTGGAAATCGGCCTGGAGCAGGTTGACGTCTTGGAAGACGACGCGGCGAAGCTGAGAAGCACGGAACTGTGCCAGGTCGGCCCGGCCACCGTCGAGGGTGACGTCAGTGAACTTGCCCGCACGCCAGTGGGAACCGGTGAGCCGGCTCGCGGTCAACCGACAGCGCAGCAGGGACGTGTCGAGTGCGCGGGCGTTTGCGAAGTCAACCGTGTCGAATTCAGAGTCGCTGAAGAGTGACTGGCGCAGCGAGATTCCGTTGAGGCGTGCGTTCGCAACGCGCGAGCGTTCCATTTCGACGATTTCTGCTTCGCGCCCTGAAAGCACCGTGCCGTCGAGCAGAACACCATGGAGAACGGCATCGTCGTCGAATTCGTCGGCCGTGGCCGACCGCGGGTTGGGGTGCACTTTTGGTTTCTGCGGGCTCTGGATCGGGTGCACGTAGACGTCTCGCTGCTGACCGACGGCCGGCGTCATCTGATTCTCCTTCGCATACGCGGCGGGCGACGCAGCGTAGCAGCGTGGTGACAGGTCGATATCCCGTCCTTGAGACCACAGGGACGGCCCCTTCACACATGGGCGTTACCGGGCGGCCCGCAGGCCGCCTGTCGGTCCCAGCCGTGCGGTCCTTACCCAGCGGCCCCGCAGACTGTGCGGTCCTTACGCTGTCAGCGGTCCCACCGGCCAGATGGCCCTTACACCGCCGCCGGCTCTCCCCGGCCCGCCGTCCGGGCCGCCCGGGAGCCCAGGATCGTGAGGGTCACGACGCCCATGATCGCCAGGAGGCCGACGCCGACCGTGCCGGACCAGCCGCGGGCGTGGAAGGCCAGGGCGCCGACCGTGCTGCCGACGCTGGAGCCGATGTAGTACGCGGACTGGTACAGGGCCGACGCCTGGGCGCGGCCGTGCGCGGCGGTCCTGCTCACCGCGGAGGAGGCGACCGCGTGCCCGGCGAAGAAGCCCGCCGTGATCAGCACCAGGCCCAGCAGCACCGGTGCCACCGAGTCCGGCAGGGACAGCAGCAGGCCCGCGGCCGTCGTGCCGCCCGCCAGGTACAGGGCGCCCCGGCGGCCGAGGCGGCCCACCAGCCGGCCCGCCGTCGACGCCGAGACCGTACCCACCAGATACACCAGGAAGATCGAGCCGATGATGCCCTGGGGCAGCGAGAAGGGCGCCTCGGTCAGGCGGTAGCCGATCACCGTGTAGACGCCGCCGAACACCGTCATGAACAGCGCGCCGATCGCGTACAGGCGGCGCAGCAGCGGATTCGACAGGTGGTCGCGGACCGTGCCCGCCAGCACGCGCGGGCGCAGCGAGCCCGGCGTGAAGTGGCGCGGCGCCGGAAGCAGCAGCCGGAAGGCCACCGCGCAGCCCACCGCGATCAGCCCGACGACCCCGACGGCGACCCGCCAGCCCCACTCCTGGGCGACCCAGCCGGTGATGACCCGGCCGCTCATCCCGCCCACGCTGTTGCCCGCCACGAACAGGCCGATGGCCGTGACCAGGGCCTTGGGCCGGACCTCCTCCGCCAGATACGCCTGCGCCGAGGCCGGCAGGCCCGCCAGCGCCGCGCCCTGCAGCGCCCGCAGCACCACCAGCGCGCCCAGCGACGGCGCGAACGGCACCAGCAGGCCGACGGCCACCGCGACCACCAGCGACGCCGTCATCACCGTACGGCGGCCGAAACGTTCCGACAGGGCGCTCATCGGCAGGACGAAGACGGCCAGGCCGCCGGTCGCGGCCGCCACCGTCCAGCTCGCCTCGCTCGCCGCCACATGGAACTCGCCGGAGATCAGCGGCAGCAGCGCCTGCGTGGAGTACAGCAGCGCGAAGGTCGCGACGCCCGCGAGGAAGAGGGCGAGGCTCATCCGGCGGTAGCCGGGGCCGCCCGGGGCCATGCGCGAGTCGGCGGGATCGACGACAGAAGAGGGGGAGGGGGAGGGGGAAAGGGACACGGTGGGGACCGCGGGTGCGGCGTCCACGACGGCGGACGCCCCGGTATCGGCGGGAGACATGCTTCGACGGTAGGAAGCCCGCTCTCATCCGTCCAATGCACGGACTCGCCATAATCGTTCCCATGGTGCATCAGCAGAGGTCACAGGGGCGGCTGTCACCGTCCGGTGACACAGAAGACATCGAAAAGAGCGGTGAGGAGATCGCGCTCCTGCTCGCGCCCCGGCTCGCGTACTTCGCCGGCGTCGCCCGCACCGAGCACGTCACCCGGGCCGCGCACGAGATGCGGGTCCCGCAGTCCACGCTGTCGCGGGCCATGGTCCGCCTCGAACAGGACCTCGGCGTCGACCTCTTCGCCCGCCACGGCCGGACCGTCTCCCTGACCCCCGCAGGGCGCGCCTTCCTCGGTTCCGTCGAACGCGCCCTCGCCGAGGTCCGGCGCGCCGCCGAGGAGGTACGCGCCGACGCCGACCCGGCCACCGGCAAGGTCGCCTTCGGCTTCCTGCACACCATGGGCGCCGAGACCGTGCCCGGCCTCATCCACGCCTTCCGCGCCGACCACCCCCGGGTCCGCTTCAGCCTGGTGCAGAACTACGGCGAGGCCATGCTGGAGCGGCTGCGCGCGGGCGAGCTGGACCTGTGCCTCACCTCGCCGGTGCCGGACGCCCCCGATCTGGTCGCCCGCCGCCTCGACGAGCAGAAGCTGCGCCTGGTCGTCCCCGCCGAGCACCGGCTCGCCGCCCGCCGCCGGGTCCGTCTCGCCGAGGCCGCCGAGGAGACCTTCGTGACCCTGGAGCCCGGCTACGGTCTGCGCCGCATCACCGACGACCTGTGCCGCGAGGCCGGGTTCAAGCCGCGGATCGCCTTCGAGGGGGAGGAGACGGAGACCCTGCGGGGCCTGGTGGCGGCCGGGCTCGGCGTGGCCCTGCTGCCGCCCCCGGCGGTCGCCCGGCCCGGGGTGGCCGAGCTGACGGTCACGGCCCCGCGCGCGGTGCGCGAGATCGGCGTCGCCTGGCTGGAGGGCCACCCGGACACGCCCCCGGTGGCCGCCTTCAAGAAGTTCCTGCTGTCCAGGCGGGGCAGGCTGCTGGCGTGAGGGGCCGGGCCGGGGTGGGGTGGGCCGGGCCGGGGGTGGGATGGACGGGGAGCCGTCGCGGCCGGGCCGCCGGGGAGCCGGTCCTAGCGCCGCCGCAGCGTCTTCCCGAAGCCCGCCGCCAACGGCATCCGCAGGCCCAGCGGCGGGGGCGCGGCCAGCGCGTCCTGCAAGGGACGCGAGAGCACCGTCCCGAACAAGGTGCCCAGCACGAAGTCCGCGGTGAGGGCGCCGACCTCCTCGCGGTACTGGCGTAACCCGTGCCCGTCGGCGTGGACCTCGAAGCGGCACACCTCCCGGTTGGCCTTCTTCGCCCGCTCCGCGTACCGGAAGGACAGCTCCGGGTCGGTCCGCGCGTCGTCGGTGCCGTGCACGATCAGCACCTGGCGGCCGGCGAGCTGCTTCACCGGTTCGGGAGAGGCGGCGACGTCGTCCTCGGGCAGCCAGGGGGCGATCGCCACCACCGAGGTGACGGCCTCGTGGCCGCTCGCGTGCAGCGCCGCCCGGCCGCCCATGCCGAGACCGGCCAGGCACACGGGGACGTCACCGTAGCGGCGTACGGTCTCCTCCACGGCCCAGTCGGCGTCGCGGGCGAGATGGGCCTCGCTGCCGTTCCAGCCGCGGCAGCGGTAGCGCACCACGTGGGCGGCCAGGCCCTCGGCGCGCCCGGCGCGGGCCAGCCGGCGGCCCAGGGCGCGCGGGAAGGAGGTGACCGGCAGCGGCGGGGGCCGCCGGGCGGAGACCTCCCGGCCGGCCGGGAGCAGCAGCACCGCTCCGCTCACCGCCCTCGGCTCCGGGCCGAGCGTCCTCCCCAGCCGGGCCGTGCGAACCGGCGTCGCGTGGTGTGCCATGACAGAACAGTGTCAGAAGCGTCGGTGTACGCGACCCGTCCGTGCGGTCACCGTTGCGTATCGACGGATGGACGCCTGCGGAGCGACAGCCGCGCACCCCGGCGCGCACCACTCGCACACACCACGGCACGCACGACGGCGCTCGCAACTGCGCGCGAACCGGCGTGTGTATCGGCGTACGCATCGATGTGTGTACCGGCTCGTGTCACCCGCTGCACGCCCGGCGCTTTCTACGCGCGTAGGAGTTACAGTGCGCCCATGACGAGCCAGACTGCCCAGACGGGGAACGCACCCAGCTCGGACCAGATCCGCCGGGCGCCGAAAGTCCTGCTCCACGACCACCTCGACGGCGGGCTGCGCCCCGCGACCGTCGTCGAACTCGCCCGCGCGTGCGGGTACGACCGGCTCCCCGACACCGATCCCGAGAAGCTCGGCCTGTGGTTCCGCGAGGCCGCCGACTCCGGGTCCCTGGAACGTTATCTGGAGACCTTCTCCCACACCGTCGCGGTGATGCAGACCCGGGACGCGCTGGTCCGGGTCGCCCGCGAGTGCGCCGAGGACCTGGCCGCGGACGGCGTCGTCTACGCCGAGGTGCGCTACGCCCCCGAGCAGCACCTGGAGGGCGGGCTGAGCCTGCAAGAGGTCGTCGAGGCCGTCAACGAGGGCTTCCGGGAAGGGGAGCGGGCCGCGCTCGACGCCGGCCGGCGCATCCGGATCGGCGCCCTGCTCACCGCCATGCGGCACGCCGCCCGCGCGCTGGAGATCGCCGAACTCACCAACCGCCACCGGGACTCGGGCGTGGTCGGCTTCGACATCGCGGGCGCCGAGGCCGGTTACCCGCCCACCCGGCACCTGGACGCCTTCGAGTACCTCAAGCGGGAGAACAACCACTTCACCATCCACGCCGGCGAGGCGTTCGGGCTGCCCTCCATCTGGCAGGCCCTGCAGTGGTGCGGCGCCGACCGGCTCGGGCACGGGGTGCGCATCATCGACGACATCCACGTCCGCGAGGACGGCACGGTGGAACTCGGGCGGCTGGCCTCCTACGTCCGCGACAAGCGCGTCCCGCTGGAGCTGTGCCCCAGCTCCAACCTCCAGACCGGCGCCGTCGCCTCCTACGCCGAGCACCCGATCGGGCTGCTGCGCCGGCTGCACTTCCGCGCCACCGTCAACACCGACAATCGGCTGATGTCCCACACCAGCATGACCCGGGAATTCGAGCACCTTGTCGAGGCATTCGGTTACACGCTCGACGACATGCAATGGTTCTCCGTCAATGCGATGAAATCAGCATTCATTCCTTTCGATGAACGACTGGCGATGATTAATGACGTGATCAAGCCTGGATACGCGGCGCTGAAATCCGAATGGCTGTTTCAGCAGACGGCTTCGACCAGCGGTTCTTCGCCTTCGCAGGGGTGAAAGGGGGATGCGGGGGCGGGGCCGTACTTCACTCTCCCACCGCATTTCGCCCGCAATTCGATGTTTGCGGTGAGCGGCTCGCCATGTTTACGGTCGTAGGCCTGCTCAGTCCCCCGTCTTCCAGTCAAGGACGCATTTTCATGAAGCAGTCTGCCGTCAAGACCCTCGGTGTCGCCGCCCTCGGTGCCGCTTTCGCCGCCGTCGGCGCGGGCGCCGCGAACGCCGCGCCGGCCGTCCCGGACACCGGCCAGGCGCTGGGCACCGTCAGCAACGCGCTCCCCACCGGAAACCTCGCCAAGTCGCTGCCGGGCGCCGGGAAGGCGCTCAACCAGGCCAAGCCCGCCCTCCAGACCGGCCTGGCCGCCGCGCAGCCGGTCGCCCAGAGCATGCTGGAGCACGGCCCGACCAAGCCGGTCGCCGGCCTGCTCGGCGGCCTGCCGGTGCAGGGCCTGCCCTCCAAGGGCCTGCCGGTGAACGGCCTGCCGCTCGGCTGAGCCCGCTCCGTGGCGCACCCGCCGCCCCGGCCCGCCTCCGCGCCTACCAGGCCGCGGAGGCGGACTTGCGTTCGGCGGGCAGCAGGACCCACAGCGCGATGTAGAGCAGGAACTGCGGGCCCGGGAGCAGGCAGGACAGTACGAAGATCACCCGCATCGTCGTGGCGGAGGTGCCGAAGCGCCGGGCCAGCGCGGCGCACACTCCGCCGATCACGCGGCCGTTGGTGGGGCGGGCAAGGGCGGTCATCTCGTTGCCTCCAGAGGCTGTCGATCACGGGGCCGCTGGGTGAGTACCCCGTCTGACCACCACGCTACGGAGACGAAGGGGGCAAAGCGTCGCTCCACGGAGCGATGCCGACCCTGGGAATCGTCGGGGTCCGCCCCCGAGGGGACTCCTCCTGGCGTACGGCCGTGCCGTCCCGCCGCTCGGTCCTGCGGCGGAGCCGGGCGCGCACCGCGGGGACGACCGCGAGATGGGCGAGCGCCACCCCCGCGGTGTTCAGCACCAGCGTGTCGACGTCGACCACCCGGCCGGGCACCCCGGTCTGCAGCAGCGCGACGCCCAGCGAGACCAGGACGCCGGCGGCGACCGTACGGGTCCAGGACGCCAGCGGGGAGGCGACGGCTCTGCCGTGCACCAGCGGCAGCAGCACGCCCAGCGGGGCCAGCAGCCCCAGCCCCTCCCCGATGCGCCGGACCGCGGCGGTCCCGCCCAGCGCCAGATCGTGGTGGATGGTGGCGAGCGGGCGCAGATTCGCCGGCCTCACCCAGGGGACGTCCAGCGGACGCAGCATCAGCCAGGCGACGAGCGCGAGATGGGCGACGAGGAGGACACCCCCTGTCACGCGGACGCGGTTCGCGGCGCTGCCGCCGCTGGAGCCTTCACGCTGCACGCCCCCCAAGACGCGCCCTCACCCCCGAACGGTTCCGACGCCCTCCCGCACGCCGGTGAGCCCCGCACCACACCGGCACGCGCCCCTGCGCCCTGCCGGCGCGGACCCGCACGCCGGCGTGCGATCCCGTACTTCCACCGGCGCACACGCCACACATCACACGCCAGCGCGCGACCCCACACCTCGCGCCCCCTGCCTCTAGTGGCGCACACACCGCACACCGGCGCGCACGCCCCGCGCACCCGGCGAGCGCCCCAGGCCGCAGGCCGGCCGATCGGCCCGCCCGGCGGCCCGCCCGCCGGCCTCCCAGCCGGCCGGCCGCCCTCAGCCGCCCGTCACCCCGGTCGTCGAGGGTGCCGTCGTGCCCGGGCGGGAGCGGACGTCGCCGGTGCAGGCGTAGCGGTGCGGGTGGGGGTCGGCGGGGCCGCCGATGAGGACCGAGCCGTCGCCCTCGGCGGCGGCCGAGTCGGACAGGGTGCAGACGAGCTGGGCCAGCGCGTACGAGGTGAGCCGGGCCGGGGCGGTGCTCAGCCGGAACGTGTCCTCGGGGTCACCCGGGCGCGGGCCGCCCACGGTCAGGCCGTGCGGCACGTACGTGGTGTACCCGGCCGCCTGTTCACTGGCCGAGGGCGGTGCGGCGAGCTGGCCGAGCAGCCCCTGCGCCACGATCACCCGGCGCTTGGCGTCCGCCGTGCCCTCCGGCACCCGCACCAGGCGGTCGACGGTCACCAGCGACGAACCGCACAGCAGGAACACCTGCACGGGCACCCCGCGGGCGGACTGCGTCGCCAGGTCCGGCTGGGTCAGCGAGCACGGCACCCGGGAGGGCGCGCCGCCGAAGTCCGTGGGCACCTCGGTGGGACGGATGCCGCACCCGGCCAGCAGCAGGGCCAAGGCACCGGCCGCCAGCAGCGGCCGGTACCGGCCGGACCGGCGGCGGCCGCAGATCTCGCCCACCGTCACCGGGCACCCCCCTTCGGGCCCCCGACCGGGCCCCCGTCCCTGTCGCCGTCCTTGCCGCCGCCGCGGCCACCGTCGCCCTTCGCCCCGCTGCCGCTGCCGCCGCCGTCTCCGGCCGGGTCCTCGGTGAGCGCGGAGGCGTCCCGCGGCAGCCGCAGCGTGAAGACCGCGCCGCCCTCGGGCGAGTTGGCCGCGGCGATGTCACCGCCGTGGATGTGCGCGTTGTTCAGGGCGATGGACAGGCCCAGGCCGCTGCCCTCGGACCGCGGCCGGGACGCGCTCGCCTTGTAGAACCGGTCGAAGACGTGCGGCAGGACGTCCTCGGGGATGCCGGGCCCGTGGTCGCGCACCTGGATGACGATCTCCTCGGGCCGCCCGGCCTCCTCGCCCTCGCCCTCGCCTTCGCCGCCCGCGGTGCGCACCGACACCCGCACCGGCGAGCCGCCGTGCTTGAGGGCGTTGCCGATCAGGTTGGCGAGGATGACGTCCAGGCGGCGCGGGTCCAGTTGGGCGTGGATGCCGCGCTCGGCGTCCAGCTCCACCGCGTCCAGCCAGGCACGGGCGTCGATGCAGGCGGTGATCTGGTCGGCCAGGTCCACGTCGTCCAGGACCAGCCGGGCCGTGCCCGCGTCGAAGCGGGTGACCTCCATCAGGTTCTCGACCAGGTCGTTCAGCCGCCGGGTCTCGCTGACCACCAGCCGGACCGCGGGCTCGATCATCGGGTCGATGCCGCCGCCCTCGAACTCCAGCTCCTCCTCGAGGACCTCCGTCACGGCGGTGATGGCGGTCAGCGGCGTCCGCAGCTCATGGCTCATGTCCGCCACGAACCGCCGGGAGGCCTCGTCCCGGGCGGCCATGTCCGCGACCCGCTTCTCCAGCGCCTGCGCCGCGTTGTTGAACGTCCGGGACAGATCGGCGAGTTCGTCGGTGCCGGAGACCCGCAGCCGGGTGTCGAGCCGGCCCTCGCCCAGTCGGCGCGCGGCGACACCGAGCCGGTGCACCGGCTTCAGCACGGTGGTGGCGGCGGCCTGCGCCAGCAGCGCCGCACCGACCAGCGCCAGCGCGGTCGCGATCCCCAGCGACCAGGCCAGCGAGTCGAGGTCCTTGGCCTCCGGCTCCAGCGACTTGAGCATGTAGCCGGTCGGACCGCCCCCGATCACCTTCGTGCCCGCCACCAGATACGGGGTGCCGTGGTCGGTGATCCGCTGCCAGTACAGGTGGTACGACGACTTGTTCGACGAGGACAGCGCCTGCTCCTTGCCCACCGCCGTCCGCAGCGAGGCGGGCACGTCCTCCAGCGCGAAGCCGCTCAGCCCGCCCGAACTGCCGTACACCGTGCGGCCGTCGGCGTCCTGGCCGACCAGCAGCACGGTGAAGCGCTGGCTGCTGCCCGCCATCTGCCCGGCGGTGTGCTGCAACTGGTCCTGCGTGGGGTGCACCGGCAGCGAGCCGGCGCGGTTCTGCATCTCCTGCCGGAAGTCGCGCAGCACCGCGTCCTGCGCGCGGGTCAGCACCGCCTCGCGGTTGAGCCAGTACGCGATCCCGGACGCCGACACCGCGGCGGTCAGCGCGACCAGCGCGAACACCACGACCAGCCGCAGCCGCAGGCTCGTGAACCGCAACCGGGACAGCACTCCCTTGCGCTCCGGGCTCCAGTCCCGCGGTCCGGACCGCTCCTTCGTCACTGAGGCGCGTCCAGGCGGTAGCCGACTCCGCGCACGGTCCGGATCAGCGTCGGGGACGAGGGGACGTCCTCGACCTTGGCGCGCAGCCGCTGCACACAGGCGTCCACCAGCCGCGAGTCACCGAGGTAGTCGTGCTCCCAGACCAGGCGCAGCAACTGCTGGCGGGAGAGCGCCTGACCGGGCCGCCGGCTCAGCTCCAGCAGCAGCCGCAGCTCGGTCGGGGTCAGCTGGAGGTCCTCGCCGTTCTTCGTCACCGTCATCGCCGACCGGTCGATGACCAGGCTGCCGAACGCGGCCGAGTCCGTCGCCTCCCGCTCGCCGCGCCGCAGCACGGCCCGGATCCGGGCGTCCAGGACCCGCCCCTGCACCGGCTTGACCACATAGTCGTCGGCGCCGGACTCCAGCCCCACGACCACGTCGATGTCGTCGCTGCGGGCGGTGAGCAGGATGATCGGCAGCTGGTCGGTGCGCCGGATGCGCCGGCACACCTCGAAGCCGTCGATGCCGGGCAGCATCACATCCAGCACGATCAGGTCCGGCCGCTGCTCGCGCAGCAGCTTCAGACCGTCCTCACCGCTGGCAGCGGTCGCCACGCGGTGTCCCTGGCGCGTCAGTGAGAGCTCCAGGGCCGTCCGGATGGCGTCGTCGTCCTCGATCAGCAACAGGGAAGGCACGCGCCTCATTCTGGCCCATGCGGGGGCGGGGTTTCGACACCTGTGCCGCTCCCTGCCGCGGGTGACGGGCACACAGGGCGCTGTGACAGGTCTGTGACAGTCGGCGGACACGGCCATGAAGTGACCCCGGCAAGCTTTTCGGCACCGGCAAGGAAACGGTCCGAACACGAAGTCCATCGACGGGGGGCGCGAGATGAACACGCTGCACAGCACCAGCACCAGCGCAGTGGTCACGCGTCTGCACGACGTGACCCGGGGTTCGGAGAAGTCCGGCGGCTCGGGAGCACGGGGATGCGTCCGCACCTCCGGGCGCCAGCACACCGTCCGCATGACGGTGGTCGAACCGCGCGCCGGGGAGACACCCGGGGGAAGCGCGTACGGGGAGGTCCCGGGGGAGCGCCGCACCCTGTCGGAGGCGGAGTTCACCGCCTACGTCCAGGAGCGCCGCGCCTCTCTGTACGCCACCGCCTACCACCTCACCGGTGACCGCTTCGAGGCCGAGGACCTGTTGCAGAGCGCGTTGTTCTCGACGTACCGGGCGTGGGACCGGATCAGTGACAAGGCGGCCGTCGGCGGCTACCTCCGGCGCACCATGACCAATCTGCACATCAGCGCCTGGCGGCGGCGCAAGCTCAACGAGTACCCGACCGAGGAACTGCCGGAGACGCCCGGCGACACGGACGCGATGCGCGGCACCGAGCTGCGCGCGGTCCTGTGGCAGGCGCTCGCCCGGCTGCCCGAACTCCAGCGCACCATGCTGGTCCTGCGTTACTACGAGGGCCGCACGGACCCGGAGATCGCCGACATCCTCGGCATCAGCGTCGGCACGGTGAAGTCCAGCATCTGGCGCTCGCTGCGCCGGCTGCGCGAGGACGAGGTCCTCAGCTTCGGCCGTGACCAGGAGGAGTCCTTCGGCGAACTCGTCGCCTAGGCGAGCCGTCCGGAGGCAGGGGGAGACGGGGGAAGCACGGGGGATAGCGGGGGGACGGGGGAAGCTCCACCACGGGGGACGCGGGGGAGCGCCGGGCAGCGGGGCTGGAGGGCCGGGGGGTCCGTCCAGTCCCGCTCCTGTGTGTACCGAGGGGCGTACCGGGGGGTACGGGCGTACGGCGCGTCAGGCGGCCGTGCGGGCCTGCGGGCGGCGGCCCGCCGCGGCCGCTGCCAGCCGGCCCAGCGCCTCGTCCCGGCCGCAGGCGTGGGCGCCCAGGGCGACCTGGCGGGCGATGATCGCCCGCTCCGCGCGCAGCAGCCGCCAGCCGCGGCGCAGCAGGAACGGCACCGACTTGCGGCCCTCCTTGAGGTCCCGCAGGAAACGGCGCCGGAACGTGGTGACCGGGCCCCGGGTCAGGCACAGCGCGTCGGCCAGCAGCCCGCGCTCGCGGCAGCGCTCCACGATCTCCGCGGCGAAGATGCCCTCCGCGATGAACAGCGGCGTACGGCCGATGCTGAGGACGTCCTCGCCGGTGCGGGCGCTGCGCCCGATGTCGTACACCGGTACGCCGGTGCTGCCCGTCGCGCACAGCCGGGCGATCGCCTCGACCGCGACCTCGGCGTCCCAGGACCCCGGATGGTCCCAGTCGATGTCCGCACTGCCCGCCACCAGCGGCAGCGTCGGGTCGTCACCCTCCTTGTAGAAGTCGTCCAGGCGCAGCACGGGCAGGCCACAGCGGGCGGCGACCAGGGACTTGCCCGAGCCCGAGGGGCCGCAGAGCAGCACGACGCGGGCGGAGAAGGGGAGATGAGGGCTCACGGAACACCAGTTTGACGCATGGTGGCCGTCCTGCCGACCCCGCGGGTCGGCTTTGGAACGTGGGTTGCGTCTCAACTACCCTGTGCGCTGTCCTCGTTACTCTGCGCAGCAAAAGGCGGCCCCAGACATGGCTCGACACGCGTCCCCCTCCCGCCCCACCGCCCGGCGCGCCCTGGTCGCCGCCGCCACCGCAGGCGTCGCCCTGGGGGCGGGCGCGGCGACCGCCTCGGCCGCCTCCATCCCGGTGCTCGGCGGTTCGTACCAGGCCGGTTCGCTGGGCAAGGTGGACCCGCGGGCGGGCTTGCAGGCGCTGACCGGCACGGTCGGCTACGTCACCGGACCGGTCGCCGGCCTCAAGCCCAACCCGCTGGCCGGCACCGGCGTCGACCCGCTCGACAACGGGGTGGGCACCCAGCTCGCCGACTTCAAGCCGCTGACCTCGCAGACGCTCACCCACCCGGTGGCCCAGGCCCCGTCGGTGGGCAGCGTCCCGGTGGCGGGGCAGCTGCTCGGAGCGGTGCGGTAGGGCGCGGGTGCCCGGACACACGAGAGAGCCGCGCCGCCCCCGGACGGAGGGGAGGCGCGGCTCTCGTCCGAGAGGCCCCGGGCTCAGTAGGACGAGCCCGAGGCGCCCAGGGAGCCCGTGGGGTGCCAGACCGTCTTGGTCTCCAGGAACGCCGTCATACGGCCGGTGCCCGGGTCCGCGGTCCAGTCGTCCACAGGCTGTGGACGCAGGACGCGCTTGAGGTTGTCCGCCGCGGCGGCCTCCAGCTCCTTCGCCAGCGCCTCGTCGGCGCCCGCCAGGTCGATCGCGTTGACGTCCTGGTGGGCGGCGAGCGGCGCGGCGATCTCCGCCGTACGGCCGGAGAGGACGTTGACGACACCGCCGGGGACGTCGGAGGTGGCCAGCACCTCGGCCAGGGAGAGGGCGGGCAGCGGGGCCTTCTCGGAGGCGATCACGACCGCTGTGCTGCCGGTCGCGATCACCGGGGCGAGCACCGAGACCAGGCCCAGGAAGGACGACTCCTGCGGGGCCAGGACGGCGACCACACCGGTCGGCTCCGGGGAGGACAGGTTGAAGTACGGGCCGGCCACCGGGTTGGCGCCGCCGGTCACCTGGGCGATCTTGTCCGTCCAGCCCGCGTACCAGACCCAGCGGTCGATCGCCGCGTCCACGGTCGCGGCCGCCTTCGCCCGTGCCACGCCCTCGGCCTCGGCGACCTCGCGCGCGAACTGCTCGCGGCGGCCCTCCAGCATCTCGGCGACCCGGTACAGGACCTGGCCCCGGTTGTAGGCGGTCGCGCCCGACCAGCCGCCGAACGCCTTGCGCGCGGCGACCACCGCGTCCCGGGCGTCCTTGCGGGAGGACTGCGGAGCGTTGGCCAGCCAGTTGCCCTTCGCGTCAGTCACCTCGTACACCCGGCCGCTCTCGGAACGCGGGAACTTCCCGCCGACGTACAGCTTGTAGGTCTTGAAGACCGGAAGCCGCGATGGGCTCTTGTCGCTCTTGTCCGTCTTCGCGGTCTTCTCAGACATCGAGGTACGCCTCCAGGCCGTGGCGGCCGCCCTCGCGGCCGAAGCCCGACTCCTTGTAGCCGCCGAACGGCGAGGTCGGGTCGAACTTGTTGAACGTGTTGGACCAGATGACGCCCGCGCGGAGCCTGCTCGCGACGGCGAGGATCCGCGACCCCTTCTCGGTCCAGATGCCGGCGCTCAGCCCGTACTGGGTGTTGTTGGCCTTCGCCACCGCCTCGTCCGGCGTGCGGAAGGTCAGCACCGAGAGCACCGGGCCGAAGATCTCGTCCCGGGCGATGGTGTGCGCCTGGGTGACGCCGGTGAACAGCGTCGGGGCGAACCAGTAGCCGGAGGCGGGCAGTTCGCAGGCCGGGGCCCAGCGCTCGGCGCCCTCCGCCTCGCCCTGGTCGGCCAGCGCGGTGATCCGGGACAGCTGCTCGGCGGAGTTGATCGCGCCGATGTCGGTGTTCTTGTCCAGCGGGTCGCCCAGGCGCAGCGTGGCGAGCCGGCGCTTGAGGGCGTCCAGCACCTCGTCGTGCGCCGACTCCTGCACCAGCAGGCGCGAGCCCGCGCAGCAGACCTGGCCCTGGTTGAAGAAGATGCCGGTGACGATGCCCTCGACGGCCTGGTCGACGGGGGCATCGTCGAAGACGATGTTGGCACCCTTGCCGCCCAGCTCCAGGGTGAGCTTCTTGTCCGTGCCCGCGACCGTGCGCGCGATCTCCTTGCCCACGGCCGTCGAACCGGTGAAGGCCACCTTGTTCACGTCCGGGTGCGCGACCAGCGCGGCGCCCGCGTCGCCGTAGCCCGGCAGGATGTTGACGACGCCCCGGGGCAGGCCCGCCTGGCGGCAGATGTCCGCGAAGAACAGCGCCGACAGGGGAGTGGTCTCGGCGGGCTTGAGGACGACCGTGTTGCCGGCCGCCAGCGCCGGGGCGATCTTCCACGCCAGCATCAGCAGCGGGAAGTTCCAGGGGATGACCTGGCCGGCCACGCCCAGCGGGCGCGGGTGCGCGCCGAAACCGGCGTGGTCGAGCTTGTCGGCCCAGCCCGCGTAGTAGAAGAAGTGCGCGGCGACCAGCGGGAGGTCCGCGTCGCGGGTCTCCTTGATCGGCTTGCCGTTGTCCAGCGTCTCCAGGACAGCCAGCTCACGGCTGCGCTCCTGGATGATCCGGGCGATGCGGAACAGGTACTTGGCGCGCTCGGCGCCGGGCAGTGCCGACCACGTCGCGAACGCCTTGCGGGCGGCCCGCACGGCCCGGTCCACGTCCTCGGCGCCGGCCTGGGCGACCTCGGACAGGACCTCCTCGGTGGACGGCGAGACGGTCTTGAAGACCTTGCCGCCGGCCGCCTCGGTGAACTCGCCGTCGATGAACAGGCCGTAGGAGGGGGCGATGTCGACGACCGAGCGGGACTCGGGCGCGGGTGCGTACTCGAAAGCCATGGGGATCAGTCCACCGTCACGTAGTCGGGGCCGGAGTAGCGGCCGGTGGCCAGCTTCTGGCGCTGCATCAGCAGGTCGTTCAGGAGGGAGGAGGCGCCGAAGCGGAACCAGTGGTTGTCCAGCCAGTCCTCGCCCGCGGTCTCGTTGACCAGGACCAGGAACTTGATCGCGTCCTTGGTGGTGCGGATGCCGCCGGCCGGCTTCACGCCCACCTGCACGCCGGTCTGCGCCCGGAAGTCGCGCACCGCCTCCAGCATGAGGAGGGTGTTGGCGGGGGTCGCGTTCACGGCGACCTTGCCGGTGGAGGTCTTGATGAAGTCCGCCCCGGCGAGCATGCCGAGCCAGCTGGCCCGGCGGATGTTGTCGTACGTCGACAGCTCGCCGGTCTCGAAGATGACCTTCAGCCGCGCGGCCGTGCCGCACGCCTCCTTCACGGCGGTGATCTCGTCGTGGACCTTCAGGTACTCGCCGGCCAGGAACGCGCCGCGGTCGATGACCATGTCGATCTCGTCGGCGCCGGCGGCGATGGCCTCCCGCACGTCGGCCAGCTTGACGTCCAGCGCCGCGCGGCCCGCCGGGAAGGCGGTGGCCACCGAGGCGACCTTCACGCCCGAGCCGGCCACGGCCTCCTTGGCGGCGGCCACCATGTCGGGGTAGACGCAGACCGCGGCCGTGGCGGGCGTCGTACGGTCCGTCGGGTCGGGGTGGACCGCCTTGGCGCCGAGCGCCCGGACCTTGCCCGGGGTGTCCGCGCCTTCCAGCGTCGTCAGGTCGACCATCGAGATGGCGAGATCGATGGCGTACGCCTTCGCGGTGGTCTTGATGGAACGGGTGCCGAGCGAGGCGGCGCGCGCCTCCAGGCCGACCGCGTCGACGCCGGGCAGCCCGTGCAGGAAACGGCGCAGCGTGCTGTCGGACGCGGTGACGCCGGAGAGAAGAGGGGTGCCTCCCACGCGTTCGGCGGTGGGGGACTGCGCTGAGGGTGCAGTGGGCATGGTCACCCGTCGAGCATATCTACGCGCGTAGCGGGTGTACAGCCCTGGAGGGCGGTCTGTGGGGATGTGGGCGGGGAGGGGGCGGTGGGGGTGGCTGTGGTGGTGGGGCGGGGGCGGGTGGGGGAAGGGGGCGGGTGCGGGTGTGGTGGGGGAGGTGGGGGTGTGTTCCGTGGGTCGGGCAGAATCGGGGCCATGACGACGCCCCGCCAGCCGCAGCCGCCGGCCCCCGAGTACCAGGACCGGGTCCACCGGTCGTCCGGCGGTATCGCGGGCGGTGTCCTGTTGCTCGGCCTCATCCTGTGGCTCGGCCTCGACGCCATGGTCAGCGGCGGCGGGCGTACGCCGTGGCTCGCGCTGGCCGCGATGATCCTCCTCGTGCCGCTCGTGGTCGCCTTCACGTTCCGCCCGGCCGTGTACGCCAACGAGGACCGGCTGCGCGTCCGCAACCCCTTCCGCGTGATCGTGCTCCCCTGGGGGCAGGTCGCCGCCGTGCGGTCCGGTTACTCGAACGAGGTGCTGACCAAGTCCGGCGGGAAGTTCCAGCTCTGGGCGGTGCCGGTGTCCCTGCGGGCGCGCAAGCGGGCCTCCCGGCAGGAGTCGCGGGCGCGGGCCGAGGAACAGGGGGTGTGGCCGCCGCGGGGGCGGGGCGGTCTGCTCGGGTTCGGGGGTGGGGCCGGTGCCGCCGGTGCCGGTCTCGGTGTCGGTGCCGGGTCCGGTTCCGGGGGTGCGGCGGGGGAGCCTGTGCGGGCTGCCGCCGATCAGTTCATGGCCGATCTGCGCGAACTCCAGGAGGCCGAGGAGGGGGCCGCTTCCGCGCAGGGCGAGGTGAGCGTGCGCTGGGCGTACGAGATCGTGGGGCCCGCGGTGGCCGGTGCGGTGGTGCTGGTGATCCTGCTGGCGGTGGGCTGAGGTGGTGGGGTGGTTTTGGCTTGTGGTGGGCTGAGGTGGTGGGGTGGCTTCGGCTTGTGGTGGGCTGAGGTGGTGGGGTGGCTTCGGCCCGTGGTGGGCTGAGGCTGTGGGGGTGGCTTCGGCTTGTGCTGGGCTGAGGCTGTGAGGGTGGGTTCGGCCTGTGGTGGCTGAGGTGGTGAGGGGCGGGCCCTGTGGCCCGCCCCTTCGTGTCAGATGCCTGCCGCCGCCGACAGGTCCCGCTTGATCGCCGCCAGGCGGTCCGCCGCCCGGGCGCGTGCCTGCGGGAGGTCCGCGGGCGATGCCACCGGGACCACTGCCTCCAGGTAGCACTTCAGCTTCGGCTCCGTGCCCGACGGGCGGACGATGACCCGGGCGCCGTCCAGCGTGTAGCGCAGGCCGTCCGTCGGGGGCAGCTTCTCCGTGCCCCGCGTCAGGTCCTCGGCGGCGGTGACCGGCAGGCCCGCCAGCTCGGTCGGGGGCTGCTCGCGCAGGCGGCGCATCGCGTCCGCGATCACCGAGAGGTCCTCGACGCGGACCGAGAGCTGGTCGGTGGCGTGCAGGCCGTGCTCGACGGCGAGGTCGTCGAGCAGGTCCAGGAGGGTGCGGCCCTCCTCCTTCAGCTGCGACGCCAGCTCCGTGATCAGCAGGGCCGCGGTGATGCCGTCCTTGTCGCGGACGCCCTCCGGGTCCACGCAGTAGCCGAGGGCCTCCTCGTAGCCGTAGCGCAGGCCCTCCACCCGGGCGATCCACTTGAAGCCGGTGAGGGTCTCCTCGTACGGCAGGCTCGCCTTCCCCGCGATCCGGCCGAGGAGGGAGGAGGAGACGATCGATTCCGCGAACGTGCCCTTCGCGCCGCGGGCGACCAGATGCGCCGCGAGCAGCGCGCCGACCTCGTCGCCGCGGAGCATGCGCCAGTCGGCGCCGTCCTTCACGGCCGCCGCGCAGCGGTCCGCGTCCGGGTCGTTGGCGATGATCAGGTCCGGGTCGCTCGCGCGGGCCGTCGCGAACGCCAGGTCCATCGCGCCCGGCTCCTCCGGATTGGGGAAGGCGACCGTCGGGAAGTCCGGGTCCGGGTCGGCCTGCTCGGTGACCAGGACGGGGGCCGGGAAGCCGGCCCGCGCGAAGGCCGCGAGCAGCGTGTCCTTGCCGACGCCGTGCATCGCCGTGTAGACCGTGCGGGCCGTGCGGGGGGAGTCCTCGGCCAGGACCGCGTCCGTACGGGCCAGGTAGGCGTCCAGGACGTCCTCGCCCAGCGTCTGCCAGCCGGAGTCCGGGCGGGGGACCGTGTCCAGGCCGGCGATCGCGTCGATCTCCGCCGCGATGTCCGCGTCGGCGGGCGGGACGATCTGGGAGCCGTCGCCCAGGTACACCTTGTAGCCGTTGTCGCGGGGCGGGTTGTGGCTGGCGGTGACCTCCACGCCGGCGACCGCGCCGAGGTGGCGGATGGCGAAGGCGAGGACGGGGGTGGGCAGCGGGCGGGGCAGGACGGCGGCGCGCAGGCCGGCGCCGGTGACCACGGCCGCGGTGTCGCGGGCGAAGTCCGCCGACTTGTGGCGGGCGTCGTAGCCGATGACCACCAGGCCGTCGGTGTGGCCCTGCTTCTTCAGATACGCGGCCAGGCCGGCGGCGGCGCGGATGACGACGGCGCGGTTCATGCGCATGGGGCCTGCGCCGAGTTCGCCGCGGAGGCCGGCGGTGCCGAACTGGAGGGTGCCGGCGAAGCGTGCGGTCAGTTCCTCGATGTCGCCCGCGTCGATGAGTTCGGCGAGTTCCGTGCGGGTCTGGGCGTCGGGGTCCTCGGCGAGCCATGCCTTGGCCCGTGCGATGAGGTCGTCGTGCACGATTGCGTCAGCCTCTCGGGTGGTGTGGGTGCGGCGGGTGCTGTCCTGCGGGTGCCGGCTCGCGGGGGCGCTGTCCTGCGGGTGCCTGGGGCAGGTGTCGGGGGTCGGGGCCGTGGGGGTGCGTCCGGCCCGCCGCTCTTGGACGTACGGCCCTGAGTGACGACGGTGAGGTCGGCGAGGGGCGGCGTAAGCGGCGGGCCTTGGACGCACCCCCACGGCCCCTTCCGCCGGATTTCGGCTCTCCGCGGGGTGGGAGCGGGGTGCGCGTCCGCTTTTGGCTTTTGACTTACAGGCGGTTCAGGACCTGGGCCAGGAGGGTGCCCATGCGGGTGGCGCTGTCGCGGCCTGCCTGGAGGACTTCCTCGTGGTTGAGGGGCTCGCCGGTCATGCCGGCGGCCAGGTTGGTCACCAGGGAGATGCCGAGGACCTCGGCGCCGGCCTCGCGGGCGGCGATGGCCTCCAGGACCGTGGACATGCCCACCAGATCCGCGCCGATCGCGCGGGCCATGCGGATCTCGGCCGGCGTCTCGTAGTGCGGGCCGGGGAACTGGGCGTAGACGCCCTCCTCCAGGCTGGGGTCGACCTCCTTGCACAGGGCCCGCAGGCGGGGGCTGTAGAGGTCGGTCAGGTCGACGAAGTTGGCGCCGACGATCGGGGAGGTCGCCGTCAGGTTGAGGTGGTCGCTGATCAGGACCGGCTGGCCCGGACGCATGCCCTCGCGCAGGCCGCCGCAGCCGTTGGTCAGCACGATGGTCTTGCAGCCGGCGGCGACGGCGGTGCGCACGCCGTGCGAGACGGCGGCCACGCCGCGGCCCTCGTAGTAGTGGGTGCGGCCCAGGAAGACCAGGGCCCGCTTGTCGCCCGTGGAGTACGAGCGGATCTTGCCACCGTGGCCCTCCACCGCCGGCGGCGGGAAGCCGGGCAGCTCGGTGACCTGGAACTCGGCGTCGGGGGTGCCCAGGGCATCGACGGCCGGCGCCCAGCCGGAGCCCATCACGAGGGCGACGTCGTGGGTCTCCGCGCCCGTGAGGGCCCGCAGGCGCGCCGCGGCGGCGTCGGCGGCGGCGTAGGGGTCGCTCTGGATGTCGTCCGGAAGAAGAGATGCGTTCACGCGGACGAGGGTAGCGGCATTTCGCCTACGCGCGTAGATGACGGAGGACACGGGATGGCGATCGTTGTCTTGTCGTTTCCGACGAGAGGCGGGGCCGGGGTGCCCGTGGGTCAGCAGGGGCGCTTGCGCAGTTCCATCACATAATCGTGGGGCGCCCCGGCGGACTCGGCCGCGTCCGCGATCTCGCCCAGGTAGCGCGCGGAGGGCAGCCCGCCCTCATAGGCGTCCAGCACGTAGACCCAGGCCGGCTCCTCGCCGTCCAGGGTGTGCGCCCGTACCCGCATGCGCCGGTAGATGTCCAGGCCGACGCCCTCCCAGCGGTCCAGGGACTCCTCGTCCATCGGGGCGAGGTCGTAGAGCGCGACGAAGACCTGTGAGAGCGGGTCCTCGACGAGGGTGGCCAGCGCGCCCTCCCAGCCCATGTGCTCGCCGCCGAAGGTCAGCCGCCAGCCGTTCAGCCAGCCCGTGGCGCGCAGCGGCGAGTGCGGGGCGCGGCGGGTCATCAGCCGCGCGTCGAGATTGCCGGCGTACGCGGCGTAGAGCGACATGGGTCGAAGGGTACGGCAGGGGCGCGCGCGGCTCATCCGTACTGGTGGGTCGGGGCCCGCAGGGCGGCCGGAGCCCCGGGGCGGTGCCCGCTTGAACCGTGCGGGACAATGGAGTACGTGACTCGGATCGTGATCATCGGTGGCGGACCCGGCGGATACGAAGCGGCGCTGGTCGCCGCTCAGCTCGGCGCGGAGGTGACCGTCGTCGACTGCGACGGTCTGGGCGGGGCGTCGGTGCTGACCGACTGCGTGCCGTCGAAGACCCTAATCGCCACGGCCGAGGTGATGACCACCTTCGACTCCTCCTACGAGGAGCTGGGGATCATCGTGGCCGACGACACCCCGCCCCTGGAGCAGGCCGCCCGGGTGGTCGGCGTCGACCTCGGCAAGGTCAACCGGCGGGTGAAGCGGCTCGCGCTCGCCCAGTCGCACGACATCACCGCCTCCGTGACGCGGGCCGGCGCCCGGGTCATGCGCGGGCGCGGCCGGCTGGAGGGCATGCAGTCCCTGGACGGCTCGCGCAAGGTGATCGTGCGCACGGCCGACGGCAGCGAGGAGACGCTCACCGCGGACGCGGTGCTCATCGCGACCGGCGGGCACCCGCGCGAGGTGCCCGACGCGCAGCCCGACGGTGAGCGCATCCTCAACTGGACCCAGGTCTACGACCTCGACGAGCTGCCCGAGGAACTCATCGTGGTCGGCTCCGGTGTGACCGGCGCCGAGTTCGCCGGCGCCTACCAGGCGCTGGGCTCGAAGGTCACCCTGGTGTCCTCCCGGGACCGCGTGCTGCCGGGCGAGGACCCGGACGCCGCCGCCGTCCTCGAGGACGTCTTCCGGCGGCGCGGCATGAACGTCATGGCCCGCTCCCGCGCGGCCGCCGCCAAGCGGGTCGGGGACCGGGTGGAGGTGACGCTGGCCGACGGGCGCGTCATCACCGGCTCGCACTGTCTGATGGCGGTCGGCGCCATCCCCAACAGCGCCGGGCTCGGCCTGGAGGAGGCCGGGGTCCGGCTGCGCGACTCCGGGCACATCTGGACCGACAAGGTCTCCCGGACGACCGCGCCGGGCGTGTACGCGGCCGGTGACGTGACCGGCGTCTTCGCCCTGGCCTCGGTGGCGGCGATGCAGGGGCGGATCGCCATGTACCACTTCCTCGGCGACGCGGTGGCCCCGCTGAACCTGAAGACCGTCTCCTCCAACGTCTTCACCGACCCCGAGATCGCCACCGTCGGCTACAGCCAGGCCGACGTGGACGCCGGGAAGATCGACGCCCGCTGTGTGAAGCTGCCGCTGCTGCGCAACCCGCGCGCGAAGATGCAGGGCATCCGGGACGGCTTCGTCAAGATCTTCTGCCGGCCCGGCACCGGCATCGTGGTCGGCGGTGTGGTCGTGGCGCCGCGCGCCTCGGAACTGATCCACCCCATCTCGATCGCCGTCGACAACAATCTGACGGTCGAACAGATCGCAAAGGCGTTCACCGTGTACCCCTCTTTGTCGGGGTCGATCGCCGAGGTGGCCCGCCAGCTGCACACCCGCAAGGCGGGCGGCGAGGCGTAGGGCCGGGCGGACGGGGTCCAGGGGGCGCGGGGGAGCGGCCCGGGCGGCCGGGGAGGGTGCGGTGCCGGGCCGGTGGGGCCGGTGACCGGGCCGGATCCCGGCCGGGCACGGGGAGTTGCCGACCGTGCGGGCGGCATAGGCGGGGCGAATAGGCCCTATACCACTCCGTGCCCTGCCCTGCGAACAACTTCTGTTATTCGGCGCAAACTGCTGAAAGCAGACGGTCGCTGGGGTTACTGTCAGTTTCGTGTTCGCTGCTGAACGTCGCCAATTGATCCTCGAAATGGTGCGAGCGAACGGTGCCGTGTCGCTCCGTGAACTCGCCCGCGTCGTCCAGACCTCCGAAGTGACCGTACGGCGGGACGTGCGCGCGCTGGAGGCAGAAGGACTCCTCGACCGCCGGCACGGCGGTGCGGTACTGCCGGGCGGGTTCACCCGCGAGTCCGGCTTCCCGCAGAAGTCGCATCTGGCGACCGCGGAGAAGACGGCCATCGCCGACCTCGCCGCGGGCCTCGTCGAAGAGGGCGAGGCCATCGTCGTCGGTGCGGGGACGACCACCCAGGAGCTGGCCCGCCGGCTCGCCCGGATCCCCGGGCTGACGGTCGTCACCAACTCGCTGCTGGTCGCCCAGGCACTCGCCCACGCCAACCGGGTCGAGGTCGTGATGACCGGCGGCACGCTGCGCGGCTCCAACTACGCCCTGGTCGGGTCCGGGGCCGAGCAGTCGCTCCAGGGGCTGCGGGTGTCGCGGGCGTTCCTGTCGGGGAGCGGACTGACCGCCGAGCGCGGGCTGTCCACCTCCAACATGCTGTCGGCCTCCGTCGACCGCGCCCTCGTCCAGGCCGCCGCGGAGGTGGTGGTCCTGGCCGACCACACCAAGCTCGGCGCGGACACCATGTTCCAGACCGTCCCCACCGACCTCATCACCCGCCTGGTCACGGACGAGCCCCCGGCCCACGACAACCGCGCCGCCACCGAGTTGCAGGCGCTGGCCGACCAGGGCGTCCAGATCGCCGTGGCCGGTCCTTCGGGCGGCCTGGCGGGCGAGCAGCCGCCCTCCCGCGGCGAGCGCCGCCGGGACGTCCCCGTGCCCGGGCCGCGCCGCGGCCAGGTCGCCGGGCCGTCCGCCGGGCTGCGGCCGACGGCCCTCGGCGGCGAGCAGTCCGGGGCCGAGCGCGCCGAGCGGGCGGCCCGGGTGGCCGACCTCCGCAGGCGCTGAGGGCGGCCACCGCGGGCGTTGAGGGCGCGCGACACCGGTTTCGGGCGTACGTCGGCTGGTGCGTGTGTCAGCTCGTACGTCCGTCCGTACGCGTATGTACGTGCGGGTGGGTCGGTCGGAGACGGCGAGAGGCGCCCGGCGGGGCCGCTGGTGCGGGCCGCCGGGCGCCTCATGGTGTCGCTGGTGCCGCGAGGTCAGTCGGTGATCTCGCAGATGGGGGCGCCGGAGGTGATGGAGGCGCCGACGGCGGCTTCGAGGCCCTTGACGGTGCCGTCCTTGTGGGCGTTGATCGGCTGTTCCATCTTCATGGCCTCCAGGACGACGATGAGGTCGCCCTCCTTGACCTCCTGGCCGTCCTCCACCGCGATCTTCACGATGGTGCCCTGCATCGGGGAGGCGAGGGTGGCGCCGGAGGCGACCGGGCCGGACTTGCGGGCGGCCCGGCGCTTGGGCTTGGCACCGGCGGCCAGGCCCGTGCGGGCCAGGGACATGCCCAGCGAGGAGGGCAGCGAGACCTCCAGGCGCTTGCCGCCGACCTCGACCACCACGGTCTCCCGGCCGGTGTCCTCGTCCGACTCGGCGTCGGCGGGGGCGGTGAAGGGCTTGATCTCGTTGACGAACTCGGTCTCGATCCAGCGGGTGTGGACCGTGAACGGGTCGGCGGAGCCGGTCAGCTCGGGGGCGAAGGCCGCGTCGCGGACCACCGCGCGGTGGAAGGGGATGGCGGTGGCCATGCCCTCGACCTGGAACTCGTCCAGCGCGCGGGCGGCGCGCTGGAGGGCCTCCGCGCGGGTGCGGCCGGTGACGACGAGCTTGGCGAGCAGGGAGTCCCAGGCGGGGCCGATGACCGAGCCGGCCTCCACGCCCGCGTCCAGGCGGACACCGGGACCGGTGGGCGCGTCGAAGCGGGTGACGGTGCCGGGGGCCGGCAGGAAGTTGCGGCCGGGGTCCTCGCCGTTGATGCGGAACTCGAAGGAGTGGCCGCGCAGGGCGGGGTCGTCGTAGCCGAGTTCCTCGCCGTCGGCGATGCGGAACATCTCGCGCACCAGGTCGATGCCGGCGACCTCCTCGGTGACCGGGTGCTCGACCTGGAGGCGGGTGTTGACCTCCAGGAAGGAGATCGTGCCGTCCTGGCCGACGAGGAACTCGCAGGTGCCGGCGCCCTCGTAGGAGGCCTCCTTGAGGATGGCCTTGGAGGCGCGGTACAGCTCGGCGACCTGCTGGTCCGACAGGAACGGGGCGGGGGCTTCCTCGACCAGCTTCTGGTGGCGGCGCTGAAGCGAGCAGTCACGGGTGGAGACGACGACGACATTGCCGTGCTTGTCGGCCAGGCACTGGGTCTCGACGTGGCGGGGCCGGTCGAGGTAGCGCTCGACGAAGCACTCGCCGCGGCCGAAGGCGGCCACCGCCTCGCGGACCGCCGAGTCGTACAGCTCGGGGACCTCTTCGAGGGTGCGGGCGACCTTGAGGCCGCGGCCGCCGCCGCCGAAGGCGGCCTTGATCGCGATCGGCAGGCCGTGCTCCTCGGCGAACGCGACCACCTCGTCGGCGCCGGACACCGGGTCGGAGGTGCCGGCCACCAGGGGCGCGCCGGCGCGCTGGGCGATGTGACGGGCGGCGACCTTGTCGCCGAGGTCGCGGATGGCCTGCGGCGGCGGGCCGATCCAGATCAGGTCGGCGTCCAGGACGGCCTGGGCGAACTCGGCGTTCTCCGAGAGGAAGCCGTAGCCGGGGTGGACGGCGTCAGCGCCGGATTCCTTCGCCGCCTTGAGGACCTTGTCGATGTCCAGGTAGCTGGTCGCCGGGGTGTCACCGCCCAGGGCGAACGCCTCATCCGCGGCGCGGACATGCAGAGCGTCCCGGTCCGGGTCCGCGTAGACGGCCACGCTCGCGATCCCGGCGTCCCGGCAGGCCCGGGCCACGCGGACAGCGATTTCGCCACGGTTGGCGATGAGCACCTTGCGCACGATTGAGGCTCCCTCCTTGAAACAAGCCGAGTTTAGGGACTGCCGACACGACACTTCGACCCGTCCCCAATGGTGAGCTTGCCCACACGGAGCGTGATCCGAGGCCCGCTCGACCGGCGAAACCCCTTGTCGCACCTCGGTACGCAGGGCTCCTCCGGCAAACCCTAGCCCTCCGATGTGGTCAAGGTCTCTGTGAATGCGTGCTGCGGGCCACTTCGTTTCTTTGTGGAGTCCCTACGAATGGCCCAATGAATCTTTGCCGGGCCCCGGACCCTTGTCCTGTGGTTTACCGGTTAGTAGCGTTCCCGAGAGGTGGACTGTACTGGCGGTAACAGGGCCGGCTCCCCCGTGAGCCGAGGTCGGAAGTGGGTGGGACCGGTGGTGCGCAGACCGGTGGCGTGGATCGTGGCCGTCGTGCTCTTCGCCGAGGCGCTCGGCTTCGCGGCACTGAACTGGATCCTCGGGGTGGTCGTCCACCGGCAGCGGATGTCGCTGGCCGGCCTGGACTCGAACATGATGGCGAACGCCTCGAAGGCCGGCGGCATCCTCGTCGGGCTGTACTTCGCCCTGTGCGCACTGGTCGCCCTGCTGGTCGCGGTGCGGGGCCGCCGCCCGGCCGGGTTCGGCCGCGTCCTGCTGATCAGCGCGGCGGTGGTGCACGGGCTGCTGGCGGCGTTCACCAAGGGGCTGGTGGGCTGGCCGGCGTTCCTCTTCATGATCGTCGTCATGGGGCTCATCGTGCTGCTCCTGATGACGTACGACGCCCAGGAGGAGACGCGCGACGCCGCGCCGGGGGCCGGCGCGGGGCCGGACGGACCGCACGGCGGCGGCACCGGGCCGGTCAAGGGCCCGGGCCCGGGACACGGCGGCGAGGGTGCCCACGGGGGCCCGGCGCCGGTCGTCCCGCCGGCCGAGCCCGGTACGCCCTGACCGGCCGAGCCCGGCCCATCCTGACCGGTCGCCGGTCCGTGTTCAGGCGTTGCCGGCCGGGGCCCACAAGTCGGTGATGGCGACGCCCAGTTCGGCCAGCAGGCGGCGGACCAGGGGCATGCTGATGCCGATCACATTGCCGTGGTCGCCGTCGATGCCGTCGATGAACGGGGCCGAGCGGCCGTCCAGGGTGAAGGCGCCGGCTACGTACAGCGGCTCGCCGGAGGCGACGTAGGCGGCGATCTCCGCGTCCGTGGGCTCGCCGAAGTGGACCACGGTGGAGGCGGTGGCCGCGACATGGCGGCCGCTCGCCGTGTCCCAGACGCAGTGCCCGGTCTGCAGGGTCCCGGCCCGGCCGCGCATCGCCTTCCAGCGGGCGGTGGCCTCCTCGGCGTCGGCGGGCTTGCCCAGCGCCCGGCCGTCGAGGTCGAGCACCGAGTCGCAGCCGATCACCAGGGCGCCCTTGACCTCCGGCCGGGCCGCCACCACGGACGCCTTCGCCTCGGCGAGCGCGAGTGCCAGCTCGGCGGGGGTGGGCGCGGAGACCGCGTCCTCGTCGACCCCGCTGACGATCACCTCGGGATCGAGCCCGGCCTGCCGGAGCAGCCCGAGCCGGGCGGGGGACTGGGAGGCGAGCACGAGACGGCGGCGCGGCTGATCGGTCATGCGGTTCAGCGTATCGGCGCGGGGCCGGCGCGGCTCACCGCAGCCCGATCACGGCCATCGCGACCACCATCGCCAGCGCCATGAAGAGGCCCAGCCGCCGCAACATGTCCTGCATGTCGCGCAGTTCCTTCGGCGGCTCGTTCTCGGGGTCGGACCACAGCATGCCTCGATGGTCCGGCGGCGGGCGGGTCCGGCGCCTGAGTACGCGTACTCAAGTTGCCGGACCCGCCCGCCGGCCCGGTCTGCCCGGCCGGTGCGTACGGCCGGTGTGTACGGCCGGTCAGCCGGGCCAGTACGTGCGGGCCCACGCCGCCGGTCCCGGGCGCGGGACGCGGTGGGCGGCGACGCGGGACGGGTCGGACCACGCGTCGCGCGGGCCGGGCGCGCCGGGCGGCGGGGCGGTCGCCGCCGCGGCGCGGACGCGGACCACCGCCAGGGCGGCGGCCAGCTCCTCCGGGGTGGGA
This sequence comes from Streptomyces sp. NPDC047017, assembly GCF_040644175.1. NCBI lineage: Bacteria > Bacillati > Actinomycetota > Actinomycetes > Kitasatosporales > Streptomycetaceae > Streptomyces > Streptomyces sp. NPDC047017. Next base: position 9,097 of record NZ_JBEYVW010000013.1, on the reverse strand, counting down.
TTGCCTCGTACGACCTTGATGTTCATGACCGCTCCAGAGTCAGCGGGGCCGGCGGTGACAGCGGGGCCGCAGGGCCCTACAGGGGGATGTTGCCGTGCTTCTTCGGGGGCAGTGATTCCCGCTTGGAACGCAGTTGACGCAGGCCGCGGACGAGGTGGGCGCGGGTGTCGGACGGCATGATCACGGCGTCGACGTAACCGCGTTCGGCGGCGACGTACGGGTTGAGGAGGGTGTCCTCGTACTCCCGGATGAGGCGGGCGCGGACGGCCTCGGTGTCCTCGCTGCCCGCCTCCGCCTCGGCCAGGGTGCGGCGGTGCAGGATGTTGACCGCGCCCTGGGCGCCCATCACCGCGATCTGGGCCGTCGGCCAGGCGAGGTTGAGGTCGGCGCCGAGGTGCTTGGAGCCCATGACGTCGTAGGCGCCGCCGAAGGCCTTGCGGGTGATGACGGTGATCAGCGGGACGGTGGCCTCGGCGTAGGCGTAGATGAGCTTGGCGCCGCGGCGGATGATGCCGTCGTGCTCCTGGCCGACGCCGGGCAGGAAGCCGGGGACGTCCACGAAGGTGATCACCGGGATGTTGAAGGCGTCGCAGGTGCGCACGAAGCGGGCCGCCTTCTCGCTGGCCGTGATGTCGAGGCAGCCGGCGAACTGGAGGGGATGGTTGGCGACGATGCCGACGGGGCGGCCCTCGATACGGCCGTAGCCGGTGAGGATGTTGGGCGCGAACAGCGCCTGCGTCTCGAAGAACTCCGCGTCGTCGAGGACGTGTTCGATGACGGTGTGCATGTCGTAGGGCTGGTTCGCGGAGTCCGGGACCAGGGTGTCCAGCTCGCGGTCCTCGGCGGTGACGGCGAGGTCGGCCTCTTCGGGATAGGCGGGGGGCTCGCTGAGGTTGTTGGACGGCAGGTACGACAGCAGCTGCTTGACGTAGTCGATGGCGTCCTTCTCGTCGGAGGCCATGTGGTGGGCGACGCCGGAGGCGGTGTTGTGGGTGCGGGCGCCGCCGAGTTCCTCGAAGCCGACGTCCTCGCCGGTGACGGTCTTGATGACGTCCGGGCCGGTGATGAACATGTGGCTGGTCCGGTCGACCATGACGGTGAAGTCCGTGATGGCGGGCGAGTAGACCGCGCCGCCGGCGCACGGGCCGACGACCAGGGAGATCTGCGGGATGACCCCGGAGGCATGGGTGTTGCGGCGGAAGATCTCGCCGTAGGCGCCCAGCGAGGCGACGCCCTCCTGGATGCGGGCGCCGCCGGAGTCGTTGATGCCGATGACGGGGCAGCCGGTCTTCAGGGCGAAGTCCATGACCTTGGCGATCTTCTGGCCGTAGACCTCGCCCAGCGCCCCGCCGAAGACGGTGAAGTCCTGCGAGAAGACGGCGACCGGGCGGCCGTCGACGGTGCCGTAGCCGGTGACGACGCCGTCGCCGTAAGGGCGGTTGGCGTCCAGGCCGAAGTGGGTGGAGCGGTGCCGGGCGAACTCGTCCAGCTCGACGAAGGAGTCGTCGTCCAGGAGGAGTGCGATGCGCTCGCGGGCGGTGAGCTTGCCCTTGGCGTGCTGCTTCTCGACGGCGCGCTCCGAGCCGGCGTGCGTCGCTTCCTCGATACGCCGCCGAAGATCCGCGAGTTTGCCCGCGGTCGTGTGGATGTCGGTCTCGTGGCGCTCTTCCGGCTCGGACATCGGGATCGCGGCTCCCTGCCTGCTCAAAAGGGGGGACGGTTACTCATCCGTAGAGTAGTGGGGGGTCCATCGATCGGCAGTGCGGTGTTTCCCACACCTAGGGTGGGTTGCATGACGCCGCGAGATGCAGCAGACGACAGCTCCGACAACCACGGCACGCCCGCGGCCGGCGGCCGCTGGTCCGACCTCGAACGACCGCCCCTGAACCCCGCCTCGCTGCGGCGCGGCCTGGTCCGTGAGGGGGGCCTGTGGTCCGAGGTCGACGTGGTGCAGCGCACCGGCTCCACCAACGCCGATCTCGTGGCCCGCGCCGAGGCGGGCGAGGCGGCCGAGGGCGCGGTCCTGGTCGCCGAGGAGCAGACCGCCGCGCGCGGCAGGCTGGACCGCCGCTGGACCGCGCCCGCCCGCTCCGGCCTCTTCTTCTCGGTGCTGCTGAGGCCGGCCGCGGTGCCGGTGGCCCGCTGGGGCTGGCTGCCGCTGCTGACCGGGGTCGCCGTCGCCACCGGCCTGTCCCGCGCCGCGGGCGTCGACACCGCCCTCAAGTGGCCGAACGACCTGCTGGTCACCGTGGGCGGCGAGGAGCGCAAGGCCGGCGGCATCCTGGCCGAGCGGGCCGGCGAGGGCGGTGTGGTCATCGGCGTGGGGATCAACGTCTCGCTGCGCGCGGACGAGCTGCCGGTGCCGCAGGCCGGGTCGCTGGCCCTGGCCGACGCGGTGAGCACCGACCGCGATCCGCTGCTGCGGGCCGTGCTGCGCGCGCTGGAGGAGTGGTACGGGCGGTGGCGCGACGCCGGCGGCGACCCGGCCGCCTGCGGGCTGCAGGAGGCGTACGCGGCGGGCTGCGCGACCCTGGGGCGGCGGGTGCGCGCGGAGCTGCCGGGCGACCGCGAGGTGGTCGGCGAGGCGGTCGCGCTGGACGGCGACGGCCGGCTGGTCCTCGCCACGGAGCACGGCGTGCAGGAGCCGGTGGGCGCCGGGGACATCGTCCACCTGCGTCCGGCCCGCGACTGACGGCCCAGCTCAGGCACCCCACCCGGCCGGGCCTCACGGAGTGAGCTGGCGCACATCTGCCGTAGAGTTGAGGCCGGTCGATACCTGACCGTGACAGATCGGAAGGGCAGCAGGCGTGACCGTCGACGACACGGGCTCCGGCGCGGACGACGCGGACGGCCGGGTGGACCCTCCCCCACTGTCGCCCTCGTTCCCGCGGGCGGACGCGGACCCCGAGGCCGCCGACACCGGCGAGGACCCGCTCGCGCTGCGGCTCGAACAGCTCATCCTGGGCGCGGAGCGGCGCTACACGCCCTTCCAGGCGGCCCGCAGCGCCGGTGTCTCCATGGAGCTGGCCTCCCGCTTCTGGCGGGCCATGGGCTTCGCCGACATAGGCCAGGCCAGGGCGCTGACGGAGGCCGACGTGCTGGCCCTGCGCCGGCTCGCCGGCCTGGTCGAGGCGGGGCTGCTCAGCGAGGCCATGGCCGTGCAGGTGGCCCGGTCCACCGGGCAGACCACCGCCCGGCTGGCCGAATGGCAGATCGATTCCTTCCTGGAGGGGCTGACCGAGCCGCCCGAGCCGGGCATGACGCGCACCGAGGTGACGTACCCGATCGTCGAGCTGCTCCTGCCCGAGCTGGAGGAGTTCCTGGTCTACGTCTGGCGGCGGCAGCTCGCCGCCTCGGCCGGGCGGGTCGTGCAGGTCGCCGACGACGAGGAGATGGTCGACCGGCGGCTGGCCGTCGGCTTCGCCGACCTCGTCGGCTTCACCCGGCTGACCCGCCGGATGGAGGAGGAGGAACTGGGCGAGCTGGTCGAGGCGTTCGAGACGACCGCCGCCGATCTGGTGGCCGCGCGCGGCGGCCGGCTGATCAAGACGCTCGGCGACGAGGTGCTGTACGCGGCCGACGACGCGGGCACCGCCGCCGACATCGCGCTGCGGCTGGTCGAGACCATGGAGAACGACGAGACGATGCCCGAGCTGCGGGTCGGGATGGCGTTCGGCACGGTGACCACCCGGATGGGCGATGTCTTCGGCACGACCGTCAACCTGGCCTCCCGGCTCACCTCCATAGCCCCGCGCGACGCGGTGCTCGTCGACAGCGCCTTCGCCGAGGAACTGATCCGCACGGGCGACTCCCCGGCCTCCGAGGCCGCGGCGGCGGAAGCGGCGGCCGCCGCCGAGAAGGAGGGCGAGGAGCCGCCGACGTACCGCTTCGCCCTCCAGCCGACCTGGCAGCGCCCGGTGCGCGGACTGGGCGTGGTCGAGCCCTGGCTGCTCGCCCGGCGCGACGGCGGGGGGCGCTGAGCGGGGGCCGGGCGGTGACCTCGCTGGTGTCTCGGGGCGGTTCGGCCGGTGACCTCGCTGGTGTCTCGGGGCGGTTCGGCCGGTGACCTCGCTGGTGACTCGGGGGGCGGATCGGCTGGTGCCTCGGGGGCCGGTTCGGCTGGTGTCTCGGCCGGTGTCTCGGCCGACTCGGTAGGTGCGGGGTCGGCGGGGGGTCAGCCGAGGCCGACGCAGAGGCCGATGATCGGTAGGCACAGGTCGCCGCCGCCGGAGGAACCCCCTGCCGGGGGTTTCGGCGGGTGCGTGGGTTTCGGTGGTGCCGGGGTGCTCCGGCTCGGAGCCGGGTGCGGGGGCGGGGCGGGGGCTGTGGTGGCGGAGCCGCCGGTGGGCGCCCCGGGCGCCGGGGGCTCCGAGGGTGCGGGGGGCGCCGGGGGCGCGGGGTGAGCCGGTCGGCCCGGTCCGGCCGGCGGGTCGGGGGCTTGGGGGATCGTCGTCGGGACGGCCGCCGGGCCGCTCGTGGAGTCCGGGAGCGCGGCGGGCGGTGAGGCCGCCGCGCCCGAGGGCGCGGGGGCGCCGGGCGCGCCCATCGGAACGGTGGACGACGGGAGGGCGGTCGGGCGGCCGGTGCCGGGGGCGAGGACGCCGCCCGAAGGACTGCCTCCGCCGGCGGAGGCCATGCCCCTGCCCGCGTGGGGCTCCGCCTCCGCCGTGCCCAGGCCGCCGCCCGCGTACTCGGGGGCCAGCCGTACGAGGCTCAGCGCACCGGCGGCCAGCACGAGCCCACCGGCGGCGAGCAGCGCCCTGCGCCGCCGGGGCCGCCGGTGCCGCCCGCGCGGACGCGGACTCCGGGGGGCGGGGGCCTCCTGGGTCGGGGGCTCGTGAGCGTCCCGGCAGTCCTCGGCACCGCCAGGCACGTCGCCCTCGGCGTCGGCTATGCCGTCCCTGTCCCCGTCCCTGTCCCCGTTCCCGTCCCCGTCCTGCCCTGTCGTGGTGGTGGTCGTGTCCGTGGTCATCGCGGTTCCTCCCCATGCGCTCGCGCCCCCGGTGCGCTGTGGCGGAGGCACGTTATGCGGCGGCGCGCGGTGTTCGGGCGGGTCGGACGGAATGTCACTCGAACGGGGTGCCGGGGCTCGACAACGGGAACTCCGGGAACGCCGGGAACTCCTTTCCCGCGTCGACGGGAGCGGCTATCTTGTTAACCCTCGTTAACTGGGAGGGTGTGTCATGACCGAGGAGCGGTTCGGAGAGTTCGTGCTGGTACGGCGGCACGAGTACGTCGCGGAGCTGGTCCTCGACCGCCCCAAGGCCATGAACGCGGTGTCGACGCAGATGGCCCGGTCGATCGCCGGGGCGTGCGCGGTGCTCGCCGCCGACCCGGACGCGCGCGTGGTCGTCCTGACCTCCTCGCACGAGCGGGCGTTCTGCGTCGGGGCGGACCTCAAGGAGCGCAACACCTTCAGCGACGCCGACCTGCTGCGGCAGCGGCCCGTCGCGCGCGGCGCGTACACCGGCGTACTGGAGCTGCCGATGCCGACGATCGCCGCGGTGCACGGTTTCGCGCTCGGCGGCGGCTTCGAGCTGGCCCTGTCCTGCGATGTGATCGTGGCCGACCGTACGGCCGTGGTGGGGCTGCCGGAGGTGTCGGTGGGCGTGATCCCCGGCGGTGGCGGCACACAGCTGCTGCCGCGCCGGGTGGGTGCGGCGAAGGCGGCCGAGCTGATCTTCACCGCGCGGCGCCTGGAGGCGGCCGAGGCGCACGGGCTGGGGCTCGTGGACCGGCTGGCCGAGGAGGGCCAGGACCGTGCGGACGCCCTGGAGCTGGCCGCCCGGATGGCGGCGAACTCACCGGTCGGGCTGCGCGCGGCGAAGCGGGCGCTGCGGCTGGGACACGGCCTGGACCTGCGGGCCGGACTGGAGATCGAGGACGCTGCCTGGCGCTCGGTGGCGTTCTCCGGTGACCGCGCGGAGGGCGTCGCGGCCTTCAACGAGAAGCGCGCGCCGCGCTGGCCGGGGGAGTGAGCGAGGGCGCGGTCTCCACGCGGGGGCGGTGACTCGCCCGTCGCGGTTCCGCACCGCCCCAGCCTGAGCCTGACCGGGGCGCGGGTGTCGGCCTCGTACCCCCGCCACCCCGCCCCCGCCACCCACTCTCAGCCCCTCCGATGTCCCGGTTCCCGTGAAACATCCATAGCCTGGGGTGATGGGTGAGAACAGGCGGCTGGACGCAGTCGTGGCCTTGGCGCAGGGGATGGCCGCGGCGCACACCCCGCGGGAGTCGTGGCGGGCGGCGGCGCTCGGGGCGTGCCGGGCGCTGGAGGGCGGCTTCGCCGCGCTGTCGGTGTGGGAGCGCGAGCGCGGCCGGCTGCGGGTGCTGGCGAACGTGGGGGACCGCGCTCCCGAGGAGGAGGAGTTCCCGGAGGGCGAGACGTACCCGGTGCACCAGTTCCCGGAGATCACCGAGTTCCTGCACGAGCGGTGGGCCTCGGGCGGTGAGCCGGACGCCTGGGTGGAGACGGCCGAGGGGCCGGCCGCGGGTGAGCCGGGCTACTGCCACCAGCGGGTGGCGGCGCTGCGCCGGCGCGGCCGCGGCTGCTGCGTGGTCGCGCCGATCGTGCAGCACGGCCGCGCCTGGGGCGAGCTGTACGTGGCCCGCTCGGCCGAGGACCCGCTCTTCGGCCGCGCCGACGCCGACTTCGCCACCGTCCTGGCCGCCGTGGTGGCCGCCGGGCTCGCGCAGACGGAACGGCTGGAGGAGGCCCGCAGGCTGGCGTTCACCGACGCGCTCACCGGGCTCGCCAACCGCCGGGCCGTCGACGCGCGGCTCGACGAGGCGATCGAGCGGCACCGCGCGGAAGGAGTCGTCGTCAGCCTGGTGGTCTGCGATCTCAACGGGCTCAAACGGGTCAACGACACCCTCGGCCACGCGGTCGGCGACCGTCTGCTGGAACGTTTCGGTTCGGTGCTGTCGCTGTGCGGGGCGATGGTGCCGGGCGCGCTGGTCGCCCGGCTGGGCGGGGACGAGTTCTGCCTGCTGGCGGTGGGTCCGACCGCCGACGACGTGGTCAAGGCGGCCGACGAGCTGTGCCGGCGGGCGGCCGAGCTGGAGCTGGGGGAGGGCGTCGCCTGCGGAGTGGTGTCCACCGAGGACCTGATCGGGCCGGTGCTCTCGGCCCGGCGGCTGTTCCGGCTCGCCGACGCCGCGCAGTACCGTGCGAAGGCGCTGCGCGCGGACCGTCCGGTGGTGGCCGGCCGGGAGGGTGCCCAGGACCCGGTGGTCCGCCTCGCCGACGAGTCCTCGCCCGCGCCCCGGGGCCCGGCCGAGCGGCGCCGCTTCCGGGGACGCCGGCTGTGAGGCGGGCGTCACGCGCCGGGTAAGGGTCACTCCTCGCACCCACTAGTGACATCGCCGCATTCACTGCGTACGCTCCTGAATATGGATATGCACACTGTGGTGGTGGGGACGTCCGGCGTCACCGCGTCCGACGTTCTCGCCGTGGCCCGCGGCGGCGCACGGGTCGAACTCTCCGGCGAGGCGGTGGCGGCCCTCGCGGCGGCCCGGGAGATCGTGGACGCGCTGGCGGCCAAGCCGGAGCCGGTCTACGGCGTCAGCACCGGCTTCGGCGCCCTGGCGACCCGGCACATCAGCCCCGAGCTGCGCGCCCAGCTCCAGCGCAACATCGTCCGCTCGCACGCCGCAGGGCTCGGCCCCCGGGTCGAGCGCGAGGTCGTACGGGCCCTGATGTTCCTGCGGCTGAAGACCGTCTGCTCGGGACACACCGGGGTCCGCCCCGAGGTCGCGCGGACCATGGCCGACGTCCTCAACGCGGGCATCACCCCGGTCGTGCACGAGTACGGCTCCCTGGGCTGCTCCGGCGACCTGGCCCCGCTCTCCCACTGCGCCCTCACCCTCATGGGCGAAGGGGACGCCGAGGGCCCCGACGGGACCGTGCGCCCGGCCGGCGAACTGCTCGCCGAGCACGGCATCCAGCCCGTCGAGCTGCGCGAGAAGGAGGGCCTGGCCCTGCTCAACGGCACCGACGGCATGCTCGGCATGCTGATCATGGCCCTCGCCGACCTCGACACCCTCTACACCTCCGCCGACATCACCGCCGCCCTCTCCCTGGAGGCGCTGCTCGGCACGGACAGGGTCCTCGCCCCCGAGCTGCACGCCATCCGCCCGCACCCGGGCCAGGCCGCGTCCGCCGCCAACATGCTCGCCGTGCTGAAGGGCTCCCAGCTCACCGGGCACCACCAGGACGACGCGCCGCGCGTGCAGGACGCCTACTCGGTGCGCTGCGCCCCGCAGGTGGCCGGCGCGGGCCGTGACACCCTCGCGCACGCCCGGCTGGTCGCCGAGCGCGAGCTGGCCGCCGCCGTCGACAACCCGGTGGTGCTGCCTGGGGGCACCTCCCAGGCTTTCGGCTCTGGGGGAGGCCGGGTGGAGTCCAACGGCAACTTCCACGGCGCCCCGGTCGCCTATGTCCTGGACTTCCTCGCCGTGGCCGCCGCCGACCTCGGCTCCATCGCCGAGCGCCGCACCGACCGGCTGCTCGACAAGAACCGCAGCCACGGCCTGCCGCCGTTCCTCGCCGACGACGCCGGTGTGGACTCCGGTCTGATGATCGCCCAGTACACGCAGGCGGCGCTGGTCAGCGAGCTGAAGCGGCTGGCCGTGCCCGCCTCCGCGGACTCCATCCCGTCCTCCGCGATGCAGGAGGACCATGTCTCCATGGGCTGGTCGGCGGCGCGCAAGCTGCGCACCGCCGTGGACAACCTGGCCCGGGTCATCGCGATCGAGCTGTACGCCGCCGCGCGCGCCGTGGAACTGCGCGAGGGCCTGGCCCCGGCCCCGGCGAGCCGCGCGGTCATCGACGCCGCCCGGGAGGCGGGCGTGGGCGGTCCCGGCCCGGACCGCTTCCTGGCGCCGGACCTCGCCGCCGCCGACACCTTCGTGCGCGGCGGCCGGCTGGTCGCGGCGGCCGAGACGGTCACCGGCCCGCTGCGGTGAGGTGAACCGGAACGCGCAGCGGGGCCCCGCCGTACTCGGGCGGATTCTTGGGGTCCTCGCAACACCTGATGGCTTATGTGGCCGTCAGTAGATCACGCAGGCGCTCGGCTGGTGTTTTCCAGCCGAGCGTTTT
>NZ_JBEYVW010000012.1:0-273104 GCF_040644175.1 Streptomyces sp. NPDC047017 | reverse complement strand
GTTTGGGTTTTTTGTGCGCGGGCCGGCGGCCCCCCCTAACCACAACCCGGCGTCGGGGGGTCTGGGGTGCGCCTGCGGGCCCGTCCCCCCCCCCCCCCCCCCTTCCCCACGAAACAAGGGCGCCCATGCCTGCGGTGCCCGGGCCGTCAGGGGACGGCCAGGTTCTCGCTCACCTTGCTTTCCGTCCGGGAACTGGCGGGCGCCTGAGAGGGGAGCCGGCGGGTGCGGTTCGCCAGGAGCGGAACACTTGGACGCGACGGTGGCCACTCAGCCGAACACCTGTATCAGCTCTGCTCCGGGGACGAGGTAGAGGGTGACCGCGGCGAGTGCGAGTGTCGCGGGCCCGCCCGTCAGGACGAGGATGGCGAGCCACAAAGGTGTGAAGAGCCGATAGGTGGCCGCGTCTCGGCCGGAGCGTGAGGCCGGCACGAACCAGACCGTCCGGTGCGGCATCGGGGCCACCTGGGGACCGCCGATCGTGCGCACGTGCTCGACGGTCGTCGGACCGGCCTTCACGGTGAAGACGTCCTGGTACGTTTTTCCCACGGTCCGTCTGCTGGTGAACTCCGCGCGCACCCTGCCGCCCCGGCACAGCACCGCCCACACGGTCGACAACGCGGCCCATGCGACCATCCCGGCGATACACGTGAGGCCACCGGCCATGCCGCCGAGCATCAGGCTGAACAGTGCCGCCATCGGATTGACAGTGATGCTCACTGCCACGGCGTAGCAGCCGGCCGCGGCCCATGCAAGGCGCTTGAGGAGTTGTGCGCGCGTGATCCGGTCACGCCAGTGCGGCTTGACCCCCGGCACGGGTCGCGGCTGGAGGCGAGGCTTCGAGTCGGCAGCCGGTGCGGCCGGGCGCGGCGACCCGGTGCCGGGATCGGCGGCTGCCGCGCGGCGACCGTGTTCCACGACGGGAGCGGGGCGCTTGCGGCGCCAGGGTCGTGCGTCCCGCCGGCCCCCTTGCGCCCGGGAGCGACTGCTGTCCTCGGCCTGCGCGCGGGCACGGGTACGCCGGTCATCGAGCCGGGCCAGCGCCGCGCGGCCTTCTTCCAGCACGACCAGCGCCGTGCCGAGATCCGGCCGCCGCCGCTCGGACAGCCGCCCGGCGCGTTCGTACGCATCGAGTGCCCTCTCCCAGTCGCGGACGTTTTCCGGAGTGCCGTCAGCTCCGCCCGGTGTGAAGGAGTGCGCGGCGAGCATCTCGCCGAACGCCGTGATCTCCTCGGTGATCGTCCGCCGCCGCGCCACCGCGGCCACATGGCGCTCGCGTCGTACCCCCATCGATCCCCCTCATGGTCCGAGGAATCCATACTCGACCCGCGAAGCACCGCGGCGCACTGTGGATGCCGAAGCGAGAGCAACCGGTCGACCGCCGTGTTCCTGGCCCGTGCGCCTGCATCCCTGGTGGCACGCCCCTGCCCGGGAGAGCAGAGGTGCCGCAGAAGACCGCGAACTCAGCATCACCGTTGTATGGCTGGGGTGTTGAGCGTCGAGCGGGTGTGAGCGGAGACGGGTCGGCTTGAGCGCGAGCAGGCAGGGACGAAGACGTCCTCGTCGACCCCGCCGAGGACGAATCCGTTGCCGAAGCAGAGTCAGCTGCTCCCCATCTCCCCTGCGTCGGTCACGTCCGCCACGTCCGCGCGGTGCAGGAACGCCTCGACGAGGCGGTCGGTGAAAGCCTGGTCGACGGGTTCCGCCGTCACCAGGACGCGGTGGTAGACCGGTCCCACGAGTTGGTCGATCTCCGCCGCCATGTCGAGTCCGGCGGCGAGCCGGCCGCGTTCCACCGCGCGTTCCAGTGGGAGTCGGTCGCGTCGGCGCTGTTCGTCGAGGTATCCGGACCGCAGGGCGGCGGCGAACGCGGGATCGTGCTGAGCGTGCCCGATGAGGGCTTTGAAGACGGCGCCCGCGTCGGACCGAGTGCGAAACAGGGCCAGTTGGCGCAGGTGGGCGCGTAGGTCCGAGGCCAGGTCGCCGTGGTCCGGCGGGGTCAGGGCTTCGGCCGCGTCCTGGAGGAAGGCGTCCAGGAGGATGTCGTTCTTGGTCTTCCACCAGCGGGAGACGGTCTGCTTGGCGACGCCCGCACGGGCGGCGATGCCCTCGATGGTGACGCCGGTGAAGCCCTTCTCGACCAGGAGGTCGTCGGCCGCCTCCAGCACTGCCTGCCGGGCCTGTTCGCTGCGACCGTGCCGGTTGCCGTGGTGGCGTGCCGCCGGTTGCGGCCCGGCCGCCGCGGCGCCCGTACTTCCTCGTTCCATGTCTGCCTCCTGGGGCCGGAGTAGGCAAGGACCTCTAGACGTTACGCAACGGTGCGTCTAGTCTGGGTTCATGGCCCCCACCAACACCCTCGAAGACCCCCGCGTCGCCTCCGCCCTCGACCGGATGTTCCGGCACGCCGAGCAGGACGAGGCGACCAGCAGGCGGGTCCGGGCGGCGTGGCCCCAGAGTTCCGCGCCCCTCGGCCCGCAGGATCAGGCCGACGCCAATGCGGAGGTGTACATGCCGATTTCCGCCCAGGGCGGCCGCCTCCTCTACAACCTGATCCGCGCCGCCCGCCCCGCCACCGTCATCGAGTTCGGCACGTCCTTCGGCATCTCCACGCTCCATCTCGCCGCCGCGGTGCGCGACAACGGGACGGGGCGGGTGATCAGTACGGAACTGAGCGCCGCCAAGGCCGCGGCCGCCCGCCGGACGTTCGCCGAGACGGGGCTGGACGATCTGATCACCGTCCTCGAAGGAGACGCCCGCGACACCCTCGCCGCAGTCACCGGCTCCGTGGACTTCGTCCTCCTCGACGGGTGGAAGGACCTGTGCCTGCCCGTCCTGCGACTCCTCGAACCACGCCTCGCGCCCGGCACCCTCGTCGTCGCCGACGACGTCGACCTGGAGGACCTCGCGCCCTACCTCGACTACGTCCGTGACCCCCGGAACGGCTACCAGAGCGTCACGTTCCCCGTGGAGGACGGAATGGAGATCAGCTGCCGCCTCTAGACCTAACGATCGGCTCCTGTCCCCCGGCGGGCTGACAGCAAGGGCGAAGCCCCGTCCGGACCCGGGGATGTGGTCCGGCGTGAGCGCTTCCGTCACCCGCTCGGCAGAGGAGGTGAAGGTGCCCGAGGTCCGGATCGGCTCACGCCGCTACGCGACGAAGCCAGCCGCAGGTCAACACGTACTACGAGTCCCGCAAGATGTCCCACCCGCTCGTGTCCGACGAGAGCGGCCGGCCCCTCGCGCCCGATGACACGCATGTCTCCTACTTCCGTGGCCCGCGCTTCCACGACATCGCGATGGAGTTCGTCCGGGCCGCCGACGGCTCGACGCCGCCGACCTGACCGCAGAGACGGCGCGGAGCCCGGTCCTGTTCACTGACCGGGCTCTGGCGGAGCGCTGGTACGCCCGCCACCAGGAGCACGCGGTCCTCGGGCTGCTGCCGGCCAAGGAGACCCTGCACCGTCCCCGCAGGTAGCGCCCTGCCCCACCGCGCATCGCGCGCCCGACGCGGTGCGCGGCATCGTGACCGCCGCTCTCGGGCAGAGCGGCGGCGTGCCGTCGGACGTCGACGGCCACCGCGCGGGCGCGGGTCCGCAGCCGACTGCTGCGGCCAGTTACGTGGTGGCGGATGCCTGGAGCGCGGGCTACGGACGTAACGCCGTGCATCGGTCGGGGCGAGCATCTCGGCCGCCCCGCCCGCCGCGCCGAGTGATCAGGGGCACAAGAGCTTTCCATGACACGCCCCGCCCGCCGCGCGGCCGGGGCGGTCTACGGCTGGGCGGCGGGGGCGGGGTCGGCGGCCGGGAGCGGTGTCGGCTGGTCCCGCTGGGCCGGTATGGACCGGCCGGGCTGGTCGTCGTCGCGCCGGGGCCTGCCGATGCGGAGGTCCTTCAGGCGCATGGCGGGGCGCTCCACGAGGTGCCAGGACGCGGCGGCGAGCAGGAAGGTGAGGACGAGGGTGAGTGCGAGATAGGCGGCCATGCCCCAGCGGGCGTACCCGAGCAGGGCGAGGGTCTGCTGGACCAGGAAGCCGTAGATGTAGATGCCGTAGGAGTAGTCGTGCTTGGCGCCGATCCGGTGGCAGGGAGCCGGCAGCCGGATGGCGAGCCAGAGCAGGAGGTACGCGAAGGCCGGCAGGCCGACGGTGAAGAGGTAGCCGTAGTGGAGGCTGGCCAGCAGGACGACGAGCGAGGCGATGCCCAGCGGGTCGCTGACGGGTACCCGCTCGCGGTAGACCTCGATGAGCGCGCCGAGCGCGAAGGCGAATCCGAGGTAGACCAGGAACGAGGGGGTGAAGGGGGCGAAGGGCGGCAGGTGGACGTTCCGCAGGTAGTGCGCGTCGTACGGGCCGGCCCAGAAGGGGTCCGTGCTCGCCTGGCGTACGACGAGCCAGCCGAGCACGAGCGTGATGAGCAGGACGGCCCGGCGGGCGCGGGTCAGGATGCCGGTGAGGGCGAGTGCGGCCACGCCGAGGTAACACATGAACTCGTAGCGCAGGCTCCACAGCGCGCCGTCGAACGCCTCGTTGTGGACGCGCCCGGCCGCGTGCGCGTCGGCCATCACCCCGGCGATGTCGTGCTCGTTCGTCGAGACGGCCCAGTTGACCCACAGGTGGTGGAACGGGCCGTGCGGGGCGCCGTCGAAGCCGTCGAGTGAGGAGTGGAGGCGCCAGTACAGGAGCGGCGCCACGACGAAGGCGGCGACGGCCAGGCACACCCAGAAGCCCGGCAGGATGCGCAGGACGCGGTGCCAGAGGAAACGGCCGACGCTGAGGCGGCCGCCACTGCGGGTGACGAGGATGCCGGAGAGCACGAAGAAGCCGTAGACCGCGAGTTTGCCGAGGTCGGCCTGTCCGCCACTGAATGTGTGGAGATACTCCTTGCCCCCGTACCCGAGGACGCGGGCATGTGAGAAGACCACCGCCAGAGCCAGACAGAGTCTCAGCAGACCGAGACTGTTGTTGCGACCGGTGAGCAATTCGGCGACGGTGCCATGCGACCATCGCAGCGCGAAACCGCGATGCATAAAGTTCCTTGAGCCTTCCTATAGCTCGATTTTGCCCATAGAGATCCCACAGTATCCCGCCCGGTTCCCGGGCCGACTGGTTCCGGGTTCCGCAGGGGCCTCTGGCAGGGCCTCTGACATGTGATGCGGGCGACGCACTGTGCGCCATCTCACCCCGTTCCCCGTTCCAAGCCGGCCCGGGGGGCGGGTGGTCACGCCGCCATGTGGCGGGTGATCAGTTCCAGTAGGCGTAGCACGGCCGCGTCCGCTTCCGGGCGGTGCACCGCGACCAAGGAGGTTTCCAGGTAGGGCGATGCCCCGCGCAGGGGGACGAAGGCGACCTCGGGCACCCCGAAGTCGCGCAGTCGCTCGGGCAGCAGGCTGACGCACAGTCCGGAGGCGACATAGCTGAACAGGCCGGTGAGGTCGTCGGACACCGCACGGGTGCGGGGGGTGAAGCCGGCTTCGTGGCAGGCCAGTTGCACCTGGTGAGCCAGGGCCGGGAGCGCAGCGGCATCGGGCAGGACGAAGTCCTCTTCCCGCAGGTCACCCAGAGCGATCTCGTCGGCGTCGGCCAGCGGATGATCGTGCGGCACCGCCGCGGCGATGCGCTCGACGGCGAAGTCACGGCTCACGAGGTCCGCCGACAGCGGCGAAGGGTCGCGCAGGAATCCCAGGTCCAGCGTGCCGGAGCGCACCATCTCGGCGAGGGCGGCCGGCGAGTCCTGGTGCAGGTGTACGCGCAGGCCCGGAAGTTCCTCGGCGGCCGCCCTCAGAAGACGCGGCAGGTAGTGGTGGCTGAGAATGCTCACGTATCCCACCCGCACGTCACCGGCCAGGCCGCTGCCGACTCTGCGTACGCGCTCGATGGCCGCGGACTGCGCGTCGAGCAACCGCCGCGCGTCTGTGGCAAACGTCTTGCCGGCCGAGGTCAGCGACACCCCGCCCCGCCCCCGCTCGAACAATCGCACCCCCAGTCCCCGCTCCAGGCGCTGGATCGACTGGCTCAGCGGCGGCTGGCTCATGGACAGGCGTTCCGCGGCGCGGCCGAAATGCTTCTCCTCGGCCACCGCCAGAAACTGCTCCAGCAGGCGCCTGGTCAGTTGGATATCGTCAATCATATCGCCCATGAATCAATCATATATTGGACAGACCGTAGTCCCGAGGTGTCCACTGAGTCGTGTGAGTCGTCGTGGGCGCTCAGCACGCAGCGCCCCTCCCCCCGGAAAATCCGATGCGGGAGAGGTCCGCGCATTTCTGCGGAACAGCCCCCGGCGGACAACACCAGCCACTCGCTCCGCCGGCTGAGTGGGGCGTTCTTCTCCCTGGAGGCTTTGATGCAGAAGCAGGATGTCGCCCGGCTCTTCACCACCCCCGTGGATGCCCCGGCCTACGCGCCGACCCGGTACCGGTTCACCAACCGCGAGTACCTCAACATCTACTACCGCACCGACCCGGAGGCCCTGCGTCGGCTGGTCCCCGAGCCGCTGGCGATCACGGACCCGGTCGTCCGGTTCGAGATCATGCGGATGCCCGATGTCACCGGCCTGGGCGACTACACCGAGGCGGGTCAGCTCGTCTCGGTGGAGCACGAGGGTGAGGCGGGCGAGTTCCATCTCGCGATGTACGTGGACAG
This sequence comes from Streptomyces sp. NPDC047017, assembly GCF_040644175.1. NCBI lineage: Bacteria > Bacillati > Actinomycetota > Actinomycetes > Kitasatosporales > Streptomycetaceae > Streptomyces > Streptomyces sp. NPDC047017. The sequence goes on along the minus strand of NZ_JBEYVW010000012.1, from coordinate 266,467 downwards.
CGTGCCGGCGATCTCCAGTGGCCGTGAGTACAGCGCGTACCCGAAGAAGGGCGGCTCACCCTCGCTCTACGTGGACTCCGACACGTTGGTCGGGACGCTCGACCACGGGACGCTGCGGGTGGCCACCGCCACCATGGGCTACAAGCACCACGCCATGGACCTCGACGAGGCCCGGGCCGAGATCTGCTCGCCCAACTTCATGATCAAGACGGTACCGGACTACGACGGAAGTCTGCGCGTGTGTGATCTCGTCCGCACCCAGGTCACCGACGTCACCGTCAAGAGCGCCTTCACGGGCCCCGCCCGCCTGGAACTCTTCGCCCACGTGATGGCTCCGCTCTCGGACCTGCCCGTCGTCGAGATCGTCAGCGCCAGCCACATCGTCACCGACCTGACCCTCAACCCGGTCAAGCCCGTCTACGACTACCTGGCCGCCTGATCCGGCAGCGGACCGCGGAGTCGTCCTCCAGCAGCGGCGACCGGGACGGCTCTCCCTCCCCACGCCATTCAAGAAAGGCTCGAACCATGACCCCCACCCCTGAGCCCGCTCCGGACTCCTACAAGCGTGCCGCGATCATCGGCGGCGGGGTGATCGGCGTCTCCTGGGCCGGTCTCTTCCTGGCCCGCGGCATCGATGTCGTCATCAACGACCCGCGCGGTGACATCGAGGATCTGGTCCGGGCGGGCCTGGAGGAGATCACCCCCGCTCTGGCGGAACTCGGGCTATCCACCGAGAACCTCACCGCCGGGCTCTCCTTCGAGGCCGACCTGGCCGCCGCCGTGGCCGGCGCCGACATCGTCCAGGAGAACGGCCCCGAGCGCCTCGAACTCAAGCAGCGGATCTGGCAGACCGTCGAACAGAACGCCCCGGCCCACGCGCTGCTGGCCACCTCCACCTCCAGTATCCCGGCGACCGCCATCGCCAAGGCGATGACGCGGCCCGAGCGCCTGATCGTGGGCCACCCCTTCAACCCGCCGCACCTCGTGCCGCTGGTGGAGATCGTGCCCGGCGAGAAGACCTCCGAGGAAACCGTTCGCCAGGCCACGGCGTTCTACGCCGCGCTCGGCAAGAAGCCGCAGGTCCTGCGCAAGGAGGTGCCCGGCTTCGTCGCCAACCGCCTCCAGTCCGCGATCTTCCGCGAGTGCGTGTACCTCGTCGCCCAGGGCGTGGTGACCGAGCAGGAACTCGACGACATCGTCACCTCCTCCATCGGCCTGCGCTGGGCGGTCGCCGGCCCCTTCCGCACCTTCCATCTCGGCGGCGGTCCCGGTGGCCTGCCCCACTTCATCGAACACCTCGGCCGCGCCATGGAGGCTGGCATGTGGCCGGTCCTGGGCAGCCCCACCTTCGACGACACCACCGTCGCCACCCTCATCGACCAGGCGAACGCGGCCTTCGGCGACGGCACCGTCGAGGAACTCGCCGCAGAGCGCGACCGCGCGCAGATCGCCCTCATGCGCGCCCTGGGTGAGACCCCGGGCTCCGCCACCAGCCACGGCTGACCGGCCCCACCCCCACCGCACCACATCCGAGAAACGAAGAGAACATGTCCCTCCCTGACAAGTCCCTCACCGGCAAGATCCAGAAGGCGATCGCCGACCCGGCCGCCGACGACGCGTTCGACGTCCACGCTGAGACGAACGAGGTCCTCGCGGGCATCGGCCTGGAGCCGGGCGACACCGGCGGCCACATCACCTTCGAGGGCGCCGACCCGGTCGTACCGAGCACCCTGCGCCTCGGCGCGGCCTCCGGCATCGCCCTGGTCGCCAAGTCCGCCGCCGTCGCCGCCCTATGGAAGGACCGCACCGGCCGCGGCCAGGACATCCACATGGACCTGCGCAAGGGCCCGCACCGCCTGTGTCCCTTCTACGAGGGCAAGTGGGAACTCCTCAACGGCTACACCAGCGGCACCCCGTCCATCATCAACATGGCGTACGCCAACAACTTCTACCGCACCGCGGACGGGCGCTGGATGATGCCGTTCAACATCTACCCCAACATCAAGGTCGCCGCCCAGCGGCTGCTCGGCGCCGGTGACGTCCCCGAGCACGTCGAGGCCGCGATCTCGCAGTGGAACGCTCGGGAACTGGAGCAGGCCGGCGCCGAGGCCGGCTGCGTCATGCCGATGGTGCGCACGCCTCAGGAGATCCTTCAGGAGGAGCAGTACACGCAGGTGCTCTCCAAGCTGCCGCTGGTGGAGATCACCCGCATCGGTGACAGCGACCCGGAGGAACTGGCCGCCCACCCCGTCGCCCCGTTCGACGGCGTGAAGGCGCTGGGCATGGGTCACATCATCGCCGGCGCCGGTGCCGGCCGTGCCATGGCGCTGCACGGCGCGGACGTGCTGAACCTGTGGCGCCCCTGCGAGCTTGAGCACGACGTCACCTACAACACCACCGGCGTGGGCGTGCGTTCGGCGACGGTGAGCCCGTACACGAAGGAGGGCCTGGCCCTCATCCACCAGCGCCAGTCCGAGGCCGACGTCTTCTACGCCAACCGCCGCCCCGGCTTTCTGGACCGCATCGGCCTGTCCGAGGACGAGGCCATCGCCCGCCGTCCCGGCCTGGTCTACACCACCGTCTCGCTTAACGGCAGGACCGGTCCGTGGAAGGACCACCTCGGCTTCGACCAGACCGCCGGCGCGCTCACCGGGCTGCTCCACCTGGAGGGCGACGGCGACAAGCCCGCCCTGCCGCCCATCACCGTCGTCAACGACTACCTCGTCTCCTGGTTCCTGACCGCCGGCGTCGCCGAGGCCCTGCGGCGCCGCGCCAAGGACGGCGGCAGCTACCGCGTCCACGTCTGCCTGTCCCGCGTGGCCCTGTGGATCCTGTCCATGGGCATCTTCGACCAGGGCTACGCCAAGGAGATCGCGGGCACCGGCGAGCTGCACGCCTACCCGGACCCGGAACTCTTCACCGCCGAGACCCCTCTCGGCCACTATCAGGGCATCACCGATCAGGTACGGATGTCCGACACCCCCGGCGCCTACCGGCAGATCCTCGTCCCGCGCGGCTCGCAGCGCCCGGAGTGGCTGCCCACCGCCTGACCGTCTGCCCCTTTGACCGTCCTGCCGCCCGCGGTCTCGGGACCTGTCTCGCCGTCGGCGGGGCCGGACAGCTGAGTCGGTCAGAGGTACGGGTGCCGGTGCCGGCACTTGGTTCCGCCCGGTCTCAGTCGTCTTCGGTGATGAAGCCGGTCAGTGCGGCGGCGACGGCATCGGGCTGTTCGTCGGGGATGAAGTGTCCTGCGTCCGGCACGACGATCCCGGTGGCGTGGTCGGCCCACGGCCTGATGGACGCTGCCATGTCGGGGATGGAGCCGTGGCTGCTGGAGATCCCGAGAACCGGGACCGTCAGGTGCTGCTGTTCCAGCGCTTCGTGGTTCTTCCGCGCCGACTCGGCGGCGTGCCGGTAGTAGGCCAGGGATGCGCGGAGACCGCCGCCGGCGGCCACGGACGCGGCGTACTGCTCGATTTCGGCGTCGTCGAAGGTGTCGGAGGAGAGGGTCTTGGCCTTCAGGAACCAGCCGACGTACTCCCGTTCGCGGCCGGCGAGCAGTGTCTCGGGCAGGTCGGGCACGAGGTGGAAGGCGAAGTGCCAGGTCTTCCACGCCTGTTCGGGGTCGGTCGGAACGGCGTCGGGGAGTGTGATGCCCGGGATGCCGGCGTCGAGCAGTGCCAGGCCACGCAACCGGCTCTGGTGCTTCAGGGCGAGGGAGAAGGCGACCCACGCGCCGATGTCGTGGGCGACCAGCCAGTACGCCGGGACTCCGAGCGCCTTGACCGCGGCGTGGACGTGCGCGGCGACCGTGTGCGTGTCGTAGCTGATGTCCGGGCGTTCGGAGTGGCCCTGGCCCGGCAGGTCGATCGCGATGACGTGGAATCGGGCGGCCAGGTGCGGCATCACCTTGCGCCATGCCCACCAGGTCTGCGGGAATCCGGCGAGCAGCACGACGGCCGGACCGTCTGCTCGGCCGCCCTCGACCGCGTGGAGCCGGACGCCGCCCGCGTCGACCCAACGGTGGGTGAAGCCGGCGAGGTCGGGCAGCGGCAGGTCGCGGACCGGGTTGCGGGTGACGCGGGGGGTGCTTGCGGGGTCGTTCATGATTCTCCTTCACACGCCGTGATCATGTCCTCACCCTAACCCATCTTGAACTGTTTGGTTCAAGATGGGAGGATGGTCTCCACCGGGAGAAGGCAGAGCAGGGCAGGAGGGAAGTGCGGCATGGCAGGCAAGAAGCAGTTCGACATCGCCACGGCGCTCGATGCCGCGATGATCCAGTTCTGGCGGGCCGGTTACGCGGACACGTCGGTGGACGACCTGTCCCGGGCGACCGGACTCAACCGCAGCTCCATCTACTCCTCCCTCGGCGACAAGGACACGCTCTTCATGCGCTGCCTGGAGCGCTACACCACGCGTTACGGAGACAAGTACGACGCCGCGTTGTCCTGCGCCGCCGACCGGCCCCTGGCAGCCGCGCGGGCGTTCTTCGACATCACCCTGGAACGCATAGCGGACCCCGCTGTGCCCGACGGATGCCTGGTGGCCCAGACGGTCATGGCGACCCCAGCGCTGAGCCCGAGCGTCGCGGCGCGGGCACGGGAGGCGATCGGCTTCCAGCACACCCGGCTCCGCGCCGCACTGAAGGCCGGCCGACTGCACGACGAGGCGGCCGACTCCTTCGCGACCCACCTCGCGGCCGTGAACCAGTCCCTCGCCGTCATGAGCAGAGCCGGAGCGAGCACGGAGCAGCTGCGCGCCGTCATCGACGTGACCCTCGACGCACTCGCGCAGGCTCTCGACGCCGACGACTGAGAGGTGTCCGGCGAAAGCGGACTTCGCCGGCGCCGGTGACGGGCGATCGCGGTGGACGGCATGCCCGCGCGGTGCATGGCACCCTGAAGGCGGACCCGGGCCTGGTGGTGCTCGCCCGGTCCGAACCCCCCTCTTCGGCCGAACGTGATGACCACCGGCAACCACGCTGCTGCCGCCGCCGACGCCTCCCGCGGTGGCACGGTGCTGGTCGTCGGCGACGGCACAGTGGGCGGGCCTGTGCGCGGTGATCGCCGCCAAGCCGCTGGGCGCCGGGCGGGTCGTGCCGGCCGGCCGCCATGAAGGCCGTACCGGGCTGGGGCGCCGGTTCGGTGCCACCGTTGGCGTCGTCGAACACGGTGCGGAGGGCATCGCCCGCATCCGCGAGCTGACCGGTGGCGTGGACAGGGTGATCGAAGCCCTCATCCGCCCCTGACCCACCGCTCCCACCCACACCGCGAGGGACATCCCCCTCAGCGTCGTCAGCCCCCGGGCGCCCGAGTCACCGAGGGCCCGGCGGCTGCCTTCGGGGTGTCCCCGATCTTCCGCAGCAGTTCCAGCAACACCTCCCGCTCGCTCGCCGTCAGGGCTTCGAAGCATTCCGCGAGGACCGAGTCGGCGACCTCGTGCCCGGCTTCGAGCAGTCGTTCCCCTTCGGAGGTGAGGTGGTGTTCGATGCGCCGGCCGTGCCCGGGGCGGCGGTCGACGAGCCGTTGCGCCACCAGTCGTCCGGCGAGTGTGCCGAAGGCCTGCTCACTCTGGAACGTCGCCGCAGCCAGCTCCCGCGCACTGGCGCCTGGTGTGCGGCTGATCGCCCGCAGCGCGTCCCACTGCGCGAGGGTGCTGCCGACCGAGGCGAGGCGGCTGTCCAGCGCCCGGTGCTGGCGGTACTGGACGGCCTTCACGGCCCTTCCGAGGATCTGCGGTTCAACGGCCATGCCACCAGGCTAACACCACGACTAAGCTTGCTTATATAAACATCCTTAGTTACTGTCGCCGGCATGACCCAGCCGACACTCACCGCATACGGCCCCGCCGCCGGCCGCCCCGTCCTCGTCCTGCACGGGGGCGGCGGCCCGGCCACCGTCGCCCCGATCGCCGAGCACTTCTCCGCGACCTCCCGCGCCCTGCTCCCCACCCACCCGGGCTGGAACGGCACGCCCCGGCCCGACGACTTCACCCGCGTCGCCGACCTGGCCGCCGCCTACCTCCGCCTCCTGCGTGACCAGCACCTGTCCGACGTCCTGGTCATCGGCTCCTCGCTCGGCGGCTGGATCGCCGCCGAGCTGGCGACCGCCGACACCGAGGGCCTGATCAGCGGGATCGCCCTCGTCAACGCGGTCGGCATCGAGGTCGACGGCGCGCCGGTGCGGGACTTCTTCGCCCTGGACGCGCACGGGGTGGCCGAGTACGCGTTCCACGACGCGGAGCGCTTCTACGTCGACCCGGCGACCGTCCCGGCCGCGCAACGCGCCGTCATGCAGGCCAACATGGCGAGCCTGCGCCTCTACACGGGCGGCCCCGCCATGAACGATCCCACGCTCCGCCCCCGCCTCGCCGCCGTCACCGCCCCCACCCTCGTCCTGTGGGGCGAGAGCGACCGCATCGTGACCCCGGCCTACGGCAAGGAGTACGCCGCGTCGTTCAAGGACGCACGCTTCGAAGTCGTCGCACGCGCGGGGCACTTGCCCCACCTCGAACAGCCAGAACGCACCTTCGCCCTGCTCGACGACTTCGCCGCACAGACCACACACCGCTGATAGGTGATGAGTGATAGGTGAAGATGGGTGATAGGTGAAAGTGGAGGCCGGTCGAAGGACAAGACACTGCGGCAGAAGGAAGGGAGCTGACGACGCCGGTCCCCTGTCAGGCTTCCCCTGGCAGGCGCCGGCGTCCGGGGGCAGCGATCAGGGTATCGCTCAGGGAATGTCGTACATGGGGTTGGGCAGCTTGAAGCCGCGGTCGTCGTAGCCGCCCGCGTAGTCGCTGACCTGGTCACCGATGGCCTCGATGAAGTCGTAGCCCTGTGACTGCTCCAGGTACTTGCGTGTATTGGACTTGAACGGGATCGCGGTGCACGTGGTGCCGCAGGGCAGGTAGACCGGCGGGTTGCTGCGCGGGCGCAGGTACAGCCCGTCGATCGGGTAGCCGAGCCCGGCGAGCTGGTTGCGCGAGATGGCGGTGTCCTCGTCGTGGCGGCCGGTGATGAAGACGACCTTGACGCCGTGCGCGTGGGCCCACTGGGCCAGGCGCAGGACGGGGCGGATCACCGGATAGGTGTTGTCGGTGTCGGCCTTCTTGTCCGCGGCCGAGGCGTCCGCGCCGCCGCCGAAGTCGAAGTCGGCGTTGACCGGGTACGTGGAGATCGAGGTGTCGTCGATGTCGAGCATGATCGCCGGGACCGCCGGGCGGTGGTGCGCGAGCCGCTGCGCCAGGTATGCCTGGGCCTTGGCCGCTATCGCCGTCACGTCCTTGCCCCACTGGCTGTCCGCGCCGATCCGGTAGTGGCCCGTCGAGTCCTTGTGGCCGGCGTAGTAGGTGTTGATCTGCTTCTTCAGGAAGTCGAGGTTGTACGGCTCGTGGCCGGCCCGCACGCTGCCGACGGTCGGTGTCGCGGTGTCCGCCGCGGCCACTCCGCCGCAGACCAGCAGCGCGGCCACGGCTCCGGCGACGGCGGCCCTGACGCCGGTGCCGGTCCTGCGGAGTACGGAGGGTCGTTTCACGGGTTCTCCTTGTGCTGAGGGTGAGGGTGAGGGTGAGGGTGAGGGGGTGTGCTGTGCCTGGGGTGTGCTGTGCCTGGGGTGTGCTGTGTCCGGGGGCATCGGGGAATTCCCTTCGCTTCCGGGAAGCGCCGGCATTTCGGCACGGTGCCCGTGGGTTCCTGGGTTCCGCATCCGAATTCCCTTACCTTCAGGGGCGTTGGATGATCCGTTCCGGATGTTAGTAGGCTCGCCGTCACAAAAGGCCAAGGCGACGGGAGAGGGGCGAATGGCTCTTGCCGTGACTCGGGACAGGCGCAGGTCCGCCGCCGGGCGGTGGGAAAACCCTGGTCGTTCAGTCACCGGTCTTGACGGGGCCGTCGCCGGGCAGGAACATGCACTTCCCGTACCGGACAGGGGTGACGCGTCATGAACCTGCGCCCTGCGGGACAGGACTCCGGACCCGAGCGCGCCATCCGTTCCGGCCTGTTCAGCGAGGCGCTGCGCGCGGCCATCGCGGACAGCGGACTGAGCCTGCAGCGCATCAGCGTGAAACTGGGCGAACGCGGTGTCCGGGTCAGCCCGGCCGCGCTCAGCTACTGGCAGCGCGGCAGCAACCGGCCCGAGCGGGCCAGCTCCCTGCGGGCGCTGCGAATGCTGGAGGAGATCCTCGGCCTGCCGGCCGACTCGCTGGTGGTGCTGCTGGGCCCGCGGCGCCCGCGCGGCCGCTGGAGCCCGCGGACCGGCCCGCTCACCACCCATGAACTGTGGAGCAGCTCGGAGGAGTTGGACGCGGTGCTGGACCTGCTGGGGCCCGGGGCCCGGCAGTCCCTGTGGGCCGTCTCCAGCGTGTACACCCACGTCCAGGAGACGATAGGGGCCGATCGCTCCTCGCAGGGCGTGCGGGTACGCCGGGTGGTCCGCGCGGAACGCGACGGGGTCGACCGGGTGATCGTCGTGCTGCACACCGGCGATCCGCTCGCGGACGTCAGCGCGCTCGCGCCCTGCCGCACGGGCCGTACGCGGCGCGGCCCGCGGGCCGGTTACTCGGTGGTGGAACTCATCCTGGACCGTGTCCTGAACCAGGGTGACACCACGACCGTCGAGTACGTCATGCCGGCGGACGCGCAGCCGCAGAGCTACAGCCGGCACTCCCTCTACCTCCCGTCCCCGGTCCTGGTGGTCGAGGTCCTCTTCCACCCGGGGGCGCTGCCCGCCCGGTGCGAGAGCTATCACGCGGCCCGCGTCGGCGTGCCGCAGCAGGCGCTCGGGCCGCTCTGGCTGGGCAGCGGGGGCACGGCGCACCTGGCGCTGACCGAGGTCGAGGCCGGGACGTACGGCATCCGCTGGGAGTGGGACTGACCGGAAGGCCGCGAGGGTCCTCGCGGGTCTCTTTCCGCTCCCTTGCCGCTCCCTTGCCGCTCTCTTCCTGCCGGGGCGGGGCAGTACCGGCGGCGTGAGCGTCCCGGACACCCCGGACACACCGTCAAGTAATCAACTGAACGATCAGGGACGTCGGGCACCGCAATGCCATTCGCCGGGGCGTTCCGCTTCCCGGCATTCAGAGACCGGGAATTGCCGCGTGGTGAACCGTTGACGAGTACCTGCGAACAAGCTCTACATTCCGTGCCGTCCGGCACCCCGCACCGGACACCGAAACCGGCTCGACCGGAATTCCGGGAGCCGTTCGGGACGCGCGTTCAGTACGGAAGGAAATACATGTCCAGGATCCATCGCGGCGCCGCGGCCGCCGCCCTCGCGGCGGCCTGCTGCCTCACGGCGACCGGCACGGCGCACGCCATCATCGGCGGCTCCGCCGTCAAGAACATCTCCAACGCCCCCTGGGCGGCCCAGGTCCGTTTCAACGGGGGCGGCAGTCACTGCTCCGGAGCGGTCATCGCCGCCCAGTGGGTGCTGACCGCGGGGCACTGCAAGAGCAACGACGATTTCGTGCTGCTCGGCAGCGTCACCAAGGGCCAGGGCACCCAGATCAGCACCGACCGGCAGATCCAGGCCGACGGCGAGGACATCCTGCTGCTGCACCTCACCAAGCCCTACAAGACCACGTACGCCCCGTACGGCTCGTCCGGCGACCGCCCCGCCGACGGCAAGTCCGTCACCGCGTACGGCTACGGCGACACCGACAACGACGGGGGCAAGTCGACCACGCTCAAGACCTGCACGATGAAGGTGAAGGACAACGACGCGAGCGACGGCAAGAACGACCACGTCATCCAGCTCACCAAGGGCTCCGGCATCTCCGCCAGCGGTGACTCCGGCGGCCCCGTCTTCTACGGCGGCGTGATCGTCGGCACCGACAGCCGGGGTACCGACACCGTGAAGGACTACGCGGACATCACCTCGTACAGCGGCTGGATATCGCGGACCGTCGGCTCCTGACGGCTCTGGGCGCGGCGCTCTGGGCGCGGCGGTCAGGGCGCGGCGGTCAGGGCGCGGCGGTCAGGGCGCGGCGGTCGGGGCCCGGTGGTCAGACGGACGGTGACGGTCCGGCCGGGCCGAAGACGTGGGCGTGCGCGCTCCCGGACGCCTCACCGGCCTCACCTCACCTCACCTCACCTCACCGAGGAGAGGTTTTGCCGAACGGTCGACCAACGATCGTCCCTGCTCAGATAGCTTCTCGGCGTCCGCTGAAGGTGAGGAGCGGGCTGCTCCGTCATGACGGAGCAGCCCGCTGGGAGGCATGTGATGGTTCCGAACAACGTCGTGGAGACAGCGGCCGCGCTGCCGGCTGCCTGGAGTTCGTCGTCCTTCTGCCGGGTGGGAACGGCCTGGGTGAAAGTGCTGCGCATGGACAGCGGTCCGGTCCCGGAAGAGGTGCACGGGGCTGACGAGGTGCTGCTTGTGCTCGACGGACGGCTGGAACTGCTGGTGGAGGACACCGAGGTCGTCGTGGAGGGGGGCGAGATGGTCCGGGTGCCGGCGGGCGCGCGACACGCTGTCCGCCCCGGCAGCCGTGGCACGTTGGTGATCGTGGAGGAGTCCGGGGCCTGAAGGCGCTCAAGTCCCGCACTCAAGTCCCGCGTTCGAGTCCCGGGTCTTCGCTCGCTCGGTGCATGCCGGAAGACGGCCGTCGACGTCATCGTCTGCCGCGCGCACCGCCCTTACTCGTTGTGCGTGGGGAAGACCTGGACGTCGGTGTAGGCGCCCTTGATCTGTCCGGCGCCCGCGGGCCACTTCAGGGTCACGGTGTGGGTCTCGTTCGGGGGCGTCACCAGGAGGTTGGTCGGGGACGTGAGGCTCTTGCCGGTGGTGTCGATGTCGTAGGCGAGGTCGAAGATGGCGGTGTCACCGGGCTTCAGGGTGGTGATACGGGGCTCGGCCCGGCCGCGCTCGATGGGGCTGGAGGTGTGGTCGGCGTCCTTGATGTCGACGCCCGCGAAACCCGTCGCCGAGCACGTGGTCGAACCCCGGTTGACCATGGTGATGTTGATCCTGCCGGAGGTCTTGTCGGGCGCGGCGTCCCTGGCGTCGATGGCCAGGTCCTTCGTCCTGCAGAAGGTGATCTTGCCGCTGGTCCCCTTCGCGCCGCTCCCGCCGCCCGATCCGGCCTTGGTCTCCTCGCCGCCGGAGCCCGAGTTGGCGTTGCCGGAGTTGGCGTTGCCCGAGCCGGAGTTCGTGTTGCCGGACGCCGAGCCGCCGGCGCCCGAGCCGCCCTCCGGCTGCGAGCCACCGGCCGAGGACGAGGAGGACGAGGACGAGGCCGCGGAGTTCTTGGCGGCCGAGTCCGTCCCGGAGTCGTCGCCGCCACAGGCGGTGAGCGAGAGGGTGGCGGCAACGCCGATGGCGGTGAGAGCGGTGACGCGGGTGTACTTCACGGTGTTCCCCCAGCAAGAGCGGCGGTGCGGGTGGTCTGAAATATTTGTATCTCGCAACGAGTTACAGGCGGTCCACCACGACGTCTTCGTTCTGTCACAGGCGCGGCGTAGTGGTGATGCCGTGAGCGGCGGCTTCCGGCCGAAGGGCTTACCGGCTCGGAGTGACCCAGTCGTCCAGCTGGATGATCACTCCGTTCCGGGTCTTCGACCCTGCCCGCCACCCGCTCGCCACCCCCGTGGGCAGCACGCCCGGCACAGCCCACCAGGGCGCCCACAGCCCCGGCCACGCCTTCGAGTTCGGGTCGCGGTGCGTGCTCGACGGCTTCGCCGCGCTCCTCGGGGAGCGCGGCGGCACCCGCACTCAGGCCGAGGAGCGGCGGTGGAGCGGCCCCGGGTCGCCGGCCTGCCCGACGGGCGTCGTAGATTCGTGTCATGACGACTGTCGACGATCAGGGTTACGTGATCCGTGCCGCCCGTCCCGAGGACGCCGAGGCGATGAAGGTGCTCGACGGGTCCTTCACCACGCGCACCGTCTATCGCGTGACCGTCACCGAGGACGGCTTCGCTCTCCGGGAGGTGCCGGTGGAGCCGCCGCTTCGCAAGGTCTTCCCGGCGGAGGACACCGACGACGACCTCACGGCCGCGGATTCTGCGGACAGGCGCACGTTCGTCGCCGTCGGCCCTGACGGCTGTCTCGTGGGTTTCGCCGCCGTCTCCTATGATCCGTGGAACCGACGGCTGGTCATCGAGGACATCGAGATCGCGCCCGCCCATCGAGGCCGGGGCATCGGACGTACTCTGATGGGTCACGCCGTCGAGTTCGGCCGTGCGCGCGGTGCCGGGCACGTCTGGCTGGAGGTCACCAACGTCAACGCGCCGGCGATCCACGCGTACCGCCGTATGGGCTTCCGCTTCTGCGGGCTGGACCTGGCGCTCTACGACGGCACAGCGTCCTCGGGCGAACACGCGCTCTACATGAGCATGACCTGTCCGCCGCCCGAGCCGACCGGTGCCCAGGGCGGCGTGCGGGCGGATCACTCGGACAGCCGATAGCGGAGCAACAGCCGAGAGCGGAGCAGGGGACGCCGATACGGCCGTGTGGCGCTTCCGCCATGACCGGCATGGGCGACGCGGATGCCGGTGGGCGGGTCGTGGACGGGCGGGCGCGCCTTCGCCGGGTGAAGCTGGGGACGTGAGCATCACTGGCAAGCATTCCGCGAGCGTCGGGCAGATCTCCGCGGCGCTGGCCGCGCTGGCGGGCGAACCGGCGGCCGATCGGGACGGTGGTCGTGGTCCTGACGGGCCGCGGGAAGAGGACCGTCTGCGGCTGCTGGGCCGGCTGCTCGCCAGGACGGAGCTGCTGATCACGGCCGCGACCCGGCTGACCGAGGAGGGGGAGGTCGAGGACGTTCTGGGGACGGTGCAGGGGTGGGGCGAGGAGCTGGGGGCCGAGCCCGGCGTCGCGGTCAACGTCCTGACGAACAGGCTCCAGCGCACCGCCTTGCAGGTCTCCGGCCCCCAGGCCGAGGAACTGCCACCGGGGCGGGAGGCCGCCTTCGCCGCCGTGATGACGGCGGTGTACGCGCTCAGCGCCCAGCTGCACGCCGACCGCGGTGACGCCGAAGGGACCCGGCACGCCCTGAGCGGGGCCGAGGAAGCCCTCATCGACACCCTGCAAGGAATGCACGACCTGCGTATCGCCATCGGCGACGCGGCCGGGCAGGAGGACGCGGCAGGCGGCTGACGCGGCGGGCGGCTGACCGAGCGGCCGGGAGGCTCCGGGCGCCTGTGGGGCGCCTGCTCGTACACGCGTTTGGTGCGGAGGGTCGGGGACACACGAACCGGACAGCCTCCGGCGCGGCGTGGCGTGGTGCGGCACGGACGCGGGCGCGGTGTCGGCGGATCGTGCGGGAGTGATGACAAGGGGTTGGTCGTGATGACCGTGGCGGCGCGGGGTGGCGGCGGCAGCGTCGGTGGTGGCGGTGGCGGTGGTTCCAGTGGTCTCTATGACGTGCTGGAGCTCATTCTCGACCGGGGGCTGGTGATCGACGCGTTCGTGCGGGTGTCCCTCGTCGGTATCGAGATACTCAAGATCGATATTCGTATCGTGGTGGCCAGCGTCGACACCTATCTGCGGTTCGCGGAGGCGTGCAACCGCCTGGACCTGGAATCGGGGCCGCGGAAGCCGGCCGGGCTCACCGAGCTGCCCGATCGGATGAAGGGGTCCGGCGCCCAGGGGATGGCCAAGGGTGCCCTGTCGGGGGCCGTGGAGGCGATGTCGGACGCCTTTCAGCAGGCCCGCACCGAGGGCCGGGCGCGGCGGGACGACTAGGCCGGGAACGGGTGACGTGAGCCTCCGGGGTGACGTGAGCCTCCAGGAGTGATGTGATCCGCCGGGTGGAGCGGCTGCGGATCTCACGTGGCCCGTTCGTCAGCCCCGGTGGGCCTCGGTGTCGCCGTTGACGGTGCGGAGCGTCAGGCGGTGTCGGTGGTCCGTGGCGGCGGCGGGCGGGATGTCGGTGGTGGAGCGGCCGTTGACGGTACTGGTGTCGGTCGCGTACGGCGGGGCGTCGGCCGGGAGGGTCACGCGTACGGAGCCGTTGCGGGTCACGCCGTCGAGCGTGTCGGGTGAGGTCGTGCACAGCAGGTCGACGTCCCCGTTGACCGTCTCGGCGCCCACGTCACGGGCCTGCAGGCCGGTCGCGTGGACGGAGCCGTTGCGGGTCACGAGGTGCTGGCGGGCCCCCTTCGTGCCCGAGTCCTGCACGGTGACGTCGCCGTTGACGGTGCTCAGGCTCAGTTCGCCCCGTACGTCGCTCACGTCGACGCCGGCGTTGCGGGCCCGCACGGTGAGGGTGACACCGCTGGGCACGTGGACGAGCGGCATCCCGCCGCAGTTGTCCCTGGCCCGGTCGTCGCTCTCGTCGCAGGGCAGGTCGAGGGTGTGCGTGTTCCCGTCCCCGGACCAGCGGGCGAGGGTCGTGTCGTCCACCGTCACGCTGTCGTCGTCCGTCCCCACGACCCGTACGCCGCCCTGGGTGGTGATGACGAGACGGCTGCCGCTCGCGAGAGTGGCCTTCTCGAACGTCCCTCGGCTCTCGCTGGGGGCGGCCCCGGGCAGCGCGGGGTCGCCGCCGTCGTGATGGCAGGCCGTCAGGGCGAGGAGCGGAAGCAGCGCGCACCCGGCCCAGGTCGCGCGGCCGCCGTGACGGGACTTCCGTCCGGGGCCCGGGCGGGCCGGGCTGCGGGTCGGCCGGCTGGTCAGGCCGCTGGTCGGGCCGCTGGTCGGGCCGCTCCACGATGTCGATATCGATGGCGATGGCGATGGCGATGGCGATGGCGTCGTCATGGGACGCGTATGCCCGGGAGGGGCGAGTTCACGGCGTTCCCGGCTGCCCCGTCGCGGTGGGCTCCCCGCCTCGCCGTCACCCGCCGGACAGCGGGTCGTGGCCCCAGTTCATGAGGGAGTGCCGCCACCGGGTGTCCCGTACGTCGCCGGACGGGCGCTGGGCCAGATGACGGTGGACGTAGCCGACGACCTTGCGCATGTGCCGGTAGTCGTCGTCCGAGAGGTCGCTCTGCTTCGTCCGCAGGATCTCGGTGATCCGGCGGCCGGAGGCGTGCCCGGTGGACTCGCCCCCGCCCTGGTGCTGACCGGCGCCGCGCGACTCGTCGGACTCCAGCCACTTGTCCAGCTCGGCCGGTGTCATGTTCACCAGTTCGCGGAACTCGTCCCAGGTCTCTTTCCGCTCGGTGTCGTCCATGCCGTCTCGTTTCCCGTCCGGTGCGGTCTGGGCGCGGTGCGGAGCGCCGTGCCGTTCGCGGTGCCTCGGACCGCCCGTGTCCCCGTGGCGGCGGGTCCGCGGTTCCATCGTCGGGGTGGGCTGTCCGTCTCGCAGCTTCGCGCCCGGCGGGGCCGGCGTACGGCGTCGGCTCGCGGCGCGGCGGCGGTTCGGCGCGGCGACGGTTCGGCGCGGCGGCGGTTCGGCGCGGCGGCCTCACGTCACCGGCTTTCCGGGCGGTCAGGAGGTGGCGGGGCGGGTGCCGTCCGTGGTTCCGGGCCCGGCGCCCGCCTCGCGTTCCAGTTCCCGCTTGAGGTTGCGCAGGGTGATGTGGATGTTCTTCGCCTGGAAGTCGGCGAAGGTGCTGCCCGCGGTGGCGATCCGGTCGAAGACCTGAGCGGCGAACGCCGGCCACGAGCGCCGGTCGTCGGTCCAGATCTCGGTCACGCGGGTGCCCGTGCCTTCCGGTTCGAAGCGGTACTCCCAGGTGGCGATGGGGCCGCGCAGACGCGGCCGGTCGCGGCCGATGGCGTGCACCCGGAAGGCGAAACGGCGGCCCGGCTCCGCCGCCGTGACCGTGCAGCGGGTCACCCAGCGGAAGCGGCCACGCCGGTTGCGGCCGACGAACGTGGTGCCCGCGACGGCCGGTTCCTGGTCCGAGGTGTCCGTCGTCCCGAGGTTCTCCGGGCTCCACCGGCCCATGTCGCCGGGGCGGCTCACCGCCCGGTAGGCGAGTGCGGGCGGGACATCGATGACGATGCTGTCGCTCACGGTGAACAGTCGGGGCATCCTGCCGCCTCCCGGTCGGGGACCAAAGGTCTTCCTACTGGCGAGTAGCCATCATGGCACGCCCCTGCGGGCGGCGGGCGACGCCCAGGTCAGGACACAGGACAGCAGCAGCACGGCACCGGCGGCGGCCATGATCACGGCGGATGATTGTCCAGCGTCGCTGGTCAGCCCGGCTCGCGCCCGGGTTCGGTCCTCGCCATGGCGCCCGGCTGCGGCTTGACTTCGTGCGCACTCCAACTCGTAGCGTCGTGGACGTCCGGCGCGCGAGGGCGGCCCCGGGGCCGCCTGCCACAGGATGCCGGTGGGCGGAAACCGTCGCTAGATGGAAGCAGGCCCTCGCGCCGGACGGCCGGCGATCAAGAACGCGAAAGGACCCTCATGCAGGAGCGCAGTCTGCGGGACCTCCAGGTATCGGCCATCGGGCTCGGATGCATGGGCATGTCCGCCTTCTACGGCACCACCGACCAGGACGAGGGTGTCGCGACCATCCGGCGGGCCCTCGAACTGGGCATCACCTTCCTCGACACCGCCCAGCTGTACGGCCCGCTCACCAACGAGTCGCTGGTCGGCGAGGCGATCAGGGGGCACCGCGACGAGTACGTCATCGCCACCAAGTTCAACTACCGGATGGACGACGCCGTACCGGGCGACATGAGCAGCATCGGCCGCCAGGACGGCTCGGCCGAGCACGTGCGCAGTTCCGTGCACGGCTCGCTGGAGCGGCTGGGCACCGACCACATCGACCTGTACTACCAGCACCGCGTCGACCCGGACGTGCCCATCGAGGAGACGGTCGGGGCGCTCGGTGAGCTGGTCGCCGAGGGCAAGGTGCGGCACATCGGGCTGAGCGAGGCCGGCGCGGAGACGATCCGGCGGGCGCACGCCGTGCACCCCGTCACCGCCGTGCAGAGCGAGTACTCGCTGTGGTCGCGGGACGTGGAGGCCGAGGTGCTGCCGGCCTGCCGGGAGCTGGGCATCGGCTTCGTGCCGTACTCGCCGCTGGGCCGCGGCTTCCTGGCGGGCCGCTTCAGCTCCCCGGACGAGCTGGACGAGAACGACTTCCGCCGTAGCAACCCCCGCTTCACGGACGCCAACCTGGCGGCGAACCTGCGGCTGGCGGCGAAGGTCAAGGAGATCGCCGCCGAGAAGGACGTCACCCCGGCCCAGCTCGCGATCGCCTGGGTGCTGGCGCAGGGCGAGGATCTGGTGCCGATCCCGGGCACCAAGCGCCGCACCTACCTGGAGCAGAACGCCGCCGCGGCCGACATCGAGCTGACCGGGGAGGACCTGGACCGCATCGACGCGGAGCTGCCCCAGGTGGCGGGCGAGCGGTACGACGAGGCGGGGATGCGGGCGGTCAACCGCTAGGGCCCCTCGCTCCGTCCGGATCATGCCGGGCCGGGCCGGGGCCGGGCCGGGGCCGGGCCGGGGCCGGGCCGGGCTCAGGAGGTCGCGGGCGGCACGCTAGGCGGACCTGTCCTCGTCGGCGGCTACGAGGACGGGTCCGCGGCCGAGTTCCGCGAGCGCGCGGCGAGGACCTGGAGGGCGCATCGGCCACCAGGGTCGTCGCACGGCATGGCATGGCATGGCATGGAATCGCACGGCATCGCATGGCATCACACGGCGCCTCCCGGTCGTGCTCTCCGGCGCCCGAGCCTCACGGAGGGGCACCCCCGCCCCCTCCCCCGGCGCGTCAGGTCGCCGCCGACACCGAGCGTTCCGCGGCCAGGGGCTGGTCGCCCGAGGCGACGGCGAAGTCGCGCAGCAGCCCCTGCAAGGTCTCGTCCGCGCCGTGCCGGCCCACGAAGTAGCCGGCGGCCCGCAGTTGGGCCAGGCCGTGCATCTGGCACCACAGCTGCCAGGCGAGCAGGGACGAGTTGCCGTCCCGGAAGCGGCCGGCCGCCATGCACCGCCGGATCGCGGCGTGCGGGATCCGCAGAACGTCCAGGCCCATGACCCGGTCGTCGGCGGTGAACTCGAACCCGGCCAGCCGGGAGCCGCCCAGCATCACCGCGTACACATCGGGTTCGGCGCGGGCGAACTCCTGGTAGGTGACGCACAGCCGGGCGAGCGCGGTCACCGGGTCGTCCCCCCCGGCGGCCTCCACCACCAGGAGCCGTTCGCTGAACCGCGCGAAGCCCTCTCGCATCGCCTCCCGGACCAGCTCCGGCATGGAACCGAAGTGGGTGTAGACCGCCATCGTGGAGGCCCCGGCCGCCCGGACCACCCGGCGCACGGTGAGTGCGGCGGGTCCTTCCTCGGCCAGGATCCGGGCGGCCTCGTCGAGGAGTTTGCGGCGGATCGCGGTTGACACACCGGCATCATAACGCTGTTATTGGAGGCGTGGTCATAACAGCGTTATGGGGGTGCGCATGCTGATGGCGATGCTCAAGGAGAGGGTGCGGGCGGACCGGCCCAGACTGCCCGACGCGGCCGGCGACGCAGGCGAGACGGCCGGCGAGGGGCCCTCGCTGCGCCTGCTGCTGCTCGGCGACTCCACCGCCGCCGGAGTGGGCGCCGAAGAGCACCGGGACGCCCTCGTCGGCCAGGTCGCCACCGCGCTGACCGCGCTCACCGGCCGCGCTGTGAGCTGGCGGGTGGCCGCGCGGTCGGGGGCGACCGTGCGCGGCCTGCGGGCCGTGCTGCTCGGTCAGCTCACCGACCCGCTCCGGCGCTGGCAGCCGGACCTGATCCTCCTCTCGGCCGGCACCAACGACGCCATGCGCGTACGGCGGCCCGGTGCCTTCCGCCGGGACGTCGAGCGACTGGTCCGTGACATCCGGCTGCGCCTCGGCCACGACGTCCCGATCGTCTTCGCCGGACTGCCGCACCTGGACGTCCACCAGGGCCTGCCGCACCCCGTGCGCACGCCTCTCCACTCGTACGTCCGGCTTCTCGACCGGCAGTTCAAGCTGGTCGCCGCACGGGGCGCGGTGCTCTTCCACGTACCCGCGGGCGGACCGCCCCGGTTCGCCGGGGGCTGGCTGGCCGCCGACCGCTTCCACCCGTCGGTGCCCGGATACCGGGGCTGGGCCCGCAACCTCGCCGCGGGCATCGCGACGCTGCTGGAGACCGGCGTGTGCCGCGGTCCGGAGCAAGGGAGTGCGAAGCCGTGAGCCACTACAAGTCGAACCTGCGCGACCTGCGCTTCAACCTCTTCGAGGTCCTGGGCCGCGACGCCGTCTACGGAACGGGCCCCTTCACCGACGTCGACGGGCCCGCGGCCCGGGACATCCTGGCCGAGATCGGCCGGCTCGCCACCGACGACCTCGCCGACTCGGCGACGGACGCCGACCGCAACCCCCCGGTGTTCGACGCCCGGTCCGGTACCGCGCCGCTCCCCCCGTCGTTCCGGAAGGCGTACGACACCTTCATGGACGCCGAGTGGTGGCGCCTGGGCCTGCCCGCGGAGCTGGGCGGGACCGCCGCGCCGCCCTCCCTGTACTGGTCCTTCGCGGAACTGGTCCTGGGCGCCAATCCGGCCCTGTGGCTCTATTCCGGCGGCGTGAGCTTCGCCCGCGTGGTGCACGAGCTGGGCACCGAGGAACAGCGCGCCGTCGCCCGGCTGATGGTGGACCGGCGGTGGGGCGCGACGATGGTGCTCACGGAGCCGGACGCCGGGTCCGACGTCGGCGCGGGCCGCACGAAGGCCGTCCGGCAGGAGGACGGCTCCTGGCACCTGGAGGGCGTGAAGCGGTTCATCACCAACGCCGAGCACGACCTGTCCGAGAACATCGTGCACTTCGTGCTGGCCCGCCCCGAGGGCGCGGGTCCCGGCACCAAGGGCCTGTCCCTGTTCCTCGTGCCCAAGTACGACTTCGACCGGACCACCGGTGACCTGCGCGAGCGCAACGGCGTCCACGTCACCGCCGTCGAGCACAAGCTGGGCCTCAAGGCGTCCAACACCTGCGAGATGACGTTCGGCGCCCGGGGCGCGGCGAAGGGCTGGCTTCTCGGCGAGCGGCACGACGGCATCCGGCAGATGTTCAGGATCATCGAGTTCGCGCGGATGATGGTCGGCACGAAGGCGATCTCGACGTTGTCCACCGGCTACCTGAACGCCCTGGAGTACGCCAAAGAACGCGTGCAGGGCCCGGATCTGGCCAGGGCCGCCGACCGCACGGCTCCCCGCGTCACCATCACGCACCATCCCGACGTCCGGCGCTCGCTGCTGCTGCAGAAGGCGTACGCCGAGGGGCTGCGGACGCTGGTCCTCTACACGGCGTGCGTGCAGGACGGCATCGCGCTGGGCGAGGCGGCGGGCACCGACACGTCCGCCGCCCGCGCGCTGAACGACCTGCTCCTGCCCCTGGTGAAGGGCTACGGCTCGGAGCGCGCCTACGAGCAGCTCAACCAGTCCCTGCAGATCCTCGGCGGCTCCGGCTACCTGCAGGACTACCCGCTCGAACAGTACCTGCGCGACGCCCGGATCGACACCCTCTACGAGGGGACCACGGCGATCCAGGGGCAGGACTTCTTCTTCCGGAAGGTCGTCCGCGACCAGGGGCGGACGCTCGGTGCCCTCTTCGCGGAGATCAAGGGCTTCCTCGCCGCCGGGGCCGGCGGCGGGCAACTCGCCGGGGCGCGTGCGGAGCTGGCCGCGGCGGTGCTGGACCTGGAGGCGATGACCGCCGTCATGCTCGGGCAGCTGGCCGACGCCGCGCAGGACGTCACGTCCGTGTACAAGGTGGGCCAGAACACCACCCGGTTCCTCATGGCCGGCGGGGACGTCGTCGTCGCGTATCTGCTGCTGCGCGCCGCCGCCGTGGCGGTGGAGAAACTGCCTGCGGCCCGGGACGGGGAACGGGATTTCTACGCCGGAAAGGTGGCCGCGGCGGCATTCTTCGCCTCGGAGGTGCTTCCGGCGGTGGCCGTCCGGCGCAAACAGGCGGAGAAGACGGACAACTCCCTGATGCGGCTGCCGGAGGGCGCCTTCTGAAGGTTCGCCTCTCCCCCGGCCGGCCTTCACCACGGGTTGGCAAGAACCTGCAATCTTCTTGCTGGTCGTGGCGTCCGGATCAGATAGTGCAGGGAGTTGGTGCAACACATTGCTGACTCACCGGTAACTGACTTGCGGGTAGTACCGGTGAGATCTCAGCTGGTGGTACCGGGGGGTATGATCGGCATCACATTCCGCGGGGCCGCGGCCCCGCGGAATGTGATTTGCGGCGGGGGAGTTGCGCATTGTGGCGGCGGAAAACACCGAATCGCGGCGGCAGGTGCCCGAACCGGAGGATTCCGTGGATGGGGCGCTGAACCAGGCGCGGGCCCTCATCGAGTCGGTGGAGGCCGACCGCCGGTACCGGGCCCGGCCTGAGCGGTTCCTGTCGACGCGCGACGAGGCGGTGCTCCGGCGGACCCTGGCGCGGCTCGCCGGCGGCGACGTCCCCGGCATCGGCGTCCTGCTGCCGGACAACGGCTCCGAGGACGAGGTCCTGCGCGTGGCCTCCGCCTGCCGCGCGGGCGCCCGCGACGACACGGTGGTGCGGCTGCTGTGCGCCCCCGCGGTCAGCCACCTGGAGCCCGTACGGGACGCGGTGGGCTCGCTCGGTCCCAGTGAACTGCGCACGTCACAGGGCGCGTTACGGGAGGCGGTCCTGCTGCCCGGCAGGATCGCGGTCATCTGGCCGGACCTCGGCACCGAGGCCCGGCAGGCCCTGATCGTCCGGGACGTGGCCGTGGTCGGGGCGCTGTCCGGCCTGTTCGCCGTGGCCTGGGCCAACGGGTCCCCTCCGGCCGACCGGCCGCACCAGGGCGACCGGGCGCGCAGCGAGGTGGGCCGCCGCATCCTCGCGTCCCTGATGGCCGGGCAGATCGACGAGGTGGCGGCCCGGGCCCTCGGCATGCCGCTGCGCACCTACCGGCGGTACATCGCGGAGATCATGCGCGAGATGGGGGCGCGCTCGCGGTTCCAGGCCGGCGCCCGAGCCGTCGAATTGGGACTGCTTCCGCCCGAGGCAATACGCTCGGTGGGCCAATGCGATGCGTCGGAGCTGCCGGGACGGATGACGGCGGACTGACTCGGTATACGCGGTGAAGACAATTCCACGGGGGACACATGCACGAGGAGTACACACCTGTCGATCCGCTCGGCAGGGGGGACGGTTCTCGTCCGGACGCTTCGATGGACGGACCCGACGAGTTCGGGGAGGCCCTGGCGGACATTCGCCGGCTGATCGACACGGCTGTCGACCGTTATCGCGTCATGTCATTGCGCAATCAACTGATAGAGCCCCTGGAACCGGGTTACGGGCCGTTGCGGGAGGCCATCGTCGGGGTGATCGCCGAGGCGGAGCGCTCCGTGGACGTGGTGATCGCGGCGGAGGCGGTACGGACCGAGCAGCTCTGCGCGGACCTCCAGTCACTGCTGCTGGCCATGGACAAGCACATCCAGGTGCGTGTCCTGTGCAACCAGGCCATGCTCGACCAGGGCCTCGGCCAGGTGCAGCAGGGCGAGGGCTCCCTGCTGGAGATCAGGGTGGCCAGGATGCCCTTCCTGGAGGCGGTCGTCGCGGACGGCCGGGTCGCGGTGATGCGCACCCAGCTGGGCGGGCGGGCCTCCCTGGTCCGGGCCAAGGTCGTCACCGACACGCTCCTGGCCCTGTTCGGCAGCGCGTGGCGCACCGCCGAGCCGCTCGGCTCCGGGATCGACCTGGGCCACTGGGAGCGCAGCACGTTCGCCGGGCGGATACTCAAACGGCTCTACGCCGGGGTCACCGACGAGGTGGCCGCACGGGAGTTACGCATCTCGGTGCGCACCTACCGGCGGTACGTGGCGGAGATCCTGGACGCGCTGGGCATCAAGTCGCGGTTCCAGGCGGGCGTCCTCGCGGCCGAGGCGGGCCTGCTCCCGAGCCCCCGGGACCCCGTCCGCAGCCCGGCCCCGTCTCAGCCCTGAGCCCGCCCGTCAGGGCACCCCCGGCCCCCGACGGCGCCCTTCGTCCCGACGGGCCGGTCCGGCGTCCCGGGCGACCGGGCCGGCCGGGACGCCGGACCGGCCGTCGGGGATGCGGTGGTGGTGTCGGGGCCGGGGCGCGTGGGGTGTGCGCGGTGCTCGACCCGCATGCGCAGGCCGCCCTCGGGGCGCAGGGTGACCATCGCCTCCTTGACCGGGGCGGGGCCGGGCAGGGTGTGCAGGCGTACCCGCTGGGCGAGCGTGGCCAGCACCACGTGGCTGTTGAGGAGGGCGTGGTGGTTGCCGATGCAGACGCGGTGGCCGGCCCCGAACGGGAGAAAGGCGTGCCGGGGCAGCCGGGCCTCGCGCTCGGGGCAGAAGCGGTCCGGGTCGAAGCGCTCGGGGTCGGGGAAGTAGTCCGGGCGCCGGTGCAGCACATAGGGGCTGAACACCACCGCCGCGCCGGCCGGGAGCCGGTGGCCGAGCACCTCGACTGCCTCGGTGGCCTGCCGGGTGAACATGTACACGGGCGGGTACAGGCGCAGCGTCTCCTTGAACACGCGCAGCGCGTACGGCAGCCGGGGCAGGTCGTCCGGGGTCGGCAGCCGGCCGCCGAGCACCTCGTCCACCTCGGCGGTCAGCCGCTCGTGGACCGCGGGGTGTTCGGCGAGCAGGTGGAGGCTCCAGGCGAGGCCCATCGCGGTGGTCTCGTGGCCCGGCATGAACATGTTGAGGGCCTCGTCCCGGATCTGCCGGTCGCTGATCGGGGTGCCGTCCTCGTACCGGGACTCCATCAGCAGGCCGAGCCAGTCGTCCGGTCTGCTCGTCGCCGCGCGCCGGTCGGCGAGGAGGGCGTAGAAGGTGTGCTCCAGGCGTCGGATCGCCCGCCGGTAGCGGAGGTTGGCCGGTGTGGGCCACTCGATGGTCAGCGGGATCAGCGCACTGGCCTGGGAGTCGAAGCCGCGGATGGCGTCGGTGAGGGCGTTGCCCAGCGCGTCGGCCTCGTCGAGGAGGTCGCGGCTGAACAGATGGTGGCCGACGACGCCGAGGACCAGCCGTACCATCTCGCGGCGCACGTCCACCACGTCGCCGTCGGCCCAGCGCCGCGACACGGTCCGGGCGACGCGCGCGGCGATGTCCGCCGAGGGCTTGACCGCCGCGTCGTGGAACCGGGGCTGGAGGATGCGGCGGTTGCGCTTGTGGTCCTCGTTGGTGGCCGTCAGGAGGCCGTCGCCGAGCAGCGGCCGGGCGAAGGAGCGGAAGCGGTCGGTCTTCTCGAAGAGCCGGCCGTTCCTGACGAGGATCTCGTGCACGAGTTCGGCCGAGTTGGCCAGGTACAGGTCCTGGCCCGCGATCCGGTACACGCCGAGGTCTCCGCAGGTCTCGAACGTGCGGGAGAAAAGGGCGAGCCGGTCTTTCCTGAACTCCCAGGTGTTCCCGACGACGGTACGCCCTTTCATCCTGGGCACCGTCGGGTCCGGCTGGGCGGGAGCGGCTCGGGACATGGTCACGCCTTCCGTCATCGGTCGGACTCAACGGAATTGAAGTGACCGGGAAAGCGGGTGGCAAGTGCCGGGCAGGTAACTGCCAGGCGGACAGCTTGTTGACACCTCGGGAAATCTCCGGCGGGCCCTGGCGATTTCGGCCCTAGGGTCTTTCTCCGGTAGTCATGGGCGCGCTGTGCCTTCTTCACCGGCGGCCCGATTCCGATCCAGCACCGGGGGGAACCCACCATGAATCCAGCACGGACCGACGGGACTTCGGGCACCCGCCTGGCAGAGCTGCACGACCTGCGGGGCGAGGTCCTGCGGGGGCCGGGCGAGCGGGCCACCGAGGCACAGCACGCCAAGGGCAAGCTGACCGCCCGGGAGCGCATCGACCTGCTGCTCGACGAGGGCTCCTTCCACGAGGTCGAGCCGCTGCGCCGGCACCGGGCCACCGGGTTCGGGCTGGAGCAGCGGCGGCCGCACACCGACGGCGTGGTCGTCGGGTGGGGCACCGTCCACGGCCGGCGGGTGTTCACCTACGCGCACGACTTCCGGATCTTCGGGGGCGCCCTCGGCGAGGCCCACGCGCAGAAGATCCACAAGATCATGGACATGGCCCTGGCGGCGGGCGCGCCGCTGGTGTCGCTCAACGACGGTGCGGGCGCCCGTATCCAGGAAGGGGTCACGGCGCTCGCCGGATACGGCGGCATCTTCCAGCGCAACACCCGCGCCTCGGGCGTGATACCGCAGATCAGCGTGATGCTCGGCCCGTGCGCGGGCGGCGCCGCCTACTCGCCCGCCCTGACGGACTTCGTGTTCATGGTCCGTGACACCTCCCAGATGTTCATCACCGGACCCGACGTGGTCAAGGCGGTGACCGGCGAGGAGATCACCCAGAACGGGCTCGGCGGCGCAGA
This sequence comes from Streptomyces sp. NPDC047017, assembly GCF_040644175.1. Classification (NCBI taxonomy): domain Bacteria; kingdom Bacillati; phylum Actinomycetota; class Actinomycetes; order Kitasatosporales; family Streptomycetaceae; genus Streptomyces; species Streptomyces sp. NPDC047017. The sequence continues at coordinate 241,247 of NZ_JBEYVW010000012.1, read as the reverse complement.
CGTGCACGCGGCGGTGTCGGGCGTCTCCCACTTCGTCCACGACGACGAGGAGACCTGCCTGGAGGAGGTCCGCTACCTGCTGTCGCTGCTGCCGTCGAACAACCGCGAGCTGCCGCCGGGCGCGCCCTGCGACGATCCGCCGGACCGGCGCTGCGAGATGCTGCGGGATCTGGTGCCGGCCGACGGCAACCGCCCGTACGACATGGGCCGGGTGATCGGGGAGATCGTCGACGACGGCGAGTTCCTGGAGGTCCACGAGCGCTGGGCCACCAACGTGATCTGCGCGCTCGCCCGCGTCGACGGCCAGGTGACCGGCATCGTCGCCAACCAGCCGCAGTCCCTGGCCGGGGTCCTCGACATCCACGCGTCCGAGAAGGCCGCCCGCTTCGTGCAGCTCTGCGACGCCTTCAGTATCCCGCTGGTCACCCTGCTCGACGTGCCGGGCTTCCTGCCGGGGGTCGGCCAGGAGCACGGCGGGATCATCCGGCACGGCGCCAAGCTGCTGTACGCCTACTGCAACGCCACCGTGCCGCGCGTCCAGCTGATCCTGCGCAAGGCGTACGGCGGCGCGTACATCGTCATGGACTCCCGTTCCGTCGGCGCCGACCTCTCCTACGCCTGGCCGACCAACGAGATCGCGGTGATGGGCGCCGAGGGCGCGGCGAACGTCGTCTTCCGCCGTGAGATCGCCGCCGCGGACGACCCCGGGGCCGTGCGCGAGCAGAAGATCAAGGAGTACCGGAGCGAGCTGATGCACCCCTACTACGCGGCCGAACGCGGCCTGGTCGACGACGTCATCGACCCGGCCGAGACCCGCGAGGTGCTCGCCGCCGCGCTCGCCGTGCTCCGCACCAAGCACGCCGACCTCCCCGCGCGCAAGCACGGCAACCCGCCGATGTGACCCGACGGCTGTGCCCCGGTGGCCGTCCGGGAGGGCCATCAGCAAATTGCCAGTCGCCCTCCCCCGGCCGGGAAACGCCCGGTGAATGGCAGCTAGTTGCAGGACGGCTTGTACGGACGTTCGGGTGCCGAATAGCGTGATCAACAGCGCGGGAGATTCCGCGGATTCCTTCTCCGTCAACTCTGTCGAATCAGCGAATTCGTTGATTCGGGGAAAGTGAGGCCTGCCGTGGCAGCCACCATTGCCGAGCGCCAGGAGACCATCAAGGAGATCGTCTGCGACATCCTGGAGATCGACCCGGACGAGGTGACGCCGACCAGCCGCTTCAAGGAGGAGCACGACGCGGACTCGCTGCGTGCGATCGAGATCCTGGCCTCGCTGGAAAAGGAGTTCGGCACGGTGATCAACCAGTCCGAACTTCCCCGGATGGTCCATCTCGAAGGTGTCTACGAAGTGGTCTCCGAGGCCGCCGGCTGGAAGAACTGACGCGCGACGCCGCGTCCGCGGACGAGTGACCTGAAGCGCGGCCGGGTGCCGCCAGATCTCGGGGTGGATATGTCTGATATACCGGCGAACAGGGTGGTCATCACCGGGCTCGGTGCGGTGTCCAGCATCGGTCAGGGAGCGGACGAGTTCCTGGCCGGGCTGCGCTCGGGTCGCAGCGCCGCGAAACCGATCACCGCGTTCGACACCACGGGGTTCGAGCATGCCAACGGCTGCGAGATCACCGACTTCGAACCGGCCGACCTGATCAGCAACTTCGACGCGGAGGAGCTGGGCCGGGCCAGCCAGTTCTCGGTGGCGGCGTCCAGGATGGCGGTCGCCGACGCCGCCCTGGAGGAGGCCGACCTGCGGGCCCGCCGCTGCCTGATCTCGATCGGCACCACCGACGGCGAGTCGCGCGACCTGGACCAGCTGGTCCAGACGGAGGTCGAGGCCGGCCCCGAGCGGATGGACCGCACGGTCGCCGCCCGCATCCCCGCGGGCCGGCTGTCCGCGGCCGTGGCCCGGGAGTTCCGGCTCACGCGGGTCGAGGCGGTGACCCTGCCCACCGCGTGCGCGGCGGGCAACTACGCCATCGGCTACGGGTACGACGCCATCCGGTCCGGCGAGGTCGAGTTCGCTCTCTGCGGCGGCGCCGACGCGCTGTGCCGCAAGACGTTCACGGGCTTCTACCGGCTCGGCACCATCGCACCGGAGCGGTGCCAGCCCTTCGACGTCGACCGCAAGGGCATCCTCACCGGCGAGGGCGCCGGCGTGCTGCTCCTGGAGAGCCTGGAGTCGGCCCTCGCCCGCGGCGCGCACATCTACGCCGAGGTCCTCGGCTACGGGCTCAACTGCGACGCGTACCATCCGGTCGCCCCGAACCAGGACAGCGTCGCGCGGTGCATGCGGCGCGCGCTCGACGGCGCGGGTGTGAAACCCGCCGAGGTGGACTTCATCTCCGCGCACGGCACCGGCACCAAGGCCAACGACGTCACCGAGGCGGGCGCCATCCGCCAGGTGTTCGGCGAGCGGCCGCCCCGGACCGTCTCCATCAAGTCGATGATCGGGCACAGCATGGGGGCGGCCAGCGCCCTCGCCTCCGTCGCGTGCGCGCTGGCGATCAAGGAGGGATTCATTCCCCCGACCATCAACCACGTCACGACGGACCCCGAGTGCGACGTCGACTGCGTGCCCAACGAGGCCGTCGACGCCGACCTGCGGGTCGTGCAGAACAACGGGCTCGCGTTCGGCGGCAACAACTGCGTCGTGATCTACGGCAAGTACGAGACGAGCGAGGCGGCGCCGCGGTGACGGAACAGAACCCGGTGGCACCGGGCACACCGCCCTGCGACGTGATCGGTCTCGGCGCCGTCAACAGCGTGGGCGACGGCGTCGGCGACGTCTTCGACGCGCTGTGCGCGGGCCGCGACGGCCGCGCACGGCTGCGCGGCTTCGACCGCGACCGGTTCCGGGCGCAGCACGCCTACGAGATCGACGACCGGCCCGCCGACGGCTTCGACGCCCCGGGCCGGGCCACCCGCTGGCTGGTCCGGGCGGTCGAGGAGGCCGCCCGCGACGCAGGGCTCGGCACCGATCTCGCCGCGGTGCCGGTCCTGGTCGGCACCGGTCTGCGGGAGCTGCGGTCGGCGGAGCTGGGCTGGCGCGACAAGGCCGCCTTCGACGTGGCGGACCTGCATTTCGGGCCGGCGCTTCGGGAGCACTTCGGCGCGGTGCGCACGTACACGGTCTCCAACGCCTGCTCCGCCTCGCTGTACGCCCTGGCGATGGGCTGCGACCTGCTGGCGGCCGGGGAGGCGGAGCACGTGGTCGTCGCGGGCGTCGACACGCTCACCGAGAGCATGTACGGCCTGCTCGACCGGGTGCACATGGAACCCCCGGACCGGGTCCGGCCGTTCGACCAGGACCGCCGGGGCGTCCTGATGGGCGACGGCGCCGCGGCGATCGTGCTCCGCCGCGCCAGGGACGCCGGTGACTCCGAGGACGCCGGTGACTCGGGACGGGCCCAGGCTCCCCTGGTCCACGGGCGGGTCCGTTCGGTGTACGTCAACTGCGACGCCTACCACGTCACCGCGCCCGACCCCGGCGGAGTCGCCGCGGCGGTCCGCGGCGCGCACCGGCAGGGTGGTGTCACGCCCGCGGACATCGATCTGGTGCTGCTGCACGGCACCGGGACCCTGCTCAACGACGAGGCCGAGGCGGTCGCGATCGGCGAGGTCTTCGGGCCGCACACCGCCGGTCCGCTGATGACCGCGGTCAAGTCCATGACCGGGCACACCTCGGGCGGTTCGGGCCTGCTCGGCCTGATCGTCGCCCTGCGCGCCCTGGCGTCGGGACGGGTGCCGCCGACCGTGGGGCTGCGCAAGCCGATCGACGAGGCGGCGGATTTCCGCTTCGTCCAGGACACCGAGACCGCGGCCGAGTTGAGGATCGCCCAGGTGAACGCGTTCGGATTCGGCGGCGTCAACGCGGTCGCCGTGGTGGAGAGGGCGGGGCGGTGAACCCGGCGGCGATCGTGGTGACCGGTGTCGGAACGGCACTGCCCGGTGTGGCGGCGCCCGCGGACCTGCTGCGCACGGCGCCCACCGGCGGGGAACCGCCGGTGGACCCCGCGGCCCTGCTCGGCAAGCGCGGCCTGCGCTACAAGGACCGTGCCTCGCAGCTCGCCCTGTGCGCCGCCCGGGACGGGCTGCGCTCGGCCGGCCTGCTGTCCGGGGACGGACCGGCGCTCACCGTGCCGGGCGAGTCGGTGGCGGTGGTGGCCAGCTCCAACCTGGGCAACCTGGACACCGTCTGCTCGGTGGCGGACGGCATCGGGGAACTCGGCGTCGACGGCATCAGCCCGATGGGACTGCCGAACGCGTCCAGCAACGTGATCGCCTCGTCCGTGGCCATCCGGTACGGGCTGCGCGGGCCGAACCTGATGGTCTGCAACGGCGCGCCGTCCGGCCTGGACGCCGTCTTCTGGGGCGCGGCCACCGTCGCCGCCCGCCGGGCCGACCGGGTCCTGGTGATCGGCGTCGAGACCGACAACCGCTACGTCCGCGGCCTGCTGGGCGAGGCGGAGGGCCGGCTCCTGGACGGCGCGGTGTCGCTGGTCCTGGAGCGGTCCGACGCCGCCGCCGAACGCGGGGCCGGCACCCTGGCCGTCCTCGGCCGGTCCACCCGGCAGACGGGGGTGGACGCGTGCGTGGACCGGCTCGTCGCCGAGGACGGCGCCGCACCCGGCGTCTGGTTCGTCCCCGAGGGCCACGGCGAGCCGGACACGCGCCCGCCGCGTCCGGACCACCGGATTCCGGGCGACGGGAGCGGGCGGATACCCGCCGACGTGCCGCGCGTCGACCTCAGCGCCGTTTTCGGCCGCGCCTCCGGCGCCCTGGGCGTGCTCCAGTGCGCGGCGGCCGTCGGCTGGTTCGCCGCGGCCCGGACAGGCCCGCGCCGGGCCGCCCTGGTGACCACGGGCACCGACCGGGACGACGCGGTCGCCTCGTACGTGCTCACCCCGCCGGGGCCGGCCGCGTGAGCGCCCGGACCGCGCCCGTGGCGGTCACCCTGCGCCGGCCGGGCCGCGGGGACGCCCCGCTGCGGGTGCTGTTCCTGCACGGCCTGGCCGGCGGGGCGGGCGTCTGGGACGACTACCTCGCCCGGGCCGCCGACCACGGCCACGAGCTGTGGACGGCCGAGCTGCCGTGGCGCTCGGAGGAGGTCCCGGACTGGGCCGTGCGCTCACCGGCGCACTGGACGGCCCAGGCCCTGGGCGGCGTACCGGGCGGACCCGACGTGGTCGTGGCGCACTCCTTCGGGGCCGGGGCACTCCTCGCGCTGCTCGACGGGCAGGGCGTGGACCCGGGCGCGCGGGCACCGGACGAGGTGGACGCGTTCACCTGGCACCGCCTGCGGGGTGTCGTCCTCGTGTCGCCGTTCTACCGGGCCCGGCCCGAGCAGTTCGACTGGGAGACGATCTCCTACTACGTCAACGACTTCGACCGGATCCTGGCGGACGGGCTGCGCGTGCGGTCCGGCGGCCGGATCACCGGCGAACTCCGCCAGGACATGGCGCTGAAGGTGCGCGAGCAGGTCGGGCCGTACGGCTGGACGAGCTTCTTCGACACCTATCTGCGCACCCCGTACCTGCGGACCGAGCGCCTGGCCGGGCCCTTCCTGGTGATCGGCGGCGAGGCGGACTTCGCCGCGCACCCCGCCGACGCCGAGGCGCTGGGCGCGGCGCTGCCCGACGCGAGCGTGAAGGTGCTCGGCGACTGCGGCCACTTCGCGATGACCGAGCAGGCCGGCGTGTTCGCCGAACTGACCGACAGCTTTCTTGATTCCGCCGCGTCCCGGCCCCGGCCGGGCGCGACCGACGAACGTGCGAGGGAGAACGACCGATGACCGTGACCGCCGAGGCCGTCAAGGCACTCGTCCAGACCGAGAGCACCGTGCGGCTGCGACCGCGCTACGAGGGCTCCAACATCAACACCTGGATCGGGTTCAAGCACGTCAACTATCTGGTCGAGGAAGCGGTCCTGGAGCACTTCCGGGCCGCCGGCCTGGGCTCCCGGTTCCTGTTCGAGCAGCACGGCCTGGGCCTGGACCTGGCCGACCTCGACACCCGCATCCTGCACGCCTTCCACCAGGACGACGAGGCGCGGGCGGTGGTGGTCCCGAGGACCAAGGACGACGACGGGCACCTGAGCTTCGCCGTCACGCTCTTCGTCGAGCGGGACGGCAAGGAGCTGAAGGCCGTCACCTCCAAGGTGAAGGTGGCGCTGCGCGTCGACAGCTATCTCGCGGCGGCCGAGGTGCCGGCGGAGCTGTCCCGCTTCGCCACCACCGGGATCGGCGGGTTCGCGGAGTTCGGCGAGCACCACGGCGCCGAGGTGACCGAGGCGGCCACCACCGCGCTGTCCGCCGGGCGGGGCACGACCGGGGACGACCCCGTCCTCGCCCGCCTCCTCGCCGGACGGAACGCCTTCGGCTGGAAGTGGCGGATCCCCTACCCGTACTGCCACTTCAACGAGCGTTTCGCCATGTCGGGTTACCTCCGCCAGGTGGAGGAGGTGGTGGACCTCTTCCTCGCCGACCGGGGCGTGTCCATCAAGACGCTGCTCGACGACCGCAAGTGGATCCCGGTGGTGCCGCACTCGCGTGTGCAGTTCCTCGGCGAGGCGCTGATGGAGGAGGACCTCTACACCGTGTTCACGGTCGAGGAGGTCTTCAAGGACCTGACCTACACCGCCCGTACGGACTTCTACGTGGTCCGCGACGGCCGCCTGGTGCAGACCGCCACCGGCCGGATCACCCACGGCTACGCCGTGTTCGGCGACCGCACCGACTGGAGCCTGGTCGGCTTCGACGACCGCGTGGTGCGGGCGTTCAGCGGCCACCCCGCCGCCTGACGGCGCCCCGCCCGAACCCGTATCCCTGAGAGGGACCCGATGAACGACGTGCTGATCACCGGACTGGGCGTGCTCTCCCACCTGGGCAGCGGTCTCGACGCCTTCTGGGCGGGCCTGACCGCGGCGCGGAGCGCCCCTTCGCGGGTCCCCGACCCGGACGCGCGGATGGACCTGCCGCTGATGTACGCGGTGCCGGAGGCCGACCTGCCCCCGGTGCCCGGCGACCTCGGCGGGCTGCCGCCGGGCGGTGGCTCCAGGCTCGCGATCGAGGCCGCCCGGCAGGCGGTGAACGACGCCGGCCTCGGCGGGGTGGCCCCGGACCGGATCGCGGTCGTGATCGGCACCGGGATGGGCGACTCGGGGCTGCACGAGCGGTGGCGGACGACGGGCCGGCCCGAGGGCGGTCACTGGGCGCCGGTGTTCTCGGTGGCCTCCGCGGTCGGCGCCTGGCTCGGCGCCGAGGGCGCCAACGTGAGCGTCAGCAACGCCTGCGCGGCCAGCGGGTTCGGGCTGTCCCTGGCCGTCGACCTGATCCGCACCGGCGAGGCGGACGTGGTCGTCGCGGGCGGCGCCGAGGCGTACTCCCGGGTGGCCCTGGCCTGCTTCAACCGGCTCGGGGCGATCGACCCGGAGCGGTGCCGCCCCTTCGACCTGCACCGCAGGGGCACCCTCTTCGGCGAGGGAGCCGGGGTCATGGTCCTGGAGTCCGCCGCCCACGCCCGGGCCCGCCACGCGCCCCGGGCCTACGCCAGGGTGGCCGGGGCGGGCTGGAGCTGCGACGCCCACCACGCGACGGCGCCGGAGCCCACCGGGACACAGATCGCCCGGGCGATGCGCGAGGCCCTGGCCGAGGCGGGGGCCTCCCCCGACGAGATCGGCTGCGTCGTGCCGCACGGCACCGGCACCGAACTGAACGACACCGTGGAGAGCCGGGTCCTCGGCGAGGTGCTCGGCGCCGGACCGGACCGGGTGCCGCTGTACAGCCTGAAGGCGCTGCTCGGCCACACCGGCGGAGCCGCCGCCTCGCTCGCCACGGTGGCCGCGGCCCAGATCCTCTACCGCGGCGCCGTGCCGCCGAACGCCGCGCTCGGCGAGCAGGACCCGGAGTGCAAGGTCTGGCTGCCGACCCGGTCGGTGCCACCGAGCGGAAAGTACGCGCTGGTCAACGCCTACGCCTTCGGCGGCAACAACGTGTCCCTCGTTCTGCGGGAGGCCGGGATATGACCACCGCGCGGCAGTCGGCGCACACCGGACAGGACCTGATCGTCTCGGGGCTCGGAGTGGTGACCCCCTGGGCGGACACCCCGGACAAGGCCGCGCGGGACGGCCGGCCGGCCGTCCCCGAGGGCTGGTTCGACCACCGCGAGCGGCTCGGCCGGCGCGGCTACAAGTACCTGCCGTCCGCCACCCAGTACTTCCTGGCCGCGACCAAGCAGGCCCTCACCGACGCCGGGGAGCCCCAGGGGGGCGCCGGGTCGGGCGTGCTCGGCGCCGAGGAGCGGCGCGGGGCGGCGGTGGGCACCAACAGCGCAGCCGCGGCCCTGCACGAGGAGATGGACCGCACGGTGGTGGCCGAGGGCGCGGGCGCGCTCAGCCCGGCCACGGCCCCGTACTTCTCGATCAACCTGTTCGGCAGCAGGCTCGCCACCGAGCACGCGCTCAAGGGGTTCAACCTCACCCTCACCTCGCCGCGTGTGGCCGGTCTCGAAGCCCTGGAGTCCGGGGCCCGGTCGGTGCGCCTCGGCCGGGCCTCCTGGCTGCTGGCCGGCGCCACCGAGGAGGCCCTGCCGGACGCCCACGCCGGCGCCGGACTGTCCGAGCGCGGTGCCGTGGCCCTGGTCCTGGAACCCACCGACGTGGTCCAGGCACGCGGGGAGCGGGGCTACGGGCACTGCGCGGTACGCAGCTGCTTCCTCCCGCCCCGGACCGCCGCCGCCCCTGAGGGCCCGGACCGGGCGCGGACCCGGATCGACGCGGCACTGGCCGCCCTGGGCGCGGGACCGGTGCCGGAACAGCGGGTGATCGCGGTGCTCGACGACTCACCGGTCGCCGCCGCGGTCGCCGCCGCGGTGGGCCCGGGAGCCCGCCTGGTCACCGCCGGGGCGGGTGCTCTCGAACCGCTCCTCCAGGTCGCCGGGGCGCTCGCCGCGCTGTCCGGTCCCGTCACGGTCGTCACCGCGGCCCGCGAGGGCAACCTCGCCGTCGCCCTGCTCACCCCGCCGGACCGCCCCGGCGCCCGCCGCGGCCGGGCCGCCCGAAGGAAAGAGAACGAGGAAGGACAGCGATGACGACGTCACTCGAAGGCACCTGGAACCTGATCCTGGGCGCCTCCAGCGGAATCGGGCTGGCCAACGCCAAGGCACTGGCGGCGGAGGGCGCCCACATCCTGGGCGTGCACTTCGACACGGCCGAGGGGCAGGAGAAGACCCGGGCCACCGTCGAGGAGCTGCGCTCGATGGGTGTGGAGGCGCACTTCCACAACGCCAACGCCGCCAGCCCCCGGTCCCGCGCCGAACTGGTACCGCTCTTCGCGGAGCTGACCGCGGGCCGCCCGCTGCGGGTCCTGCTGCACTCGCTGGCCTTCGGCAGCCTGCTCCCCTATCTGCCGGCCGACGGCGGACCGGCCCTCACCCAGCGCCAGATGGACATGACGCTCAACGTGATGGCGCACTCCCTCGTCTACTGGACGCAGGACCTGCACCGCGCCGGACTCCTCGGCGAGGGCTCCAAGATCTACGCGATGACCAGCGCCGGGGACCAGAAGGTCACCGCCAACTACGGGGCCGTCTCCGCCGCCAAGTGCGCCCTGGAGTCGCATGTGCGCCAGCTCGCCCTGGAACTGGCCCCGAGCGGGGTGGCGGTCAACGCGCTGCGCGCCGGCGTGACCCTCACCCCCTCCCTGGAGCGGATCCCCGAGCACTCCTCCCTCGTCGAACTCGCGTCCCGCAACAACCCGCACGGGCGCCTGACCCGGGCCGAGGACGTCGCCGACGCACTGGTCACCCTGTCACGCAGCACCTCCTCGTGGCTCACCGGGAACGTCATCGGCGTCGACGGCGGAGAGGCGCTGACCACCTGATGCGTGCCGTCCTCTCCGCCCTCAGAGCCGCGGCCACGGCCGTGCCCCTGGCGGCCCGGCACGCGCACGAGCTGTACCACCCGCCGCCCGCGAAGCCCGGCCGCACCCCGCGGCACAAGGGGCTGCCCCTGCGGGAACTGAGCCTCACCACGAGCCGGGACGGTATCGCGCTGCACGGCTGGGTGGTGCCCGGCGCCGGACCGCACACGGTGGTGGTCTGCCACGGCATGGGCCGCACCATGTCGAGCACGCTCGGGCACATCGAGCTGCTGCACCGGGCGGGCTGGCACGTGGTCGCCTACGACCTGCGCAACCACGGCGACAGCGGGCGGGACCGGTGCTACGGCAGCATGGCCGAGCGCTACACCAGCGACCTGGCGGACGTCCTGCGGTGGGTGGCCGCGGACCTGGAACTCGGCGCCGGGCGGATCGCGCTGTACGGGTTCTCGTTCTCCACCTGGGTGGCCCTCAGCGTCCTCACCCGGCTCGACCGGCCGCCGGTGGCGCTGGTCTGCGACAGCGGGCCGATGGCCGACATCGGGTCGGGGCTGCGCCACTTCGCCGGGCTGCGCAGGGCGACGCTGCCCGAGGCGCTGCGCGGCGGCGCGGGCCACGCCGTCTACCGGTTCTGCTTCAGCGCGCTGTGCCGGCACATGCTCGCCGTACGGAACTGGCCGCCGGACCTGTCCCGGACCGGCACGCGGCTGATGTTCGTCGCGGGAGGCCAGGACCCGGTCGTCCCCGAAGCGCGGATCGCGCCGGTCGCGGACCACTACCCGGACGCCGAGCGCTGGACCGCGCCCAACGCCCTGCACATGAACGCCCTGCGGTTCGACCGCGAGGAGTACCAGGACCGCGTACTCACCTTTCTGACCGGGGCGTTCGCCCACTCGACCGCACGGCGAAGCGAGGCTGCCACGGATGGATGAGTACCTGCTGATCGAGTCCCAGGGCCCGTGGGGCGGCCCCGGGGCCGAGCGGTTCGTCGACGACGCGGGCCGGCTGCGCGCGGCCGGGCACGACGTCGCGCTCCTCCTGATCGAGAACGGCGTGACGGCCGCGCTCGCCGGGCAGGGGGACACGGGCGCGCCGGCCCGCTCTCTGCGCGGCCTCCTCGACCGCGGCGGGCACGTCTGGGTGGACGCCTTCTCACTGGCCCACCGTGCCCTGGTGCCGGAGCAACTGCTGCCCGGCGTACGCACGGTGGAGATGGACGAGGTGGCCGCCCGGCTGCTCGCGCCCGGCGTGCGGGGAGTGTGGCACTGACATGGCCAAGCAACTGCCCCGTGCCGACGTGCTGCTCGCCCTCATGGGTACTCCGCACATCAGCGACATGGTCACCAGCGCCCTCCGGCTCGCCCAGGCGCTCCTGGAGCAGGGCGCGACCGTGCACGTCTGGACGTGCGGGCACGCCACCGGACTGACCAAGCGGTCCCTCGGCGAGACCAAGCCGCGCAACATCATCAACTGGTCCCAGGACTACCCGTCGAGCGCGGCCCTCGCCAAGGACCTCCTCGACACCTTCCCCGACCACCTGGCCTGGTACTCCTGCCGCTTCTGCACCCAGGAGCGCGGCTCCGAACCGCACATCCCGCAGATCCGGGTCCGCCCGCCGTTCAAGTTCGACGAGCATCTGGAAGCCGCCGACAAGACCCTGTTCCTGGGGGTGTTCTGACGATGAGCGGAACCGCACGGCGCCTCCTGATCATCGAGCGCGCCTACCGCGGCTGTCTGGAGACCCAGTTCGCCGACGTGCTGTACCTGGCCCTGGAGCTGAACCGGCAGCAGGGCGGATGCGACATCCTGCTGCGCGGACTCGCGGTCACCTGCGCGGCCGCCGACTCCCGGCCCGTCCCGGCCGTCGTCGTGGGCCGGCACCGGCTCGACACCCTGCCCGACCCCAGGGACTCCGTGCGGACCCTGCTCGGCAACGGGGCGACGGTCTGGGCCGAGGAGGCGGACCTGGCCCTGTTCGAGACGGGCCCCGGGTGGCTGCAGCCCGCGGTGCGCCGGGCCGGCCCCGCCGATCCGCTCCCGGACTGGTCCGCCTACCGCGGCGTCCACTTCCTGTGACCGCGGGCGGCGCCCGCCCCGAACCCCGCCCACCGAACCCGACGTGAGTGAAGGAATACCGACTCATGACCACCTCCACCGCCGTGCGCGGCCCCCTCATCTCCGCCTGGTCGGTCGTCTCCCCGTTCGGCCTGGACGCCGCCGACTTCACCGCCGGGCTCGACGCGGGACGGGCGGCCGCCGAGGCCCTCGGCGACGACTGGCGGGTGCCGGTCAAGAGCGCCTGCCTGGTGCCGGGATTCAGCAACCGCGAGGTCCTCGGCCGCAAGGGCACCCGCTCCATGGACCGGGTGACCGGCCTGGCGGTGGCCGCGGTCGGCCGGCTGCTCGGGGACGCCGCGGGCGAACGCATCCCGGGGGTGGCCGAGGACGCCGCCCTGGTCCTCGGCACCAACACCGGCAGCGCGCAGAGCATCATGGACTTCACCCGGGACTCGCTGGTCCAGGAGAAGCCCTTCTTCGTCGACCCGGCGCGCTTCCCCAACACGGTGATGAACTGCGCGGCCGGCCAGTCCGCGATCCGGCACCGGCTGCGGGGCCCCAACACGACCGTCGCCGGTGGCCGCGCCAGCGGCCTGCTCGCGCTCAACTACGCGCTGCGCCTGAAGAAGTCCGGCCATGCCGACACCGTGCTGTTCGGCGCGGTCGAGGAGTTCTCCCCGGCGCGGGCCTGGCTGGAGTGGCACACCTGGGACAGCGAGGAGCGGGCGGCGCAGACCGTCCTCGGGGAGGGCGCCGCCGTCCTGCTGCTGGAGTCGGGCGAGGCCGCGGCGGCCCACGGACGCGACGGCCTCGCCGAGGTGCTGGGCCTGGAGTTCGGCGTGTACCACGATCCGGGCTCCGGGCCGGAGGTGCTCGCCGCGTGCGTACGGCAACTCCTGGATCGGACCGGCGTCCGGCCCGAGGAGGTGCGCCACCACGCCGACTCGCACCCGGGCGCGCAGCGCGCGGAGGCGGAACGGGCGGCCCTGGCCGAGGTGTTCGGCGCGGACGGGCCGCGGCGCCTGCCGTGCGCCGAGCTGATCGGCGACACCAACGCGGCGGCCGCCGCGTTCCAGATCGCCGCGGTGCTCGCGGTCGCCGAAGGCCGCCGGGACGTCCGGGGACAGGTCGCCCTGATCACGTCCGTGGACCGCGACGGCGTGGTCGGCTGCGCCCTGCTCCGCCTGTGCTGACCGGCGTACGGACGAGGAAGGCGAACGCGATGGACGAGACCGGGGCGCAGGACGCCGCGATGACCACCGACGCCGACGCGACCGCGCTGCTCTTCCCGGGGCAGGGCACCCAGCGGCGGGGCATGGGCGAGCCGTGGCGGGACACCGATGCCTGGTCGCTGGTGCCCGAGCTGTCCGAGGCGACCGGCACCGACGTCGAGGAGCTGCTGCTGAAGGCCGGCGACGAGACGCTGCGCCGCACCGACCTGGCGCAGATCAGCGTCTTCGCGGTCTCCCTCATGGCCTACGAGGAGGCCCTACGGCTCGGCGTGGCCGGCCGGGACGCCGTGTGCGCCGGACACAGCCTGGGCGAGTACACCGCCCTGGTCGCCGCGGGCGCGCTGGCCTACCGCGACGCCGCCCGCCTCGTCGCCGCCCGGGGACGCGCGATGCGCGGTGCGGCGGCCGAACGGCGGGGCGGCATGGCGGTCCTGCTCGGCGCCGAGGAGGAGGCCGTCGTACGGGCCACCGAGACGGCCCGGGCGGCGGGCGACAGGGTGTGGGTCGCCAATCTCAACTGTCCCGGCCAGGTGGTGGTCTCCGGCACCGAGGCGGGTCTCGACCACGCGGCCCGGCTGGTCGCGGCCCCCGGAGTGAAGCGGATCGCCATCCGGGTGGGCGGGGCCTTCCACAGCCCGCTGATGGCCCCGGCCGCCGACCGGCTCGAACGGGCGCTGGCCGACGTGGAGTTCAGCACCGTCCGGGGCGGCGTCGTGGCGAACGTGGACGCCGCGGTCCACCGCGCGGCCGCCGACTGGCCGGGGCTCCTCGTCCGGCAACTGGTGAGCCCGGTCCGGTGGGAACACGGCGTACGGACACTGCTCGGCCCGCTGCGCCGCAGGCGCCTGGTCGAGATCGGCCCCGGCAGGACCCTGGCCGGACTGGCCCGCCGGATCAGCAAGGACACGGAGGTGGTCGCCTTCGACGCGCCGGACGCCGCGCGCACCGCGCGCCACTGACCACCGCATCGCACGCCCATCAGCCATCCGGCACCCCCAACCACCCGATGACACAAGCAGTCACACGACAGGAGAACGACATGTCCGACACCGCCGCCCCCGCACTCGACAAGGAAGACCTGCGCCGCACGGTCGCCGACGTCCTCGACGTCGACGAGAGCGAGCTGACCGACCAGGCGCAGTTCGTCGACGAACTCGGCGTCGACTCCCTGATGGCCCTGGAGGTCATGGTGGTCCTGGAGAAGAAGTACGCGGTCAAGCTCGGCGAGTCCGAACTCAAGGAGGTCACCTGCCTGCAGAGGGCCTACGACCTGCTGGCCGGCAAGCTGCGGGACGCCTGATGCCGGCAGCACTGGCGACCCCCGTCCAGAACCTGCCCGAGGCGGTGCCGGCCGGGAACGGCCCGGTGACCGCCCGGGTGGCGGTCGGCGCCCAGGAGCGGGTCTTCCCCGGCCACTACCCGGGCTTCCCGATCTTCCCCGGTGTCTGCGTGGTGGAGCACGTGCACCTGAGCGCGCTGGCCGCGCCGCCCGAGCCCGGCCTGCGGCTGAGCCTGGCGGCCATCGAGTCGACGCGCTTCCTCAGCCCGGTCTTCCCCGGCGACGAGCTGGAGGTCGAGCTGGCCTGGGAGCGCAGGGACGGGCAGTGGCGCTGCAAGGGCGTCGCCCGTACCGCCCGGGGCCGGGCCGCCGCGGTCCGGCTGCGTTTTTCCGAACGGAGCGGCCGGTGATCGGCATCAGCGGGATCAAGCGGGTCCTGCCGCACCGCTACCCCATGCTGCTCGTCGACCGCGTCGACGAACTCGTCCCCGGCGAGCGTCTCGTCGCGGTCAAGGCCGTCACCGTCAATGAGCCCTGGTACCAGGACCTGGCGGCCGGAGCCGACGACGAGCAGCACGCCTACCCGTCCGTGCTGCTCGTCGAGTCCTGGTGCCAGGCCGCCGGTGTGCTCGCCGCCTGGGACCAGCCCAACCCGGACGTGCTCGCCGGACAGGTGATGCTCTTCGGCTCCATCGCGGACGTGGTGTTCCGGCGGCCGGTGCTCCCCGGCGACGTGCTCGAACACCGGGTCCGCCTGGTCCGGGCGCTCAGCGACACGGTGATCTTCGAGGGCGAGGCCCTGGTGGCCGGCGAGCCGGTGCTGGAGGTCGGCCGGGTGGTCATGGCCCTGCGCCCGGCCGGGGAACTCACCGGCGCCGCACCCGGGGTGGCCGCCGCCCGTGCGACCACGTGACTACGTAAGGACACAGCAGATGTCAGCGACAACAGGCAGGGTGGCACTGGTCACCGGGGGTTCCAGGGGCATCGGCCGCGCCACGGTGCTGCGCCTCGCGCGGGACGGACACGACGTGGCCTTCTGCTACCGGGCCCGGCCGGACGCCGCGCGGGAGCTGGAGAAGGAGGTGTCGCAGATCGGCGTGCGCGTGCACGCCTGCCAGGCCGACGTGGCCTCGGCGGACTCGGTGCGCGATCTCGTCGCCACGGTGGAGGACCGGCTCGGCGGTATCGACATCGTGGTGACCTCGGCCGGCATCGTCCGTGACCAGCCCCTGCTGCTCATGAGCGACGACGACTGGCACCAGGTGCTGGACACCAACCTGGACGGCACCTACCACGTGTGCCGTTCGGTGATCTTCGAGATGATGAAGCGCAAGTCCGG
Organism: Streptomyces sp. NPDC047017; assembly: GCF_040644175.1. Classification (NCBI taxonomy): domain Bacteria; kingdom Bacillati; phylum Actinomycetota; class Actinomycetes; order Kitasatosporales; family Streptomycetaceae; genus Streptomyces; species Streptomyces sp. NPDC047017. Next base: position 225,462 of record NZ_JBEYVW010000012.1, on the reverse strand, counting down.
CTGCATCGTGAACATCTCCTCCATCGCCGGTGTGCACGGCAACCCGACGCAGAGCAACTACTCGGCGTCCAAGGCCGGCATCATCGGCTTCACCAAGGCCCTGGCCAAGGAGGTCGGCCAGTACGGGATCCGCGCCAATGTGGTCGCCCCGGGATTCATCGAGACCGACATGACGGCGGCGCTCCCCGACAAGCTGAGGGAGGCGGCCGTGAAGAACGTGCCGCTGCGCCGGCTCGGCCGGCCGGAGGAGGTCGCGGATCTGGTCTCGTTCCTGGTCGGCGCGGAGTACGTCACCGGGTCCGTGTTCCAGGTGGACGGAGGGCTCGTTGTCTGAGGTGCGCGGACCGGGGCGGCGCGGACGGGCCGCCGCGCCGCCCCGGTTCTACTTCTCGCTGCGCAGCCCGTACTCCTGGCTCGCCTACCGCGACCTGCTCGACCGGCATCCCGGCCTCGCCGACCGGATCGAGTGGCGTCCGTTCTTCGAACCGGACGAACACAGCGCGAAGGCCCTGTCCGAGGCAGGCGGCGGCTTCAGCTATGTGGCCATGTCACGGGCGAAGCACCTGTACATCCTTCAGGACGTACGCCGCCTCACGCGCGAGCGGGGCCTGGAGATGACCTGGCCGGTGGACCGCGACCCCGTCTGGGAAGTGCCGCATCTGGCCTTCCTGGCGGCGCTCGACGAGGGCCGGGGCAGGGAGTTCGTCGACGCCGCCTACCGGGCCCGCTGGCAGCAGGGCCGGAACATCTGCGACCGTGCCGTCGTGGGCGGCCTGGCCCGTGAACTGGGTCTGGACGCCGAGCGCCTGGCCGGGGCGCCGGACGACCCGGGCCTCAGAGCCAGGGGCGTCCAGGCGCTGCTCGCGCTGGACCGGGACGGTGTCTTCGGGGTGCCGTTCTTCGTCGACGGCTACGACAAGTACTGGGGCACCGACCGGCTGGACGCCTTCGCTGCGGCGGTGGCGGACCGGGCGCGCCGGGCGGGTACCCCGGAACCGCCGGCCGGGAAGCCCGCCCGCGCGGGGGACACCCCGCCCCCGGGAGGTGACGGCGGACATGCCGGGGGCTGTGGATGACTCCCGTGCGCCGGACGGCGGACAGGCATAATGAGGCCCGGCGGCGGCAAGGCCGTGAGGGGAGAGGACGTCACATGGACCGCACTCCGCCCGACTCCGTACCGGACGGTCCCGTACCGGAGCCCTCCGTCCTGACCAGGGCGCTCGCCACGCTGGCCCTTCCGGTGGCGCCCTTGTACGCCACCGTCCTGTCGTATCTCGTCTACCACCCGCCGCGGCGCCCGCACCACCGCACTCCCGAAGAGTTCGGGCTGCCCAGCGAGGAGCTGGCGGTACCGCTGGACGGCGGGCCCGCCGGCCGGGGACGGAGCCTGCACGTCTGGCTCTGCCCCGGCCGTCGGGACCGGGTGGTCGTGATCGGACACGGCATCGGCCTGAGCAAGTCGGCGAGCCTGGCCCAGGCGCGGTTCCTGCACGAAGCCGGGTACACGGTGGCGCTCTTCGACCACCGCAACCACGGCCGGAGCGCCACGGACCGCGCTTTCTGGGGGCTCAGCGCCCGGCACACCGACGACGTGGCGGCGGTGGTCGGGCACCTGCGCCGGGCGGCCGGGTACGCCGGGGCGAAGGTCGCGGTGTTCGGGTTCTCGTTCTCCACCTTCCCGTCGCTGTATCTGCTGCGGCGGGCGGAGTGCGGGGTGGACGCGATCGTCTGCGACAGCGGCCCGGCGCTCGATCTGCCCCCGCTGTTCCGCAACTTCGTCCTGGTGAAGGGCGTCCCGGTACCGGCCCTGCTGCGGACCGAGCCGTCCCTCGGGCTGCTGAGCCGCGTCTTCGGAGCGGTCGGCACGGCGATGCTGCGGGCCCAGTGGCCGCCACCGGCCGACGGCGCGTATCTGCGCACCCCCGTGCTGATGCTGGCCGGTGACAGCGACAGCGTCATCCCCCTGGACGGGGTGCGGGCCCTCGCCGGGCGCTATCCCCGGGCGGAGGTGCGGGTGCTGCCGGGCACCGGGCACCTCCAGGGCATGAAGACCGCGCCCGAGGAGTACCGCGCCGCCGTCCTGGCCTTCCTGGAACGGGCACTGGGGTGACGGCGCGGTGATCGAGCCGAGGATCTGGGGCGTCCGCCCCGACGAGCGGGCCGTCGGCTACCCCTGCGACGGCCTGCTGCCGGGGCCGGCGCAGGAGTGGTTCCGGGCCGTGTCCGTACGCGCGGACCGCGGCACCGTCTTCCGCTGGCTGTGCCAGCTGAAGGTCGCCCCCTACAGCTACGACGGCCTCGACAACTTCGGCCGGCGCAGCCCCAGGACGCTGACCCCCGGCGCGGAGGTGCTGGAGCGCGGCCAGCGCGTCATGACGATCTTCGCGCTGACGGACTTCGAGCCGGACCGCCATCTCACGATGGTCCTGGACCGGCCGTGGGCCCGCCGGGCCTTCGGGGACTTCGCGATCAGCTACACGGTGCGCGACGACGGCCCGGGCGTCACCCGCCTGGTGGTCAAGATGCGGGTGGGGCGGCGCGGCGGCCCGTTCGGCTCGCTGCACGGCCGGGCGATGGCCTGGGGCGATCTGCTGATGATGCGGCGGCAGCTGAACACCCTGCGCCGCCTCGCGGAGCGAGCTGGCAGGTAACTGCCAGGCTCCCGGGCCCCATTGACCCCCGCTCGGCGGCCCCGGAACGATTGACCGCACGCGGCGACGACCGCGGCGGGCCGCGCACGGGGGCTGGGGAAGTCTCCGCCCGGGGCGGTCGGCCCGTGCCAGCCGAGCGGAGAGGTCGAAGTCACGTGGTCCAGCAGCTCGCCGGGCACAGGCCGGAGCGGGAAACGGCATCCCCCGCCGGGGCGACCGGCTCCCGCAGATGGCCGGCGCTGGCGGTGCTCGTCCTCGCCCAGCTCGCGGTCTGGCTCGACAACACCATTCTGAACGTCGCCCTCAACACCCTGGCTTCGCCGGACGAGGGCCTGGCGGCCAGCACCAACCAGCTCCAGTGGAGCATCAGTTCCTACACCCTGATCTTCGCGGTGATGCTGTTCACCGGCGGGGTGCTGGGCGACCGCTACGGTCACCGCAGGCTGCTGGTCACCGGGTTGCTGGTGTTCGGCGCGGCCTCGCTCTGGGCGGCCCTGTCGAGCAGCGCGCCGGAGCTGATCATCGCCCGCGGCGCGATGGGTGTCGGCAGCGCGCTGATCATGCCGGCCACCCTGTCGTTGATCTCGGCGGTCTTCGACGAGCGCGAGCGCGCCACGGCCATCGCGATCTGGTCCGGGGGCAGCGGGCTGGCCATCGCGGCCGGTCCGCTGGTCGGCGGTGCGCTCCTTGAACGCTTCTGGTGGGGCTCGGTGTTCCTGGTCAACGTGCCCATCGTGGTCGTCGCCCTGGCCGGCGCGATGGTCCTGCTGCCCGCCGCGCGGACGCGGACCAGGACCGGACTCGACCCGCTGGGCGTCCTCCTGTCCACGGCCGGTCTCGGGGCTGTGGTCTACGGCGTCATCGAGGGCGGCCACCGCGGCGACTGGACCAGCACGGTGGTGCTCGGCCCCCTGCTCGGCGGGCTGCTCGTGCTGGCCGTCTTCGTCGCGGTGGAACTGCGCGTCGCCACCCCGAGCTTCGACCTGCGGCTGTTCGCCAGCAGCCGGTTCACGGGGGCGAGCGTCTCGGTGATGCTCACCTTCTTCAGCCTCAGCGGATCGATGTTCTACACCTCCTTCTATCTGCAGGGAGTGCGCGGCCAGACGCCGTTCGAGGCGGGCCTGAACCTGCTCCCGGTGGCCGTCGGCGTGCTGCTCGGCGCTCCGGTGTCGGCCCGGCTGGTCCGCGCCCTGGGGGTCGGGCCGGTCGTCTCGTTCGCCATGCTGACCGCCGCGGCCACGTTCTGGGCGTACGTCCGGCTGGACCTGGACACCGCGATGGTGTGGTTCTGGCTGCTGATGCTGGTGCAGGGCCTCGCCCTGGGGGCCGCCGTGGCGCCCACCACGGAAGCGATCATGGCCGTGCTGCCCAAGGAGCACACGGGGGCGGGCTCGGCGGTCAACAACTCCATGCGCCAGATCGGCGGTGTGCTCGGCGTCGCCGTCCTGGGTTCGCTGCTGACCAGCGCCTACGGTTCCGACGTGGAGCCCAGCCTGGCGGGCCTGCCCGGACCGGTGGCCGAGACGGCACGCCAGTCCGCGGAGGCGACGCGCGCGGTCGCCGCCCAGGCTCACCTGCCGCGGCTGGTGGACGCCGCGGACCGGAGCTTCCTGCACGCCATGCACCTGACCTCGGTGGTCGGCGCGTGCGTCGCCGTGCTCGGCGCCGTCGTCGTCCTGGTCGCCTTCCGCCGGCCGGCGTCCGACACCCTGTAGCCCGGGAGCCCGCTCACACCACCAGGCGCAGCGAGGTCGGCGCGATGCCCAGGCGTACGCTCTGGCCCCAGGTCAGTTCCAGGGCGTCGGTCTCCATTCCGTCGCCGAAGACGACGATGCGGTCGGACTCGACGGTCAGCCGCAGTGCCTGGCCCCGTTCCAGTGCGCCGCCGGCCTTCGATGTGCCGGTGGTGGGTGAGGGCCATGCCTCGCGTACGAACCACAGGAGGCGTGGGTCGCCCGGGGCGGGGAGCGGCAGGGTGCTGCGGCGCTCCTGCCACAGGGAACGGAGCCAGCCGGTGGTGCCCGTGCCGGTGCCGACCAGGACACCGGAGGACGCCTGGGCTTCGTCCGGGCCCGGGTCGGCGTCGGTGTTCAGGCGGTAGCGGACCGTCTGGTGGCCGGACGGGCCCAGGTAGATCTCGTTGAGCGCGAGCAGGCGCTGGGCGTCGTCGGCCACCGCCTCGACCATGGTCAGCTCGTCCGCCCGGCCGCCGGCGGCGGTCGCCGTGCGCAGCAGGGCGGCCGTGTCCGCGCAGCGGTGGCGGACCAGGACCCCCGGGTTGCGTCCCGGGTCGGTGTCGATGCCCACCACCGGCTGCCCGGAGAGGTACTTCGCGGTGTTGGCGACCAGGCCGTCCTGGCCCGCCACGACCACCACGTCCTCCGGGGCGAACAGGAAGCGGTCCAGGTCCGCCCGCTCCACCCGGCAGCTGCGCCAGGTGAGCGGCACCGCCGACGCCACGTCCCGCAGCGCCTGCCGGGTGCGCTCGTGGCGGCGGACCACCTCGTCGATCGCGCGGCCCCGGCTGGAGAGGAAGAACGCGGCCTGTCCGTGCGTCCCGTGCCGGGCGAGCAGTTCCTCGTACTCGGTCCTGCGGTGCACGAGCACCGCCCGCGGGGCCAGGCTCACGCGCCGGTCCCGCCTTCGGCACGGCCGAGCCGGGTGAGGAGCCCGGTGAGGACGTCGGGGGTGAGCGTGACGCTCTCGATCCGTGGCAGGTTCTCTGCCAGCCGGGTCGCCGCCAGGGCGTGCAGCGTGGCCGGGTCGACCTCGCCGTGCACCCGCAGCCAGGCGGCCTGCGCCTCGGCGCGCGCCGCGCCGGTCTCGCGCGTCGCCTCGGCGTCCGCGTGCGCCAGCCGGACCTTGCGGGCCGCCTCGGCCTCGGACCGTACGCCGTCGGCCGCCGCCTTCTCCTCCGCCTCGCGGCGCGTGTTGGTGCCGCGCTGCTCGACCAACTGCTCTTCGCGGCGGGCCAGTTCGATCTGGCTGGCCAGTTCGTTCTCGGCGATGGCGCGTTCGCGCTCGACGGCGACGGCCCGCCGTTCGTAGGTGGCCCGGTCCGCCTCCTGCTGGATCTGCTCGCGGGCCGGGGTGCGCAGGGCGCGCTCCACCTCGGCCTCGGGGCGGATCGCGACGACGCGCACGGCCACCACGTCGATGCCCGTGGCGGGGAGGCGGGGTTCGGCGGCGAGGCCGGTGGCGACCCGTTCCCGTACGGCGGCGACGCCGTCCACGAGGGCGGCGGCCAGCGGGGTCCGGGCCAGTACGTCCAGGGCGTGCTGCTGCGCGGTCTCGGTGAGGAGGGTGGCGATCTGCTCCAGGGGGGTGCCGCGCCAGTTCCCGCTGTCCGGGTCCACGGAGAAGTCGAGCCGGTTCGCGGCCTCGGCCGGGTCGCTGATCCGGTAGGTGACGGTGGCTTGCACGCTGACATCCTGGAAGTCGGCCGTACGGGCGTGGAACGCCATGGCCAGTTCCCGGTCGTCGACCGGGACTTCGGAGAGCGCCGCCGACAGCGACCGGTACCAGAAGCTGAGCCCGCGTCCGTCGTGGGCGAGGCGGCCGCGCTTGTGGTGGCGGATGTGGGCGGTGGGCGCGGAGCGCAGATGGCGCCAGCCGAAGCGCCGGGTGATGTCGGCCATGTGGGACCCCCTTGATCTCGTCAGTACGACGATAACGGGGATGCGGTCATATCGTCAACAGGACGAGAAGAGAGGGACTCTCACATAAAATCCTCATAGCCGGGCGTGTCGAGGGAAGGCGCCGGGAGCACGGGCCGACGCGTGCACCCCGGCGCCTCGGAGGCGATGACGACCGGTCAGCCGATGTCAGGTGTTGTCAGGCGGTCAGGCCCAGCAGCCGTTCACCGTGGCGGCGAGGCCGTCCATGGCGTCCTTGATGCCCGCCGGGTCGGCCGTGGAGTTGTTCTCGATGAACGAGAAGACCCGCCACTCGCCGTCCGCGGTCTTCGTCACGCCGCTGAGCGCGACGGCACCGGTGAGCGTGCCGGTCTTGGCGTGCACCTTGCCGACGGCGCACTTGGAGTGGGCGTCGTCGAAGCGGCCCCACTCCGGGCCGAGGCTGGAACCGGCCTCGCCGGCGACCGGCAGGCCGTCCACGATCGAGCTGAGGGCGGGGGTGCGCGTGATCGCTTCGAGGAGCTGCGCGAGGGTGGCGGCCGGGATGCGGTCGGCGCGGGACAGGCCGCTGCCGTCGTGCAGCACGAAGTTGTCCGAAGACACCCCGTAGGCGCTCAGCACCTGGCGGACGAGCTGCACGCCGCCCTCGAAGGTGGCCGGCACGCCCCGTTCCACGGCGGTCATCCGCAGCAGCGTCTCGGCGATGTTGTTGTCGCTGGTCTTGAGCATCTTCTTGACGATGTCCGACAGCGGCCCGGAGGTGTGCTGCGCCACCGGTACGGCGGACCGGCTCGCCGTGGCGTGGCCGACCTGGCCGTCGACGGTGATGCCGGCCGCGGTGAGCTGCTTGGCGAAGACCTGGCCCGCGTCGAGGGCGGTGTCCTGTACGGCGGCACCGTCGACGACGAGGGAACGGACCGGCGCCACCTCGGTCGGGTAGTAGCCCTGGTTCCAGCCGTCGGCCAGGCTCGGCGCGGCGAACAGGCTGTCGTCGACACGGACCTTGACGTCGGCGCGGCCGGCCGCCTTCAGCCCGGCGACCGCGGCCTTCGTCATCTCGGCCAGGCCGGCGCTGGTGAGGGTGCGGTCGCCGCCGCCGACGAGGGTGAGGGTGCCGTCGCCGTAGACGACCTTGGTGGTGAACCGGTGGTCCGGGCCGAGCAGGGTCAGGGCGGTGGTCGCCGTGGCGAGCTTGGCGTTGGAGGCCGGCATGAGCGCGGTGGCGCCGTTGTGGTCCCACAGGGTGGTGTCGGTGTCGCCGTCGAGGACGACTCCGCTGACGTCGGGGCCGAGACGCTTGTCGGCGATGCGCTCGTTGAGGTTCTTGACGAGCTGGGCGTCGGCGGCGGTGAGGGTGCCGGGTCGGCCGGTGCCGGCGCCGTGGGCCGTACTGCCGGCGGTGACGGTGCTGCCGGTGGTGCCGGTGGTGCCGTCGGCGGCGAAGGCGGAGGTACCGGCCAGCGTGGCGGAGGCCACGGGTACGGCCATCGCGAGGACGAGGGAACGCCGCGCGCCTACGCGGCTCACTCGCGCCTTGCGGTGCCGGCGGCTTCCGCCCGGGACGAAGGAGTTCGTGGGGGTTTCGTCTGGCGTACCAGTCATAGAACGTCCAAGGATCGGGAGCGAGGATCGAGGATCGGTGGGTGATTCTGTGCGTCGTGGTGCTGTGGATCGTGCTTCTGTGCGTGCTTCTGTGCGCGTTTCTGGGGAACGGCGCGCACGTTACCAGCCGTCACCTGCCGCTCAGGGGGACGGAGATGACGGTTGTGCGCGAGGTGCGACGGCGTGTGGCCGAGATGAGAAGAACATGATCGTCTTGTGTGTGGACGCGGACCGCGGCCACAACGCGAGAGGGGCCCGGCTGATGCCGGGCCCCTCTCTTGCGTAGCGGGGACAGGATTTGAACCTGCGACCTCTGGGTTATGAGCCCAGCGAGCTACCGAGCTGCTCCACCCCGCGTCGGTGGTGCCACTCTACACACTCCAGAGGCCGGCGAAGGACGTCAGCCGCGCACGATGTTCTCGGCCTGGGGGCCCTTCTGGCCCTGCGTGATGTCGAAGGTGACCGTCTCGCCCTCGACCAGCTCGCGGTACCCGTTGCCGGAGATGTTGGAGTAGTGAGCGAAGACGTCCGGTCCGCCGCCGTCCTGCGCGATGAACCCGAAGCCCTTCTCGGAGTTGAACCACTTCACGGTGCCGCTGGCCATACTGCGTGTCCTTCGATATCGCCGGGGTTGCCGGCCGGGATGAGTAGCGGGGCCCGCCCCTGGGGGAAGGCGCCCGCGGTACGTTCTACCCCACCTACGGCTCCGTCATACGATCATTCGGCCATGAGTCGGGCGCGGTGTCGTCCGCGCCGGTGGGGCGGGCCCGGGAAGAGGGCGTGCGGCGGTCGCCGCCGAGCGGTCGTCGCGCGCGTGAGGAATGGGCGCGTCCCGCTCACGTGTCGGGGACTGGCCGGGGACTACTCGAAGGCTGCGAGATTGTTCGTGAGCCATTGCCGGAAAGTGCGGGGGCGTTCGCCGGTGAGGGTTTCCACCGTGGGCAGGATTTCCTGTTCGGCGGGCTTCGGGTATCCGTGCATGGTGATGTAGTAGTCGAGCAGGTCCGGGCCCATGGACCGGCTCAGGTGCGTGCGCGCCTCGTCTTCGGAGGATTCCTCGAAATCGATCGCGCGGCCGGTGGCCTCGGCGATGATGGCGACTTTCTCTCGCGGGCTGGGCGAATCGACCCCGGAGATTTTGAGGCTTTCTCCTTCGTGGCCGTCCTCGGTCAGTCCGGCCTTGGCGACGGCCGCGATGTCATGGGGGTCGATCACCGGGACCCGCACATCGCCGAACGGGTGGACGACCTTCCCGTCCTTCAGCATGGGCCGCCAATTCAGGACGTTGGTGGCGAACTGGCCGGGGTGGACGCTGACGGTACGCGGGTTGAGGGCGCGGAAGGCGTCGACGATGCCGCCGAGGTGATCGGCGTACGCGAGGTCGCCGCGGCGGGTGAAGGTGCAGAGCGAGGACAGCAGGGCGATACGCGGGGTCGCCTTCTCGGAGACGATCCGCGAGACCTTTTCGGCGGTCCTCGCGCTGTCGAGGAAGACGGAGTTGACGAAGACTCCGTCGACGTCGGCCAATGCTTTCCTGAACACCGAGGCGTCCGCGGGGTCGCCGACGAAGGATTCCACTCCCGGGACCGTTCCGCTCGGCGGGCGGCGGCTCATGGCGCGCACCTCGTGACCCGCGGCGGCCAATTGCGCTGTCAGTTCGTACCCGACTCCGCCGGAAGCGCCGGTCACCAGAATCTTCATGGTTGTTTCCGTTTCGATGTCGGAAGTTTCGCTGCTGCCGGAGGCATTGCCGCCTCGGGCGCGGCTCACCATACCCGCGGGTCATTCAATTCCCCGGCTATGAGATGGATCACAAGAGCAGCGGCCGCCGCCCTCGTCGCCGCCGAAGGTGAACTCGGTGCGGGGCCGGCCCACTCCGGGTCACTCTCCGATGAAGCTCACTGTCTCCGCCAGGTCCGCCCGGCCGGTACGCAGCCGCGGTACGCCCTCCTTCTCGTACCCCACCGAGACACCGCAGAGCAGCACGAGTCCGCCGTCGGCACCGACCGCCCGGCTGACCGTCTCGCGGTACATGGTCCACATCACCTGGGGGCAGCTGTGCAGCCCTTCCGCCCGCAGCAGCAGCATGACCGTCTGCAGGTACATTCCCGCGTCCGCCCACTGCCCGGGGCCCATCGCGCGGTCGAGGTAGCAGAAGAGGACGACCGGCGCCCCGAACGCCTCCGAGTTCAAGGCCGCGATCTTCCTGGGCCGGTCCGGGTCGTCGCGCTCGATCCGCAGCGCCCTGTACCGCTGGGCGGCGGCGGCGGAGAAGCGGTCCAGGTAGGGCGAGGCCAGTTCGGCCGGATACATCGGCTACTCCCGCTCGTCACCCGGGTCTCCCGCCCGTGCCCTGGCCGTCGCGCGCCGCTTCAGTTCGGCCAAGGGCTCGCCGGACACGACGAACACATGCCACGGCTGGAGGTTCCCGCTGGACGGAGTGCGGGTCGCGGCAGCCAGCACGCGTTCGAGTGTTTCCCTGGGCACCGGTTCGTCGCTGAACGCCCGCACGGCCCTGCGGCTGTCCACGGCCTCGTACACATCCACGACTTCGCGTCCTCTCACTCGCCGCGCTCAGCGGCCCACGGACCGGCAGCTTCCGGGGGACCGCGACGTTCCTTGTCCGGTGCCGCTGGGGGATCATGGGGCCGGACGGCACGTGCTTGTCCTGTCCCCTGCTCGCCCCTGCTGTCCCCGTCTGTCCCCGCTTGTCCTGTCTCTTGACTTGCTCTCTTGTCTTGTCTCCTGTCTTGTCTCTTGCTGATCCGAGTGAGGTAGCTTCTTGCGTTCGCGACATCGTAGATCCAGGCCGCGGTTGCGGCTCGGGCTGGCGGGCGGGCTCGCCGCCTGCGGGCTCGTGGTGGGAGGGGGCGCACCGGCGGCCCTGGCAGCGGACGGCGCCGGCGCGTCGGCCGGTACCGCGCCGGGCGCCGGCCCCTCGCACGCGCTGCAGGCCGAATTCCGCTCGGCCGCCGCCGAGTTCCAGGTGCCGAGCAGTGTGCTGATGGCCGTCTCGTACCAGATGACGTTGTGGGAGTCGCATCAGGGCCGGCCCTCGGTCACCGGCAACTACAACGTGATGGGCCTGACCTCGGTCAGTGCCGCCGATCTGAAGCCGGCGCCGGGCGGCGGCGCGCCGGAGGGCGACGGGTACGGCGAGGGCGGCGGCCCCCGCAGCCACCCCTCCGCCGCGACCAACAGCGGGGCCGCCGGGGCCCACGGGGCCGCCAGGAACGGCGCGAGCGCCTCGTCGACCGCGATCACCCCGGCGATGCGCACCCTCGACACGGCCGCGTCCGCGATCCACTCCTCGCCGGCGTCGCTGCGCTCCTCCATGCGGCAGAGTGTGCGCGGTGCCGCCGCGCTGCTCGCCTCCTACGAGCGCGAGTCGGCCGGTTCGCTGCCCGCCGATCCCGGGCAGTGGTACCCGGCCGTGTCGCGGTACAGCCAGTCCGCCAGTTCCCAGGTCGCCGGGCAGTTCGCCGACCGGGTCCTCGCGACCGTCCGCGCCGGCGCCCACCGGGTCACCCTGGACGGCCAGGAGGTGACGCTGCCCGCCGACCCCTCGCTGTCGGTGCGCCGGGCGGTCACGGTGAGCCCCGGCCTGCCGGCCGCGTCAGGCGGGCCGTCCGCCGGGGCCCGTTCCCCCAGGACGCCCGACCCGGCGCCGGAATGCCCGTCCACGCTGACGTGCACGTTCACTCCCGCCGCGTACGCGCTCAACAGCAGCACCGACCAGAGCGACTACGGCAACTACGCCCTGGCGAACCGTCCGGCGGACGGCGACGCCATCGACACCCTCGTCATCCACGACACCGAGAGCACGGCGTCGTCCGCGATCAACCAGTTCCAGCGGCCGTCGGCGTACACCAGCGCCCACTACGTGATCGGCGCCGACGGCTCGGTCACGCAGATGGTGCGCACGAAGGACATCGCCTGGCACGCCGGCAACAAGTACACCAACGACCACTCGCTCGGCATCGAGCACGAGGGCTACGCGCTGACGTACGGCAGCTGGTACAGCGAGCAGGAGTACCAGTCCTCGGCGGCGCTGGTGAAGTATCTCGCCCAGCGGTTCGGCATCCCGCTCGACCGTGAGCACATCGTCGGCCACGACGACATCCCCGGTCCCCTCGACGCGTACTACAAGGGCATGCACTGGGACCCGGGTCCGTGGTGGAACTGGAGCCACTACCTGTCGCTGCTGGGTGCCTCGCCCGACGGCGACGGCATGCCCGTGGTCGGCGGCGAGGTCACCATCAACGCGCCGTGGAGCACTGGTTACGAGCCGGCTCTCACCGGGTGCGGTGCGGCCACGGGTGCCTGTCCGGCCAGTCCGGCCAACTTCGTCTATCTGCGCACCGCTCCGTCGGCCACGGCCGCGCTGCTCACCGATCCGATGTTCACGGCGGACGGCACGGTCACCGGGACCACCCGGGGACCGGACTGGACGGACAAGGCCGTGGTCGGCCAGACCTTCGTGGTCGCCGCGGTGCAGGGCGACTGGACGGCCATCTGGTACGACGGCCAGAAGGCGTGGTTCTACAACCCCGGCGGCGCCTACACCATGGCGAACGCCGGCATCGCGCGGCAGTTGGTCACTCCCGCGGGAACGGCCCCGGTCGCGGTGTACGGCCGCGCCTACCCGGAGACCGCCGCCTACCCGGCCGCGCTGGGCTCCGTGGCCTCCGACCCGAACCAGCAGCTGACTCCGCTCAGCCGTGAGTTCGTCCAGCCGGGGCAGTCCTACACCGCGTTGCCCGCGGTGAGCGGTGACTTCTACTACGCCGAGAACCTGAACTGCTCGGCCACTCCGGACTGCCTGTTCGTCAAGGGCAGCACGTCGTACTACCCGATCCGCTTCAACCACCGCCTCGCCTATGTCAAGGCGAGCGATGTCAGCGTGACCCGGCCGGCCGTTCCGCCCACCGGCACGCTCAAGCCGCTCACGCCGACGCGGGTCATGGACACCCGTGACGGCACCGGCGTGGCCAAGGGCAAGGTCGGGGCCGGCGGCACGGTCAGCCTCCAGGTCACCGGAAAGGCCGGGGTGCCCGCCAGCGGGGTCACCGCCGTGGTCATGAACGTGACCGCCACCAACCCGACCGCCAACAGCTTCGTCACCGTCTACCCCGACAGCACCACCCGCACCAGCGCCTCCAACCTCAACTTCACCGCCGGGCAGAACTTCCCCAACCTCGTCATCGTCCCCGTCGTCAACGGCAAGGTCGACTTCTACAACCGCGCCGGAACCGTCGACCTCATCGCCGACATCAGCGGGTACTACACGAGTGACGGCAGCGGTTCCAGGCTGAGCAGTCTCACGCCGACGCGGGTCATGGACACCCGTGACGGCACCGGCGTGGCCAAGGGCAAGGTCGGGGCCGGCGGCACGGTCAGCCTCCAGGTCACCGGAAAGGCCGGGGTACCGGCCAGCGGGGTCACCGCCGTGGTCATGAACGTGACCGCCACCAACCCGACCGCCAACAGCTTCGTCACCGTCTACCCCGACAGCACCACCCGCACCAGCGCCTCCAACCTCAACTTCACCGCCGGGCAGAACTTCCCCAACCTCGTCATCGTCCCCGTCGTCAACGGCAAGGTCGACTTCTACAACCGCGCCGGAACCGTCGACCTCATCGCCGACATCAGCGGGTACTACAGCGCCGGCGGCTCCGTCGAGCGCAACGCGGGGCCGGTGCGGATCATGGACACCCGTGACGGCACCGGCGTACGGAAGGCCAAGGTCGGACCGGGCGGCACGGTCGCGCTGACCGTGGGCGGCCGCGACGGTGTGCCGGTGGACGCCACGGCCGTGGTGATGAACGTGACCGCCACGAACCCGACGACCGGCGGTTTCGTCACCGTCTACCCCGACGGCACCACCCGCACCAGCGCCTCCAACCTCAACTTCACGGCAGGAGAGACCACGCCCAACCTCGTCATCGTGCCCGTCGTCAACGGCAAGGTCGATTTCTACAACCGGGCCGGGACCGTCGATCTGATCGCGGATCTGGCCGGTTACTACACCGGCTGAACCCTGGACGGGATGCCGCCGCCGCGCACGGAGCGCGGCGGCGGCCTTTTCATGCCCGCCGCCCCGCTGCCGGGCCCCGGGGCCGGTCAGCGCGGGTGGGTCCAGGCCGGTGTCCAGGTCCCGGGGACATCGTGGGCGGCCGTCGTGGTGGCGAGGTGGGTGCGCAGGGTGGTCAGGGCCGGGTGGGGGTTGTCCCGGTGGGACAGGAGCGCGTGCGGGTAGACGGGGGTCGGGCCGGTGACCGGGATGCGGCGCAGGCCGTGGCCGGCGGGCCAGATCAGGCGGGTGTGCTCGCCCATGAAGGTGGCCAGGGCCGGGGTGTCGGCGATGGTGTCCAGGAGCGCGTCGGAGCCGAAGTTGGGGCCGGTCGCCTCGATGGTGAGGCCGAACTCGGCGACGAGGTCGTCGTAGTAGGCGGACCACTCGGTGCCGGGGGCCAGGCCGGGCATCCAGATCCGGTGACCGGTGAGCTGGGCGACGGTCAGCGACCGGGCGTCCGCGAGCGCGTGGTCGGGGCCGGTGAGGAGCTGGAGCGGTTCGTCGACGGCCCGGACGGCGTCGATGTCCTCGGGGAGGGGCCGGCCGGGCGCGGCCACCGCCCGGAAGGAGGCGTCGATCGAGCCGGAGCGCAGCGCGGCGACGGCGGTCTCGATGTCGAAGAGCATCACCACGTCGAGGTCGATGCCGGGGTGCGCGCGGTGGAAGCCGCGCATCAGGCCCGAGGCCGCGCCGCGCGAGTTGATCACGTCGACACGCAGCGGACGGCGGCCGGCGCGCACCGAGGTGACCGCGCGCTCGGCGACGCGCAACAGCTCGCGCGCGTGGGGCAGGAACGCCTGTCCGTCGATGGTGAGGTCGGCGCCGCGCGGCGTACGGGTGAACAGCCGGACGCCGAGGTCGCGTTCGAGGGCGGCGACACGCTTGGAGACGGCCTGCTGGGTGATCGACAGGTCGGTGGCGGCCTTCTGGAACTGGCCCGCTCCGGCCACGGTGACGAAGGTGCGTACGGCTTCGAGGTCCACGCCGATCCACCCTAGGGGACAACCAATGGTTGTGCCGGATCGGCCGGGTGGTTGTTTGACCTGGGGCCGGGCTGCCGGTTGGCTCTCACCGGTCAACGTCGGTTTGTTCGTGTGGATCATCGAGGGGCGCGCTGGGCATGGTGGGCAGGAGACGACTGGGCCGGCGGTTCGGCTGGCTGTGGGCGGCGTACGCGGTGAGCGCCTACGGGTCCGGGCTGGGGTTCGGGGCGCTCCCGCTGATCGCCGTGCTGGCCCTGCACGCCGGTCCCGCCGAGGTGTCCGCGCTGTCCGCGGTGGGGCCGGCGGTGGGCGCGCTGATCGCGGTGCCGCTCGCGCCGTGGGTGGAGTTCCGGCGCAAGCGCCCGGTCATGATCGCGATGGATCTGACCCGGTTCGCGGTCATGGCGACGGTCCCGCTCGCCTATGCCTTCGGGTGGCTCGGTTTCGTCCAGCTGCTCGGGGTGTCGGCCGTGGCGGCCGCGGCCAAGATCGCCTTCAACGCGGCCGGCGGCGCCTATCTCAAGGCGCTCGTGCGGCCGGACGACCTGCTGGTGGCCAACGCGCGCTTCGAGTCGACCAACTGGAGTTCCATCGCGGTCGGGCCCCCGCTGGGCGGGGCGGCGATCGGCCTGTTCGGGCCGGTCACCACCGTGGTGGCGGACGCGCTCAGCTATCTGCTGTCCGCGCTGGGCATCATCGCGATCCGCGGCCGGGAGGAGGCGCCGCGGGCGTCGGGGAAGAGCCCGGTCGGGGCGGGCGCGCTGCTCGGCGGCTGGCGGCACATCATGGGCCATCCCGGGCTGCGGGCGCTCTATCTCAACCAAGTGCTCGTCGCCGGCCTGATCATGGCCACCGAACCGGTGCTGGCCGTGCTCCTGCTGCGCCAGCTCGGGTTCCCGCCCTGGCAGTACGGCCTCGCCTTCGCCGCGCCCTGTCTGGGCGGGCTCGTCGGCTCCCGGCTGGCCCGCCGGGTCGTGGCCCGGTACGGCCGGGCCAGGGTCTTCCGGACGGTCGGCACCCTGCGCGCGGTCTGGCTGATCGGCCTGGCCTTCGTGCGTCCCGGTGTCGTCGGTCTCGTCACCGTGATGGCCGTCGAGCTGGCGATCATCGTCAACATGAGCCTGTACACGCCGGTGCTCGCCACCTACCGGCTCGAACACACCCCCGGGCAGCTGGTCGCCCGCACCCTGACGGCCTGGTCGGTCGGCCAGCAGGCGGCCATCGCCGTCCTCACCGCGCTCGGCGGCCTCCTCGCCGGCGTCACCGGGCCCCGCACCACCCTCGCGGTTGCGGGACTGCTCATCCTGGCCACCCCGCTCCTGCTCCCCCGGCCCGACCATGTCACGGCACCCGAGCCGGAACCGGAACCGGAGCAGGAGTCGGCGGGCAGCCACGCTTGACGCACCTGATCCACCCGACCTATCTGACGGCCCGTCAATTGCGTTGCAGCGTACACGTATTACTGCCTACATCACTGCCCGCGCGATAGGGTTGCGGCATCGCACGCAGGTACACGTGTCACAGCCGTGCGCGTGCAGCACTCGCGTGAACGGGCCGGATCACCGGCGGCGGCCGCAGTGGGCCGCGGCCTTCGGACGGGGGGATTCCATGACGTCCAGCAGTTTCGCACCGCAGGCCGGGGACGGGGAGCAAGGCACCGGGGTGCCGCGGCGCGCGCTGTTGCGCGGTGGTGCCGTGGGGCTCGGGGCGCTCCTGCCGGTGGCCGGTGCGGTGGACAGCGCCACCGCCGCCACCGCCGCCGACACCTCCGGCACCTCCGCGACAGCGGGGGCGGGGTCGGCCGGTGCGGTGGCGGAAGGTAGCGGCGCCGCCGCCGAGACGCGGGTCGTCGCCCGGGAGGGCGCCAACCTCGCCGTCGCCCTCTCGCCCGACGGGCGGACGCTCGCCCTCGACGCGCTCAACGCGATCTGGCTGCTGCCCGCGGCCGGCGGCGCCGCGCGCCGGCTGACCGCGGACGACCAGGACGCGACGCAGCCGCACTGGGCGCCCGACGGCCGGAGCCTGGTGTTCCAGTCGTTCCGCGAGGGGACGTACGACCTGTGGCGGATCGGCGCCGACGGGACGGGGCTGCGGCGGCTGACCGAGGGGCCGGCGTACGACCAGGAGCCCAAGTTCTCGCCGGACGGGCGGCTCGTCGCCTTCTCCTCCGACCGCGGGCACGCCGGGCGTATCTGGGTCCTGGAGACCGGCAGCGGCCGGACCCGCGCGCTGACGCGGGGCGACCGCGACCTCGCCATGCCCACCTGGTCCCCGGACGGGCGGCGGGTGGCGTACGTCGCCGACGGCACGGCCATCGAGTCGGTCGACGTCGGCTCGGGGGCGACGAAGACCCTGCTCACCGGCGCCGCCGGCGCGGTCCTGTACGCGCCCGCGTTCGCCCCGGACGGGCAGCGCCTGGCCTATGTGCAGGTGACCGGGCCGCGCGCGGCCCTCATGCTGGACGGGCGGGAACTGACCGACGACGAGGACGTGTTCCCGCTGGCGCCCGTCTGGCTGTCCGCCGGCGAACTGCTGTACACCGCCGACGGGCGCATCCGCCGCCGCACCCTGCGCGGCGAGCGGACCGACGTCCCGTTCAGCGCGACCGTGAGCGTGCCCCGGGCGGACCGGCATCCGCGCCGCGCGCCCGACCTCACCTCCCGGGGCCCGCAGCGGCTCCTCGGCCTCGCCGACCCCGCGCTCTCGCCGGACGGGCGCACTGTCGTCGTGCGCGCGCTCAACGCCCTGTGGCTGCTGACCGAGGGCGCGCGGCCGCGCAAGGCCGTGGCCGACGGCTACTGGAACGCCTCCCCCGACTGGTCGCCCGACGGGCGCTCCTTCGTCTACGTCAGCGACCGGGCCGGCACGGCCAACCTCTGGCGCCACGACGTCGCCAGAGGTACGGACGAACGGCTCACCGACCTGCCCGACGCCCAGCTCTCGCCGCGCTGGTCGCCCGACGGCACCCGGATCGCGTACCAGGACGAGAGCGGCGCCACCTGGGTGCTGACGGTCGCGGACGGCTCGGTCACCAAGGTCGTCGACGAGCTGTACCAGCCGGGCCCGCCGGCCTGGTCCCCCGACGGGCGGCTGATCGCGCTGGCCGCCGTCGCCCCGTACTCCCGGCGCGCGGAGGGCAACGGGCACAACCAGATCCTCACCGTCGACCTGGACACCCACGAGGTGCGCTACCAGGCCGTCGCGCCGGAGCGGTCGCTGTCCACCCGCAGCGGCGACGGCCCCCTGTGGACACCGGACGGCAGGCATCTCGTGGTCGGCGTCGAGAGCCAGGTGTGGCGGGTGCCGGTGGACGCCGGCGGCCGGATCACCGGCGGGCCGGAGCTGCTGACCGAGGACACCGCGGACTCGCTGTCCATCGGCGCCCGCAGCGCGACCCTGCTCTACCTGAGCGAGGGGCGGCTGCGCGCCGTGGGCCTCGACGGGAAGGGCGCGCGCACCCTGCCCACCCGGCTGACCTGGAGCCACAGGCCCGCCCCTGCGGGACGGACCGTGGTGCGGGCCGGGGCCGTGTGGGACGGCGGCGGCGACCGGCTGCGCCACGAGGTGGACGTGGTCGTGGAGAACGGCCGGATCACCGAGGTGGCGCGCCGCGGTGCCGTCCGCGGCGGCAAGGTCGTGGACGCCTCGGGACTCACCGTCATGCCGGGCCTGATCGACACGCACAACCACTGGCACTGGCGCGGCCCCCAGTGGGGCGACCGGCAGGGCAGGGCCTGGCTGGCGTACGGCGTGACCACCAGCCGTACGCCGGGCGATCCCGCGTACCAGATGGTGGAGAACCGGGAGGCGCTGGCGGCGGGCGCCCGGGTGGGGCCGCGGTACTTCGGCTCCGGGGACGGCTTCGAGGGCACCCGGGGCCGGCACCGGGTGATGCGCCCGGTGTTCTCGCGTGCCCAGCTCGACCGTGACCTGCGGCGCGCCCTGGCGCTGCGCTACGACCTGCTGAAGTCCTACATCCGGCTGCCGCTCGACCTCCAGCAGGAGCTGGTGGAGCGCGGGCACGCGGCCGGGGTGCCGGTCACCTCGCACTACCTGTACCCGGCCGCCCGCGTGGGGCTGGACGGGATGGAGCACACCGGCGGCGGCAACCGGCTCGGCTACTCGCGCACGCTGAGCTTCGCCGCGGGCCGCACCTTCCAGGACTCCGTGGACCTGCTCGCCGCGACCGGCATGTGGATCTCCACGACCACGCTGTTCGCCACCGAGCTGCTGGCCGGGGACCGGTCCCTGGTCGAGGACGAGCGCACCCGGGTGCTGTTCCCCGACTGGGAGTACGCGCGGCTGCGGCAGAAGGCGGACAGCGCCGCCTCCGGTCCGGACGCGGAGCTGAACCACGCCTGGACGGTGGGCGACTGCGACATGCTGCTGCGTGTGCACCGGGCCGGCGGGCTGGTCGTGGCGGGCACGGACGCGGCGCTGGACGACATCGCCATCAGCCTCCACCAGAACCTGCGCGCGCTGACCAAGTACGGGTTCGCGCCGTGGGAGGCGCTGACCACCGCGACCGGCAACGCCGCCCGCTGCCTGGGGCTCGGCGACACGCTGGGCGCCGTCGCGCCCGGGTACCTGGCCGACCTGGCGTTCGTGGCGGGCGATCCGCTGCGCGATGTCTCCGCCGCGGCGGCGGTGCGCCAGGTGATGGTGGACGGCAGGCTGCACACCGTGCCGGAGCTGCTGGAGCCGTTCCGCCGCCCGGCGGCGGCCGGTGCGCGGCCCGCCCGCCCCAACCGGGTGCGGGCGGCGGCGCCCTCCGCGCTGCGGGACACGGCCGCCTACTGGCACGGCGCCGAGTGGCGGCACCGGGGGTGCTGCCGCTAGGGACCGGCGGACCGGGACGGGCGGCGGGCGGGCGGAATCCCGTCCCCCGCCCCCGTCCACCGCCCGTCCGGGCGCGCAGGTCAGTTGACCTGGCGGTCGCGGTCCGACCAGAAGCGGTCGCGCAGTTCCCGGCGGAGGATCTTGCCGCTGGGGTTGCGGGGCAGCCGGTCGACGAACTCGTAGCCGCCCGGGGACTTGAAGTCGGCCAGGCGGCCCTGGAGGAACATCTTCAGCTCCCGGGGCTTGGCCGCCGTCCCGGGCTTCAGCACGACGAAGGCGCGGACCGCCTCGCCCCAGCTGTCGTCCGGGACCCCGATCACCGCGGCCTCGGCCACCGCGGGATGGGTGCACAGGGCGTTCTCCACCTCGGCCGGGTAGACGTTCTCGCCGGCCACGATGATGGTGTCCTTGATGCGGTCGCAGACGTAGACGTAGCCGTCCTCGTCCAGGTAGCCGGCGTCGCCGGTGCGCAGCCAGCCGTCGACCAGGGTCTGGTCGGTGGCCTCCTTCAGGCCCCAGTACTCGATCATCGCGGCCGGGGTGCGCAGGCGTATCTCCCCGACGGCGCCCGCGGGCAGCGGCGTGCCGGTGTCGTCGGTCACCGCCACGCGCACACCCGGGTAGGGCCGGCCGGCCGCGCGCAGCAGGGGGCTGCCGGGCACGTGGTCGGCGGGCGGCAGGCACAGGGCGGTGTTGCCGCTCTCGGTGAGCCCGTACAGCTGCGCCAGGTCGCAGCGCAGGGTCTCGATGCACCGCAGCAGCAGGGTCTCGGAGATCGGTGAGCCGCCGTAGGTGACCTTCCGCAGGGAGCGGAAGTCGTCGGGTCCGACGCCGGGTTCGGCCAGCATCATCTGGAGCATCGCGGGCACCGCGAGGGTGGTGGTGACCCCCAGTTCGCGGATCAGCCGTACGGCGTCGTGGGCGGCGAACATCCGCATCACGACGCTCTTCGCCCCGGCGTTGAGGGCCTGCATGGCCCACCAGATGCCGGCCACGTGGAAACCGGGGATGCTGATGAGGCTGACGTCCCCGGGCTCCCAGTCGATCCAGTCCAGCTCGTGCTCGGCGAGCAGGCCGGCGACGGCGAAGAAGCTGCGGTGGGCGAGGACGACGCCCTTGGGCAGCCCGGTGGTGCCGCTGGTGTAGAGCTGCACCACCGGGTCGTCGGGGCCCGCCCCGGCCGGCAGGTCGTCCTCGGCGTGGGGCGCCCGCCAGGCGGTGAAGGCGGCGCCGCGTGCCTGCTCGTCGTCCAGTTCCACGACGGCGGGGCGGGAGGGGAGTCCGGCGCCGGTGCGGCGTGCCGCGTCGGCGTACTCCCGCTCGGCGAAGATGAGTTCGGCGCCCGAGTCGCCGAGGATGTGGTCGACCTCGCCGGGGCCGAGGCGCCAGTTGACCGGGACGAGGACGGCGCCGGTCTTGGCGCAGGCGAAGAAGATCTCGTAGTAGTGCTCCGACTCCTTGCCGAGGTAGGCGACGCGGGTGCCCGGGCCGGCGCCGGCGGCGGCCAGGGCACGCGCGCTGCGGTTGCTGTCGCGGTGCAGCCGCTCGTAGCTGACCTCCCGGCCCTCGCACACCAGCGCGGTCTGCCGCGGCCGGTGTGCCGCGTGGAAGGCCACGGTGTCGGCGGCGGTCCGGAGATTGGGGTAGTGCATGCGGGCGGTCCCCTCCATGGGCGGTCAGGTCCAGTCGTGGTGGTCGGGCCAGTGGCGGCGGCCGGTGAGGGCCGGTCCGGGCAGCCTCAGCAGCGGGGGCCGGGCGGTGTCGTCGGGCCACAGCGCGGCGAGGTCGGGTGTGTCGCCCGCGGTGTACCGGCCGGCGAGCCGGGCCAGGGCGCGGGCGCGCTCGCCCCCGTCGCTGCCCCCGCTGCCGTCGCCGTCGGCCGGGCGGCCGGTCCCGGCGGTCCCGGTGGCCCCGTCCGCGGCGCGGGCCAGTGCGCGCAGCAGCGCGGCCCGGTCGTGCACCACGGCGGCGTACCGGACGGCCAGGTGGTCCCGGCCCTCGGCGAGCGTGCGGCAGACCCCGCCGGGGCTCCAGTCGGCGCTGTCCGTGAGCCTGCGGTGCAGCCGCCGGGCGGTGGCGGCCAGCGCGGCGGCGTGGTGGCCGGACAGGAGCAGCGGCCAGGGCCCGGCCGGGTCGCCCTCGGCGGCGGGCCGGTCGGGCGCGCTCTCCAGGACGACGTGCGCGTTGGTCCCGCAGAACCCGAAGCCGCTCACCCCGGCCCGCCGGGGGCCCGGCCCCGGCCAGGGCAGGGCGCGGGAGGCCAGCCGCAGCGAGGTGCCGTCCCAGGGGATGCCGGGGTCGCGGTCGTCCTCGCCGGGCTGCGGGGGCAGTTCGGCGCGGTCGAGAGCGAGCGCCGTCTTCATCAGTCCGGGGCCGCCGGAGGCGGTCTCCAGGTAGCCGATGTTGGCCTTGACGGAGCCGATGTGCAGCGGCGGCGCGTCCGGGGACAGGCGCCCGTACGCCTCGGCGATCGACTCGGCCTCGATCTGGCCGCCCAGCCGGGACCCGTTCGCCTGCGCCTCGACGTACCGCACCTCCTCCGGTGCCAGGTCGGCGTCGCGCAGCGCGCGTGCGATGACGGCCTTCTGCCCGCGGGCGGAGGCCACGGACATGCTCGGCCGGTCGCCCTGCGCGTGCACCGCGCTGCCGCGTACCAGCGCGTACGGCCGGCGGCCGGCGCGTACGGCGTCGGCGTGGCGCTCCAGGACGACCACGCCGCAGCCCTCGCCGCGCACATGCCCGTCGGCGCGGCGGGTGAAGGGGCGGCTGCGGCCGCTGGGCGAGAGCATCCCGGCCCGGTCGAGGATGCCGGTGCTGAACGGCGACAGCAGCAGGTTGCAGGTGCCGACGAGGGCGATGTCGCACTCGCGTCGCCGCAGCGCCTGCACGGCCAGGTGCACGGCGGTCAGCATCGACGAGGAGGCCGTGTCGACGGTGACCGCCGGTCCGGCCACGCCCAGCGCCAGGGCGATCCGGCCGGACAGGGCGCTGGGCGCGCTGCCGGTGCTCATGTGCGCGGACAGCGCCCCGGCGGGCAGGCCGCCGCGCAGCCACGCGTAGGGGTACTCCACGGGCCCGGCGCCGGCGAAGACGCCGACGGCGCCGCCGCGCAGCCGCTGCCTGCTCAGTCCCGCGTCGGCCAGGGCCTGCACGGTGACTTCGAGCAGCAGCCGCTGCTGCGGGTCCATGTGGACCGCCTCCTGCTCGGGGATGCCGAAGTAGTCGGCGTCGAACAGGTCCACGCCGTTCAGGTAGGCGCCCTGGCGCAGCCGGCCGGCCAGCGGGGCGAGGTCGGCCGCGTCGAGGTTCCAGCGGGGCCGGCCGAGGCTGTCGGCCGGCACGCCGGCGGACGCGGTGTCCAGGACGTGTCCCTCGCGCACCGCGGTC
Source organism: Streptomyces sp. NPDC047017 (assembly GCF_040644175.1). Taxonomy (NCBI): domain Bacteria; kingdom Bacillati; phylum Actinomycetota; class Actinomycetes; order Kitasatosporales; family Streptomycetaceae; genus Streptomyces; species Streptomyces sp. NPDC047017. The sequence goes on along the minus strand of NZ_JBEYVW010000012.1, from coordinate 202,289 downwards.
CACAGGGCGGCGGGGTCGTCGATGCCGCCGGGCAGCCGGCAGCCCATGCCGGTCACGGCGATCTTCTGGGTCTGCTCGTGGTGCCGGCGGGCCAGCATCACCATGAGCTGTTTCCTGGACAGTGCTTCCAGTTGGTCGATGTAGCTCGTCACGTCGTCCGTCCCGTTCCGTCCCGCCTAGAGCATGCTCTCGCGCAGTGCGGCGAGTTCCTCGTCGGCCTCGTCCTCGGTCATGTCCCGTACGTCGCCGGGTCCGTCGTCGGCGGGGCCGTCCGCGGGGGGTTCCTCCGGGACGAGGCGGCTGTCGAGGAAGGCGGCCAGGGGGCGTACGGCCGGGTGGTCGAAGAGGGTGGAGGCGGGCAGCGGGATGCGCAGCAGGGCCTCCAGCGCGTTCTTCAGTTCCACCGAGGCCAGCGAGTCCAGGCCGAGGCTGACGAACGGTGTGTCGGGGTCGACGTCGTCGGGGGTGTCGTAGCGCAGCACCTCGGCGACCTTGCCGCGCAGCAGTGCGCGCAGCGCGGCCTCGCGTTCGGCCTTGGGCCGGGTGAGCACCTCGTCGAGATCGGCCTCGGGCCGCCGGGCCGGTGCCCGGTCGGAGACGAGGTCGCGGAAGAGGGCGTTGGCGAACGGCTGGGCGGCGGTGTAGGCGTCCCAGTCGAACTCGCCGGCGATCGTCTGGGCGTGCGGGCCGGCCAGCGCGGTGAACAGGGCGCGCAGCGCGGCCCGGGGCCGGACGAACTTCAGTCCGCGGTCCTCGATGCCCTTGATCTGCTGGGCGGTCAGCGAGGCCGCCATGCCGATCTCCGCCCAGGGGCCCCAGTTGACGCTGAGGCCGGGCAGGTCGGCGGCGGACCGCCACTGCATGAGGACGTCGAGGAAGGCGTTGCCTGCGGCGTAGTTGGCCTGCCCGGCCGCGCCGAGCACGGAGGCGATGGAGGAGTAGCCGACGAAGAACCGCACCGAGGGCAGGTCGGCGACCGCCCGGTGCAGCAGCCACGTGCCGTACACCTTGGCGCTCAGGACGCTCTCCACGCGCTCCCAGGTCTGCCCGGTCAGCGGGGCGTCGGCGAGGACGCCCGCGGCGTGCACCACGCCGCCCAGCGGGGCGTCGCCGGCTGTGAGGGTGCCGATGATCCGCGCCACGTCGGCGGGGTCGGCGATGTCGCCCCGCAGCACGGTGGTCTCGACGTCCTCGCCGAGCGCGGCGGCCAGTTCGGCCCGCTGGGCGGGCGTGGGCAGGCCGCGGCTGACCAGGGCCAGGTGCCGGGCGCCGCGCCGTGCCAGTTCGCGGGCGGTGGCCCGGCCCAGGGCGCCGAGGCCGCCGGTGATCAGGTAGGTCTCGCGGTCGCTGAGGCGGACGGGCGCGGCGGGCCGCTCGTGCTCCTCGCGGAAGGTGAGGACGACCTTGCCGAGGTTGGCGCCCCGGCTGAGCACCCCGAAGGCCTCCTCGGTCTCGTCGAGCCGGTAGCCGACGGCCGGCAGGGCGCGCAGCCGGCCCGCCTCGATGTGGCCGGCCACCGTCGTCAGGATGTCGTGGTTGAGCCGGTCGAGTTCGCCGGGCGGCAGTTCGCTGAGGTCGAAGGTGTGGTAGTCGACGTCGGGCCGCTCCTCGCGCATCCGCTCGCTCGACCAGACGCCGATCTTGCCGAGTTCGACGAACCGGCCGCCGTCGGCGAGGGTCCGCAGCCCGGCGGGGACGTACTCCTTGTTGAGGCTGTTGAGGACGATGTCGACGCCCTCGCCGCCGGTGGCGGCGAGCACCTCGTCGGCGAAGTCGAGGGTGCGCGAGTTCATGACGCGGGTGATCCCCTGGGAACGCAGCAGCTCCCACTTGCGGGGGCTCGCGGTGGCGTACACCTCGGCGCCGGCGAGCTGGGCGAGCTGTACGGCGGCCTGCCCGACACCGCCCGCGGCGGCGTGGATCAGCACCCTGTCCCCGGCGCGGATCTTCGCGAGGTGGTGCAGGGCGTGGTACGCGGTGACGTAGGCGGCGGGCAGTCCGGCCGCCTCGGTGAAGCCGAGGCTGGCCGGTTTGCGCACCACCACGGCGGACGGCACGGTGACCCGGCGGCGCATGCAGCCGATGCGGCTGAGCACGACCTCGTCGCCGGGCCGGAAACGGGCGTCGGGGCCGGCCGCGACGACCGTGCCCGCGGCCTCGAAGCCGAGCGGCAGCGGTTCGTGCGGCAGCCCGTTGTCCAGGGCGTACTGGCGCAGCATGCCGAGGGCGTTGAGGACGTCCTTGAAGTTGAGGCCCGCGGCGTGGACCTGGACGGTGACCTCGTCACCGGCCGGTTCGCGGTCCTCGACCGGCAGCGGGCGGACCGCGGAGAACTGGCCGTACTCGGTGACGGTCAGCTCGAAGTTGCCGTCGTCGGCGGCCTCGTCGGCCGCGGCGGGCACCACGCGCTTCACGTGCCGGGTCCCGGCGCGGTAGGCGACCTGGAAGTCGCCGCCGGCGCCGTCCCCGGCCAGCAGTTCGTCGGCGAGGGGCCGCAGGTCGGGTCCTTCGAGGTCGATCAGGGCGGTGCGCAGCGCCGGGTACTCGTTGAGCAGGACGGCGCCGAAGCCCCACAGGGACGCGGGTGCCAGGGCGTCGTCCGCCGGGGTGCCGGGGCCGTCGCCGGGCAGCCACTGCGCCCGTTCGGTGACGAGGTGGACGCGCAGGTCGCGGCCGGCGCCGAGGCGTTCGGCGGCGCCGGTGAGGGTGAGCAGGTCGCGGTAGTTGCGCGCGGTCTCGGCCCGCAGCCGTGCCGCGCCGTGGGCGGCGGGCTCGGGGGTCCAGAACCAGCACAGGCCGGTGATGTCCGGGTGCTCGTCCAGCAGGCGCAGGGCGGTGGCGGAGTCCGGGGCGTGCAGCAGGGTCGTTCCCGCCTCGGCCAGCAGGTCCCGGACCGCGGTGAGCGCGGCCGGGTCGTGGTGGACGGCGAGCACCCGGCGGGCGCCGGGCGCGGCCTTGGCCGAGGGCAGCGAGCGCTTGGCCCAGCGGGGGCGCAGCAGCATCCGGGCGGCCGGGTCGGCGGGGGTGGCGGCGACCCGCTTGAGGCGTACGCCCTCGACGGCGAAGACGGGCCGCTCGCCCTCCAGGGCCGCGATGTCGGCGGTGAGTTCACCGGCCGTACGGTCGAGGGTGACGCCGATGAGGACGCGCAGGTCGCCCTTGGGCCGTTTGAGGAGTTCCACCCGGCCGAAGCCGACGGGCAGGTAGGTGCCGTCGAGGTCGACGGCGGCGCCGAGGGTCTGCATGGCGCAGTCCAGCAGGGAGGCGCGCAGCTGCTCCGGGGCGGGGGTGTCCAGGCCGCGCAGTGCACCGATGGCGAAGCCGTCCGGGTAGCGGTCGACGCAGCGGACGCGGCGGAATTCGGGGCCGTAGGGCAGGCCGAGGTCGGCGTAGCCCTCGTACAGGTCCTCCTCGCGGTGGCGGGCCTGCGGGGTGCCGGGCCGCAGGGCCGCGGTGCGCAGCCGGGCGATCACGGGCTCCAGGGCGGCCGCGCGGGAGGTGTCGGGTGCCGCGTCCAGGGTGGCGGTGGCGTGGACGCGTTCGATGACGCCGTCGCGGGCCTCGACGCGGCTGACGATCTCGACCGCGGCCGGGCCGTCGGCCGGGGACGCGCCGGGCTCGGGCCGCAGCCGGGTGCGGACCTCGACGGGCTCGTCGTCCTTGAGGAAGAGCGGTTCGAGGATGCGCACGTCCCGTACGGTCCGCGCGGTCTCGCCGTGCACGGCGTCCTGGAGGGCGAACAGCATCTCGACGTACCCGGCGCCGGGGAAGACGACCTGGTCCATGACCTTGTGGTCGGCGAGGTAGGCGGGCGCGCCCGGGTCCAGGCGCGTGCTGAACTCGCGCTCGCCGGCGGGCCGCCCGGCCGCGCCGGGCACTTCCCGGCCGAGGAGCGGGTGGACGAGGCCGCCGGGCGCGGCGGCCGGGACGGCGCGCGGGCGGCGGGTGCCGGGCAGGCGGTAGCGTTTCTTGCCGAAGACGTAGCCGGGCAGCTCCACCAGGGGCCCGGGGCGGTCCTCGTGGTAGCCGGTCCAGGAGACGGGCAGCCCGGCCTCGTAGGCGCGGGCGAGGGCGGTACGGACGGTGGTCGCGTCGGTGTCGGTGCGCGCGGTGCTGGTCAGCCACAGGTGGGCGGCGGCGTCGTCGGTGCGCCGGCCCATGCCGGTGAGCGCGTCGGCCGGGCCGACCTCGATGAACACGTGCCGTCCGCGGGCCTGGACGCCGGCCATGCCGGCGGCGAAGTCGACGGGTTCGGCGATGTGCCGCACCCAGTAGTCCGCCGTGCCGACCTCGTCGAGGGTGGCGGTGCGGCCGGTGACGCCGGAGACGAAGCTCAGGCGGGGCTCGTGGAAGGCGATGCCGTCGACGGCCTCCCGGAAGGCGTCGAAGACCTCGGCCATGAGCGGGGAGTGGAAGGCGTGCGAGACCGGCAGGTCCTTGGTGCGCACGCCCCGCCCGGCCAGTTTCGCGGTGATCTCGGCCAGCGAGTCCCGGCCGCCGGAGACCACGCACTGCTGCGGGGCGTTGAACGCGCCGAAGCTGACGTCGGCGTACCCCTCCAGCAGGGGGGCCACCTCCTCGGCGGCGGCCATCACGGCGGTCATGCCGCCGGGCGCGGCGACGGACTGCATCAGGCGGCCGCGGACGGCGACCAGGCGGACGGCGTCCTCCAGGCTGAACAGGCCCGCGAGCGCGGCCGCGGCGATCTCGCCCACGCTGTGGCCCAGCAGCACGGTGGGCCGTACGCCCCAGGACATCCACAGCCGGGCCGTGGCGTACTCCAGGCTGAACAGCGCGGGCTGGGTGAACTCGGTGCGGTCGATCGCCTCCGCGCTGTCCGGTGCCTCGCCGAACATGATGTCCTTGACGGAGCGGCCGAGCGGTGCGGCGAAGAGGCGGTCGCAGGCGTCGAGGTGGCGGCGGAAGACCGGGTAGCGCTCGTACAGGTCGCGGCCCATGCCGGGGTACTGCGCGCCCTGGCCGGTGAACAGGAACGCCACTGAGGCGTCCCGGAACCCGGCCGGCGCCTGCGGTGCGGTGCCCGCGTGCTCCAGGTGGCGGGCGAGCAGGGCGTCCACGTCCGCGCGGGAGGAGACCGGGGCGGCGAGGCGGGCGCCGAGGTGGGTGCGGCCGAGGTTGGCGGTGCGGCACAGGCCGGTGACGTCCACGCCCGGGTGGTCGGCGAGGAAGTCGCGGTAGCGCGCGGCCTGTGCCGCGAGCGCGGCCGGGTCCTTGGCGGACAGCGTGAACAGGTCGGCGCCGCCGGCGGGCGCGGCGGGCCGTTCGGGGGCGGGCGGCGCCTGCTCGATGACGACCGAGGCGATGGTGCCCGCGAAGCCGAAGGAGTTGACCAGGGCCCGGCGCGGGCCGTCGGCCTCCCAGGCGCGCGGCCCGCCGGTGGGCACGGTCACCCGGTAGCGGTCCCACGGGATGTGCCGGGAGGGCGTGTGCAGGTTGATGTGCGGGTAGATCGTCTCCTCCCGCAGCTGGCAGACGACCTTGGCGACGCCGCCGATGCCCGCCGCGGCCTCCATGTGCCCGATGTTGGTCTTCACCGATCCGACGACCAGGGGCGCGCCGTCGCCGCGGGAGTCGGCGAACACGCTGTTGATGGACCCCATCTCGATGGGGTCGCCCAGGGAGGTGCCGGTGCCGTGCGCCTCGACGTACTGGATGTCGCCCGGTTCCAGGGAGGCGCTCTCCAGGGCGGCCCGCATCAGCGCGGCCTGCGCGGTGCCGTTGGGGACGGTGAGGCCGCCGCTCTCGCCGTCCTGGCGGACCGCGGAGCCGCGCACCAGCGCGAGGACGGTGTCGCCGTCGCGCCGGGCGTCGGTGAGGCGCTTGAGGACGAGCATGCCGGTGCCCTCGCTGCGCGCGTAGCCGTCGGCCGCGTCGTCGAAGGTCTTGCACCGGCCGTCCGGGGAGAGCATGTTGGCGCGCGAGTACACGACGTGGTTGCGCGGGTGGTGGTTGACGTTGACGCCGCCGGCCAGGGCGACCTCGCACTCGCGGCGGCGCAGCCCCTGCACGGCCAGGTGCAGGGCGACCAGCGACGACGAGCAGGCGGTGTCCACGCTCAGGCAGGGGCCGCGCCAGCCCAGGAAGTACGACAGGCGGCCGGCCGCCGCGCTGTGCGCCGTGCCGGCGGCGACATGGGCGTCCAGTTCCGCGGTGTCCAGCGCCTCGACGTCGATCGCGAAGTCCATCTGGCCGACACCGAGGTACACGCCGCCGTTGCCGCCGCGCAGCGTCTCCGGGTCGAGGTTGGCCGATTCCAGGGCGCGCCAGGCGGACTCCAGCGCCCAGCGGTGCTGCGGGTCGATGAACTCGGCTTCCTTGGGCGAGATGTTGAAGAACTTGGGGTCGAACTCGTCGAATCCGGAGACGAATCCCCCGCCGGCCGCGAGGGGGCGTTTCCCGGCCGCTTCCTCGGCGGACTGCAGCGCGGCCTGGTCCCAGCGGTCCTCGGGCACCGGCCCGGTTCCCGCACGTCCCTCGCGCAGGAAGGCGGAGAACGCCTCGATGGTCTCGTTGTCGCCGGGGAAACGCAGGCCCATGCCGACGACGGCTATGGGTTCGTACTTCTCCAGGAGCAGTTGTCGGACCAGGGTGTCGGTGCGGGTCTCGGTCACCGGTACAGCTCCTTGAGCACGTCGTCGACCAGGTCTTTCACGGAGGGTTCCGCCTGGTGGGGGGCTGTCGCGGCGGCCGGGGCGGCCTCCTGCGCGGGGGCGAGGAGGTCGGGCAGGACCTCGGTGGCCAGGAAGGCGACGAGGTGCCCGACCGTGGGGTGGTTGAAGAGCTGGGCGGAGTCCAGCGGCCGGCCGATCGCCTTCTCCAGGCGCTGCCGGGTGTCGGTGGCGCCCAGCGAGGTCAGGCCGAGTTCGAAATAGCTCTGGTCGTGCGGCAGTACGTCCGTCTCGTCCATCATGAGTTCGCGCTTGAACTCGGCCTCGACGAGCGATGCGAGCCGCGCCCGGCGCTCGGACGGCGGGGTTTCGCTCAGTTCCTGCAGCCATGGTGCGGGCGATGTCATGCTGCTCCTCGAAGCCGACGGATGAGGGGATTTCGATGACGGGGACGGACACGGCCGGGGCGGGCGGGGCGGAACTCCTGGCGCGGCAGCGGGCCGAGGAGCTGTACGCCACGGACGGAACGTGCGCGATGCTGGGCATCGAACTGAAGGACGCCGGGCCGGGCCGGGCCACGGTGTGGATGCGCCTGTCCGAGACCATGGTCAACGGTCATGGCACGGCCCATGGCGGCGTCCTGTTCCTGCTGGCGGACGCCGCCTTCGCGTTCGCGTGCAACACGCACGGCCCGGTGACCGTGGCGCAGGGCGCGCAGATCACCTTCCTGCGCCCGGCCGAGCCCGGCGACGAGCTGGTCGCGGAGGCGGTCGAGCGCAGCCGGTTCGGCCGCGGCGGCCTGTACGACGTCACCGTGCGCCGCTCGGACGGGACGGTGCTGGCGGAGTTCCGCGGCCAGAGCCACATGCTGGCCCGGCCGCCGCTGCCCAAGGACTGACCAGGTCACTTCGGCGACCAGGCCGGGTCACGGCCGAGGACCGCGAGCAGGCGGTCCTCGGCGCCCCGGTGCCCGCTCAGGTCGAGCGACGGCCGGAAGGAGGCGCCGGGGCGCTCGCGGGCGGGCCCGACCGGCACCTCGGTGCGGGCCACGTCCGCCGCCGCCTCGACGAGGTCGGCGTCGTAGGCCGCCGGTACGCCGAGGGAGGCGGCCACGTCCCAGCCGTGCACGACGTAGTCGAGGAAGTGGAAGCTGAGGGCGCGGGTGGCCGGGAAGCGCAGCTTCGGGTGGATCTCGGGCAGCCAGAACTCCCGTTCCGGCACGCCGTCGGCGGCGAAGGCGGTGAGCACCTCGTCGACCGCCTCGGCGTAGGCGCGCCCGGGGTCGGCCAGCGGCTTCTCCTGCCACACGGAGGTGTCGGACACCTCGCCCCGGGCCGCCGCGGCGAACCCGAGGTGCTGTGCCGTCATGTGGTCCAGGAGCCGGCGCAGGGTCCAGCCCTCGCAGGGGGTGTCGAGGTCCCACTGGTCGTCGCGGACCTGTGCGACGATCTCGGCGCTGCGCCGCACGGCGCGGCGGTCGAGTGCGCGGTAGTCCTGCTCGGTGCTCATGGTCATGCCTCCTTGGCCGCGTTCTCGCGCCACCGGCGGCGACCCGACTCGGGCAGGGTGGTGATCGGGTCGTAGAACGGGTAGCGGCGCGTGAGCGCTTCCGGGTCGTCCAGCTCGATCCCGGTGCGGTAGTTCTTGGTCCAGTGCGAGATGCCCAACTCACGGTCATAGTCTGTCAGTTGATGGACCCAGCGTTTGCCGACATAGGGCACGTCGCAGACGATCCGCGGGGTGGCGTAGCCCGGCAGGTAGCCCATGACGCGGTGCTGCAGCTCCTGCGCCTCCCACACCGCGACCCGCCAGTGCTCGGCGTTCGGGATCATGTCGCACATGTAGAAGTAGTAGGGCAGGATGTTCGCCTCGCCCTGCAGGATCATGCACAGATCGAGCAGCGCCCCGGGCGTGTCGTTGACGCCGCGCATGATGACGCCCTGGTTGCGGATGTCGCGCACGCCGGTGTCCAGGGCCGCCCGGGCCGCCTCGGCCACCAGCGGGGTGACCGACTGCGCGTGGTTGACGTGGGTGTGCACCGCGATGTTGACGGACCGCCGGGCGGCGGTGCGGGCCACCCGCTCCAGGCCCTCCAGCACCTGCGGCTGTAGCCAGTGCTGGGGCAGCCCGGCCAGCGCCTTGGTGGCGAGCCGGATGTCACGCACGCTCTCCAGGTCCAGCAGCCGCATCAGGAACGACTCCAGGCGCGGCCAGGGCACGTTGGCCACGTCGCCGCCGGAGACGACGACGTCGCGCACCCCCGGGGTGCGCTTGAGGTAGTCGATCATCTGGTCCTGGCGGTCGGCCGGCTTCAGGGTGAGCCTGAGCTTGTCGACCTGGGGCGTGGAGCCGCCCACCAGGTCCATGCGGGTGCAGTGCCCGCAGTACTGGGGGCAGGTGGAGACCAGCTCGGCGAGCACCTTGGTCGGGTAGCGGTGGGTGAGGCCCTCGACCACCCACATCTCGGCCTCGTGCAGCGAGTCCCGCTCGGCGAAGGGGTGGCTGGGCCACTCCGGGTCGCGGTCGCCGGCCACCGGCAGCATGTAGCGGCGGACGGGGTCGGCGAGGAAGGTCTCGGTGAACGCCACCGGCTCGGCCGGCGCGTGCGGTGCCATGGTGTTGAGCATCTGCGGCGTCAGCAGCATGGACATCGTCGCGTAGCGCCGGCGGTCCTCCTCCAGGTCCTCGAAGAAGCGGTCGGTGAGCAGCGGCCCGGTCACCGACCTCAGCTGCCGTGGGGTCTTCACGCAGTGGGCGCGCTGCCACTGGACGTCGCGCCACTGCGCCGGGGTGACGTCGCGCCAGCCCGGCAGGCGCCGCCAGTCGGGCTCCACCGGGACGACGCGCTCGTACTCGTAGGGCTGCTGGACTGCCAGCGTGCCCGGCTGCGTATCCGTCAGGGCGTCCATGTCATTCCTCAGCGTTCGACGTGGCCCGGGTGCGGTGCCGGTGGAGCACGCGCTCCACCAACTCCTCGGCCGCACCCAGGTAGTTGGCGGGATCGAGCAGTTCGGGGAGCTTGGTGCCGCCGGTGAGGCGGGATTCGAGGCCGGGCGTCTTGGCCAGGACCTCGTCGAAGGGGCGGCGGCCGGTGACGGCCTCGCGGGCGACCTCGGCCAGCAGCCGTTTGGCGGCGGCCTTGCCCAGGGGCTCGGCGAGCACGGCGTTCAGCCGCTCGGAGACCACGGCGCCGCCGGTCAGGCGCAGGTTGTCCCGCATGCGGTCGGGGTGGATCTCCAGGCCCCCGGCGAGGTCCGCCGCGGTGCCGGCGGCGCCCTCGGCCAGCCGCAGCAGCTCGCGCAGCGGCTGCCACTCCGACTGCCAGCCGCCGGCGGAGCGTTCGTCCTCGGCGAGCAGGCTCTGCGCGAGGACCAGGGAGTACGCGGGTGCCTGCCGGGCGGCGGACACGATCAGGGTGGCGAGCACCGGGTTGCGTTTCTGCGGCATCGCGGAGGACGCGCCGCTGCCCTCGGGCCCCGGCTCGGCCACCTCGTCGACCTCGGTACGGGCCATGCCGAGGACGTCCACGGCGAACTTGCCGAGCCCGCCGGTGACGGCGGTCGCGGCCCAGCCGAGGTCGGCGAGCGGGGTGCGGGCGGTGTGCCAGGGCGCTTCGGGGGCCCGCAGGCCGAGTTCCGCGGCGAAGGCGGCGGTCAGGGCGGCCGCGTGGCCCGCGGTGCCGATCCCGGCCAGGCGCGCGTACTCCTGGTAGGCGGCCAGTGTCCCGGCGGCCCCGCCGAGCTGGACCGGCAGCCGCGCCCGTACCCGGCGGACCCGGTCGCTCGCGTCCAGCACCAGGGTGAGCCAGCCGGCCGCCTTGAGCCCGAAGGTGACGGGGACGGCGTGCTGGGTGAGGGTGCGGCCCGCCATGGGGGTGGCCGCGTGCCGGGCGGCGAGCGCGGCCAGGGCGTCCGCCGTACGGCCCAGGCCGGCGTCGACGCGGTCCAGGGACCGGGCGGCGAGCAGCATGGCGGCGCTGTCCAGGATGTCCTGGCTGGTGCCGCCGCGGTGCACGAACTCCGCCGCGTCCCGGTCCTGCGCGGCGACGGCGTCCATGAGGGTGCGTACGAGGTCCACCACCGGGTTGGCCGAGCCCCGGGCGCGGCGGGCGAGCCGGGCGACGTCCACGGGCCGGGAGCGCACGGCGGCCTCGATCGGTTCGAGCGCCCACCGCGGCACCACCCCGAGCCGCGCCTGGGCACGGGCGAGGGCCACTTCCACGTCGAGCATGGCGGCGACCCATGCCTCGTCGGACAGCGCTTCCTCACCACCGGCCCGGACCGGGGAGAGGAGGCCGGTGTCGGGGGTGGGAGTGTCGGAGGCGTCGGAGGCGTCGGAGGCAGGAGTGCCCGTGCCGGGCGTGCCCGCGCCGAGCGCGTCCGTACCGGATGTGCCCGTGCCGGCGGACCCGTCGGGCCCGCCGGACCCGTTCGCGGACCCGTTCGCGGGCCCGGTGAGGTCGGTGAGGTCGGTGGGGGCGGGGTCGTGCGGGGTGGTGTGGTTCGCGGGGGGCATCGTCAGTCTCCTTCCGCGGTCGCGAACAGCTCGGTGCGGCGGGGCGTGGTGGTGCCGGCGGCCAGGCAGGCCCGTGCGATGGCGTCCGCGTCGCCGAGGATCACCGAGTCGGAGCCGGGCCTGATCCCGGCGGCGGTCGCCCAGTGCACCGCCTCGGTGGGGATGCCGAAGGCGAAGCGGCAGGGGTGCACCGCGCCGGACGCCTCCACCAGCCGGTACGGCTTGCGGGTCACCGCGAGGCCGCCGGTGAGGTGGCCCGGGCGCGCCGGGTTGGCGATCGTGTAGGCGCGGGCGGCGCCCCGCTCCATGAGGTCGCGCAGCAGGGGGTCGCCCGTCCGGCGCACGTCGACCTGCGGCAGCCGGGCCTCGATCAGCGCCGACACCTGCCGCTCGGAGCCCGGAACGACCGGCGAGCGGGCGACGAACGCCTTCTTCCCGGCCGCGGCCTCCACCGTCATGCCCGGTCCGACCACGTGCAGCACGCCGGCCTCGACGAGGGCGGCCATCTCCTCGATCCGGGCGAGCGGCGGCCCGATGGAGACGTACGCGTTCAGCGGCGTGTACCAGGCCTCCAGCTCGTCGCGGTAGGAGTCGCCGGTGATCCCGGCGTGGTCGACGGCGAGCCGTACCTCGTTGCGCAGGTCGCGCAGCACGTCCAGGGCGGCCTTGAGGGGGCCGCGCACATTGCCCCGGCGGGCCTCCTCGATGTCCTGGCGAAGCTGGGCGAGGAGCCAGTCCCGGAAGTCGTCGGCGCCGGTGAACTCCCGGTCGCCGTAGGGGCGGGCGACGCGCTCCCAGTCCCAGCGCCGGTCGTCGGCGACGCCGAAGTGCCGCAGCACCCGCTCGGCCCGGGCCGCGGGTCCGGGCGTGTCCTCGCCGCCGGGGCGGCCCGGGTCCACGGCGGCGGCCGCGCGAAACGCGTCGAGGAAGACGTCGGCGGCGTACCGGTCGCGGTCCTGGGCGATCAGGGCGTGGTAGTAGACCGCCCGTACCTCCAGGTCGACCAGCGGCCACACGTCCCGGGTGAACTCGACCGGCTCGCCCGTGTCGCGGCGCGCCCGCAGCGCCTGGACGGCCCGCTCGGTCAGGAACAGCGGGTGGTGGCGGCCGGTGGCGCCCTTCTGGTTCTCGCCGCGGGCGTGGTACGGCACACCGCGCCGGGAGCCGGCGACCAGGACGGGTTCGTTCCCCGACGGCCGGTAGCGCAGGGCTCCCCGCTCGCGGACGAAGCTGCCGCCGCGTCCGGTGGTGAGCAGGGCCATGTAGTCGAAGAAGTTCAGGCCCATGCCCCGCAGGGCCACCGCCTGCCCGGGCGCGATCTCCTCCAGGGGGGCGTCGGCCGGGTTGGCGGGCGGCAGGTAGCCGAGGCCGTGCTCCGCGGCGAACGCCCGCAACCGGCGTTCCCCCGCGGTCGGCGGCATGTCGACGTGGCCGAGGGCGAGCACGACCGCGTCCAGGCCGGTGAGCCGGGTGCCGTTGTCCAGCGTGACGGCCTGGGTCCCGCCGTCCTCGTCCCGTACGGCGACGGCGTGCGCGCCGTGCGACTCGATCGCGACGTGCTCGGGCACGGTACGCACCAGGCGGTCGAACACCCAGCCCAGGTAGTGCCCGTACAGGGCGCGGGTGGGGTAGGAGTCGGGGCCGAGCCTCCTGGCCTCCTCGTACAGGTGCGGCGGGTACGGCACGAACGGCTCCAGCCGTTCGAGCAGCTTGGCCCACTCGTACAGGCTGGGGCCGGGCGAGACCGGCCCGTCGCAGCTGACGCTCTCGTCGGTGAACATCGTGACCTGCGAGGCGACCGTGTTCATCAGCAGCACCGGGGGCTGGCTGACGCGCCAGACGCGGCTGCCGAGCCGCAGGTAGGGGTCGACCAGGTGCAGCACGACCCGCTGTCCGGTGGCGGTGGCGTTGGCACAGACACGCTCGGCCACGGACAGCCCTCGGGGGCCGGCCCCGATCACGCACAGGGTCGTGGCATCGCTCTCGACCATGAGGGAGTTCATTCCTTCGTTCGGGTGACCGGTGGGACGTGACCGGTGGGAGGCGACCGGCGGGACGGATCGGGGCCGGGCCGCGGTGCCCGGCGGGTGCGGGCCCGCCGGGCGGACGACGGCAGCGGCAGCAGCGGCGTCGGCGTCGGCGTCGGGCCCGCTAGGCGGACGCGTGGCCGGGGGCGGTGAGGAGGGTGGCCCAGCGGGTGCGCAGTTCGCGCTTGAGGACCTTGCCGGTGACCCCGGTGGGGAAGCCGGCGGGCTCGCTCGCCACGATCACCGCGGCGAGCTGTGCCAGCCCGGCCGCGGCGAGCGCCTTGCCGGCCTGCTCGCGCAGCGCGTCGGCGGCGGGCTCGGCGATCCCGGGCTGCGGGCGCACCACCGCGATCGGAAGCTGTCCGTCGCCGTCCGCCGCGGGCACCCCGACGACGGCGCAGTCCAGCACGGTGTCGGCGCAGTCGGCGAGCAGCACCTCCTCCAGCGGCAGGCTGTAGACCGGTCCGTCGGCGGTGTCGATGACGTCCACGGTCCGGTCGAGGTGGTAGAAGTCGCCGTCCTCGTCCTTGCGGGCGACGTCCCCGGTGAGCCAGTAGCCGTCGAGTTCGAAGCTGCGGGTGAGGTCCGGGTCGTTCCAGTAGCCGGGGGTGCGCGAGGGCGTCTTCACGGCCAGCAGGCCGACCTCCCCGACGGGCACCTCGCGGCCCTCGGTGTCCAGCACGGCGGCGGCGGTGACGACCTCGGTGGGCTTGCCGACGCAGCGGTCGTCGCGCTCCGACTCCGGGGTGGTGACCTGCCCGAACAGGGCCATGCCCATCTCGGAGGAGCCCAGCCCGTCGATGAACTGCGAACCGGGCAGCGGCTGCTGCGAGTCATGGCCGCGGGGCAGCAGCCACGGCTTGACCAGGCCCGCGGGGCGCTCGCCGAGCGTCACCAGGCGCCGGATGTGGCCGTAGTGGGCGCCGTCCCCGGTGTTGAACCAGCTGTGCACCTTGGCGGCGCCCTCGACCGGCAGGTCCCCCGTGGCCAGTTCGACGAAGGTGCGCGGGAAGGAGGCGACCATGGTGGGCCGGAACGCCTCCATGACCGGTTCCACGGCGGACCGGCGCCAGTCGCCCATGACCACGGTGGGCAGTCCGAGGAGGGTGGCGGTGAGGAAGTAGCTGAGGCCGCCGGCGTGCGTGTGCGGCATGAGGGACATCAGCCGGTCCTCGGGGCCGGCCGGGAACCGCTCCATCCGCGGCTCCTTGCCGGCCCAGAACTGCCGGTGGGCGAGCATCGTCGACTTCGGCGTGCCGGTCGTGCCCGAGGAGTGGATGAGCGCGACCACCTCGTCCGGGGCGTGCCGGTGGGGGTAGCCGTCCGGCAGCGCGGCGTCCTGCGGGTCGTACGCGCGGATCTCGGCGGACGGTACGACGAACCGCGGCCGGCGGCGGTTGCCGTCGGCGCGGTAGGCGGCGACGAGCCGGGTCGGGTCGTCCGCCACCAGCCCGACGGCGCCCACGTGGTCGATGTAGCGGATCGCGGTGCGCTCCGGCATGGCGTCGTTGATCATGGCCGGGATCGCCCCGAGCGCGGTCAGCGCCAGGAAGTGCAGCAGCGGTTGCAGCCCCTCGGCGACGAACACCGCGACGGGCTCGCCCGGCTGGACGCCGTTGGCCAGGTACCAGTGGGCGTAGCGGTCGCGCAGCGCGGCGAGGTCGGTGAGGCTGTGGCCGCGCAGGACGACCTCGCCCCGGTGGTCGGTGGTGTGGCTGTAGGCGTACGGGACGCGGTTGTTGGGGTTGGCCTCCAGGGCCTTCTGCAGGAAGTTGCCGGCGCCAAGTTCGGGGTCGGTCATGAACTGCCGGCGTATCGCGAGGGGGGCGAGGGGGCTGAGGTCGGTCACCGTGTACTCCCGGGGGTCGAGTGGGTGTCGGCCACCTCGGCGGCAGCCCTGTGGCCGGAGCGGACGGCGCCTTCCATCAGCCCGAAGAACTCGGTGCTGGTCTCGGTGCCGGCCCAGTGGACGCGGCCGTGCGGGCGCGTCAGGTGGGGCCCTTGGGCGAGCCAGTCGCCGGGGCCGAACAGGGCGGCGTAGCAGCCGCGGCTGTAGGGCTCGTCCAGCCAGTTGGTGACGTGGAAGCCGATGGGCTCGGGCAGTGCGGGGAAGAGCCGGGCGGCCTGGGCGACGGCGGCGGCGCGCTGCTCGGCGTAGGGCAGCGTCGCGTAGCGCTTGGCCTCCTCGCCGGTGACGAAGCCGGTGAGGACGCCCGCCGAGCCGGCCGGCGAGTCGTCGACGGTGGACAGCAGCGGCCCCTCGGAGCTGACCGACCAGCCGGACAGTCCCGCCTCGCGCCACAGCGGGGAGGGGTGGACGAGGTGGACCTTGACCGCGCAGCCGGGGGCGGTGCGCTCGCTGGAGCGGGGCGCGGGCAGGCCGGGGCGGAAGTCGATCCGGTCCGCGAGCACCGGCGGCACGGCGACCACGACGGCGTCGGCGCGGTACGCGCCGCCCGCGCTGGAGACGGTCACCACGTCGTCGTCCTGGTCCACGGCCAGCACCGGTTCGGCCAGGCGGACACGGTCGCCGAGCCGGGCGGCCAGCGCCTCGCACAGCCGGTGGGCGCCGCCGTCGATCCGTGACTCCTGGGCGCCGCCGGCGAAGGCGTTGAGGTAGCGCAGACCGCCGCCGGAGCGCAGGTAGAACGCCATGTGCAGGACGGAGACGTCGGCGGGGTCGGCGGCCATCATCTCGCCGAGGAAGAGCGGGAAGAACAGCCGGGCGTCGGCGTGCCGGAGGTTCTCCGCGGCCCACTCGGCGGCGGTCGTGGTGTCCAGGCGCTCGGCGTCCGGGGTGAGCCAGGGCGCGTCCACGCGCACGGCCCGGGTCACCTCGTCGAGCAGGTCGAACAGCTCGCCCAGGGCGACCGCGTTCAGCGGCGGGAAGCGGCCCGGCACGGAGCGTGCGGCCGGGACGCCTGCGTCGCCGGTAGCGCCGGAGTCGCCGGTGCCGCCGGAGTTGCCGGTGCGGCCGGTGGACAGGGCGAACCGGCTGTCGCCCTCCATGGTGGTCGGCACGGCCTTCAGGTCCGTCTCGGCCATCAGGGCCAGCAGGGCGGTGTGCCGCTCGCCGAGGTAGGCGGCGCCGGCGTCGGCCCACTGGCCGTCCGCCACCTCGATGCCGTGCATCCGGCCGCCGACCCGGTCGCGCGCCTCCAGGACCTGTACGTCGGCTCCGCGCGCGGCCAGGGCGGTGGCGGCGGTGAGGCCGGACAGGCCGGCGCCTATGACGAGGACCTTCACCGGGCCACGTCCGCGATCTTCTTGGCGAGCGCGCCGGGGGTGGGCGCGGCCAGCAGGTCCTCGAACGTCAGCTCCACGCCCTGGGTCCTGGCGACGGCGCTGAGGATGCGGGTGCCCAGCAGCGAGTCGCCGCCCAGCAGGAAGAAGTCGGAGTCGGCGGAGATCTCGTCCGTCTCCAGTACGCGTTTGTAGATCTCGACGATGTCTTCGGTGCTCATCAACTGTCCTCGTGTCGGGGCTGTCGGGTGCTGTCGGGCGGTGGTGTTGTCGGGGCAGGCGTGGGTGTGCCGTCGGACGTGGGTGTGCCGTTCGGGCGCGGGTGCCGTTCGGGCGCGGGTGCCGTTCGGGCGCGGGTGGTGGCCGGGCGTGGGTGGTGGCCGGGCGTGGGTGGTGGCCGGGCGTGGGTGGTGGCCGGGCGTGGGTGGTGGCCGGTGTGCTGTGCGGCGAGGATGCGCGGGGCCATGCGACGGGCGCGAGGGCGGGGGCGTACGCGGTCGGGGTCGACCGGCGTCCGGTCGGGTCCGGTCCCGTCCAGTCGGATGCGGTCGGGTCCGGTCGCTCAGGCGGTGCCGGGGGCCGTGCCGCCGGGGCCTTCGGGGCGGGGCCCGGCGGCCGCCCGCGGGTCGTGCCGGCGGTGGGTCGCGGCGCGGTCGACCTTGCCGCTGGCGGTGAGGGCGAGTTCCGGGACGACGGTCACCCGGTGCGGGACGAGATGGGCGGGCACGGTCTCCCGCAGATACGCCAGGACCTCCCGGGGCAGGGTGTCGGCGGCGGTGGCGGTGGCCTGCTGGGGCACGAGGTAGGCGGTCATGGTGGTGCGGCCCCCGGCCCGGGAGCCCACCACGGCCGCGGCGCCGACCAGGGGGTGCCCGGTCAGATGGGCCTCG
Source organism: Streptomyces sp. NPDC047017 (assembly GCF_040644175.1). Lineage (NCBI taxonomy): Bacteria > Bacillati > Actinomycetota > Actinomycetes > Kitasatosporales > Streptomycetaceae > Streptomyces > Streptomyces sp. NPDC047017. Next base: position 184,985 of record NZ_JBEYVW010000012.1, on the reverse strand, counting down.
ACCTCCGCGGGGTCGACACGGATGCCCCGTACCTTGATCTCGGCGTCGAGCCGGCCCCGGTGCTCCAGGAGACCGTCCGCGCGCCGGCCGACCCGGTCCCCGGTGCGGAACCAGCGCTCCGCTCCGTCCGGGCCCTGCCGGGTGACGAAGCGCTCCGCGGTGGCGTCCGGCAGATCGCGGTAGCCGAGGGCCAGCGCGGGCCCGGAGATCAGCAGTTCGCCGTCGTCGCCCACGGCGTCGCGCACATGCGGCAGGGCGGTGCCGATGGGCACCCGCTCGCCCTCGCCCCACCAGGCGCCCTCGCCCGGGGCCCGCGGGCCGTGCAGGTCGACGGCGTGGGTGATCAGCGTGGTCTCGGTGCAGCCGTAGGTGTTGACGAGCCGTACGCGCCCGGTGCCGAGGGCGCGCCAGTCGGCGAGCCGGGCGGGGCTGACCGCCTCCCCGCCGATGACGACGGTACGGACGCAGTCGGGCAGGGGCGTGGCGTCCTCGGCCAGATGCAGCACGAGTTCGTGCCAGAAGGCGGTGGGCAGGTCGAGCACGGTGACGCCCTGCGCGGCGACGGCCTTGAGCAGCCGGGGGAAGGAGCCGGTGTACGCCTCGCGGTGGAACACGAGCGTCGCGCCGCCGGTGAGGGCGGGCAGGATCTCCTCGAAACAGGTGTCCCAGTTCAGGGACGCGAACTGCAGCACCCGGTCGCAGGGCCGGAGCCCGAAGAGGTCGCGCAGCGAGGCGACCGCGGCGTCGAGGGCGCGCCGAGGGGTGAGGACCGGCTTGGGCGCACCGGTGGAACCCGAGGTGAACAGGGTGTACGCCGGCAGCTCGGGGTCAGGGTGGACGCCGGACATGGCGAGCGTGCCGGGCGTGGCGGGCGTGGCGGTCTCGGTGGGCGTGCCGGTCTCGGCGGGCGGTAAGTCCTCGGGCGCCGGGTCCCGTTCGGCCTCGAGTAAGCGCTCGACACCCTCGGTTCCCTCCGGCACCGTCGCGCCGGGCCTGGCCGCGATCACCGTCCGGCAGCCGGCCGCCTCCAGCAGTGCCCGCCCGCGGGCGGCGGGGAAGGCCGGGTCGACGGGGCAGTAGGTGCCGCCCGCCGCGAGCACGCCGAGCAGGGCGGTCACGGTCGCCGGGGAGCGGTCCGTGAGGACTGCGACGGCCCCCGGCGACGGCCCGAGCCGGGCCGCCGTGGCGTGGACCCGGCGCAGCAGTTCGCCGTAGCTCAGTTCACGGCCGTCGTGGCAGATCGCGGTTTTCTCAGGATCGGTACGGGACACCCTCTGCAGGATGTCCATGAGGTGCGCCATCAGTTTCGCTTTCCATTCGACGCCGCTGCGGGATATTCCACATGCTGGAAAAATTCGAGAATGGTGCGCTCATTTCGGTGCGGGCTCGACGCTAGCACCGTCACGCCCCGGAAAGCCATCAGAAATGCGGCCGTGATGCGCGTCACATTGCATTGCGGCAGGCATGACGGCACACCCGGAGTGGAATAATCCGGTCCGCTGTCCGGCCGCTCGCCGACGCTCCGGGGCAGGGTTGCCCGGGTTCGACGGGTGGGATATTACAGGGAAGAATCCACGGAGGAGGCTGACAAGTATGGCGGAGCCGTTCCAGGTACGGGTCGTGGTGCGCGGGTACGAGCTGGACACCCAAGGGCACCTCAATCAGGCCATCTACCTGCAATATTGCGAGCACGCACGCTGGGAGAGCCTGCGCGCGGCGGGCATTTCGCAGGACAAGCTGATTGCCACCGGTATCGGTCCGGCCGTGCTGGAGAACACCATGCGCTTCCGGAGCGAATTGCGCGGTGGAGACGAAGTCGACGTGACCTGCAAGTGGGTGTGGGGTGAAGGAAAGATATTCCACGTCGAACAGCAGATCCGCCGGACCGACGGCGTACTGGCAGCCGAGTTGTCGAGCGTCGCCGGGCTCATCGACCTGAGCCGGAGAAAATTGATCGAGAACCCGGCCGAGCACTTCCACAAGCTGGCCGACCACCCCGAGTTCATGGGGTTCTGAGCGCCACGGAAAAGCGCGGCGCGAACGCCCGCCGGAGATTCCGGCCGCTTACCGCGGCGGATCCTCGCGGGCGTTCTCCGTTTTCCTGCCGGCCACCGCGTCCATGGTTCTCTCCCCCGTCGTCCCGGCTCGGTCCCGCGTCTCAGTCGCGGCGGGGCCTCGGGCCGGCCTGGGACAGTGCCAGCACCGCCCGTCCGATGTCGGTCCCCTTGCGCCCGAGCAGTTCGGCGTACCGGCGCAGCATCTCGTTCTCCAGGTTCAGCTCGGACTGGGGCAGCCCCGCTGTCCGGCGCTGGGCCTGGTAGTGCCGGGCCAGCTCGGCCCGGCGCAGCACCAATGTGATGATCTGCCCGTCGAGGTGGTCAAGGAGCACGCGCAGGTCGTCCGCGTCGCGTGCCGGTTCCACCGTCGTCGCACGGGCCGGCACCGCCGCCCGCGGGCGGTGCGCGCCGCGGGGCGCGGGCTGGCGCCTGGACTCCACGGGTGCGCTCACGGCAGATCACGTCGTTCGGCGAAGGCGGAGGCGGACGCGGACGCGGACGCGGATACGGATACGGACGCGGACGCGGACGCGGCGATGAGAACGGTCACGGAGGCGGCGGCGGAGACGTGGCCGCCGTACGGATTCCCGGGTGCGCGGACGTGGGTCGGCATGGTGAGGTTCTCTCCAGTGGGTCGGGTGGGTCGGGCTCGGTGGTCACAGCGATCTGTTCGACGAGCACGCCGGCCGGACGGCGGCCGGCTCCGTACACCGCGATCCGGCCCGCGGCGGAGCAGCGGGCGACATCGCCGCCCGCCTTGACGAAGCGTCACGTACCTTGCGTGCGCTGGGCGCGCCCCCGGTGATGTCCGGGCGGCGGCCGGCGGGCAACCGGGCCGCGCCCCGGGCTCCCCCGGCCCGGCGCGCGGCCGCGGCGGCCGCGCCGCCCCCTCGGCGGCGGTCGCCGCGCGTCCGGTGGCGGTGACCGCCTCCCCCGAGACGGTCACCTCCCCCAGCGCGGTCGCCTCCCCCGGGGCGATCGCCACCGCCGGACAGGCGGTTCCCCCGTACGTCGCCCCCTCGACGGCGCACCCCCGGGCGCCCGGCCGGCACTGCCGGTCCCCGGCGCCCCGCGTGTCACCGGACCGTTCGTACCGGTCCGGCACCCCCCGCGGCGCCGCGCGCCTCGCTCGACGGTCTGTCAGTCCGGGCGGTGCCGCCCGTTCCGGCAGCCCTGCCCGGACGACGGCGGTCGTACGGACACGACCGCCGTCGCATGGCGCTTCGCACACCAGAGGCCCCCCGTTTCGGCCCGTCAGTGAACAGCGTGATCCCCGTGGATGACGCGGGAGGCCGTTCCCCTTCCCCCGTGGCCGCACGCCCTGTCCCGTTCACTCGTCGAGGACGTGCGAACGCGAGCCAAACACAGTGACGAGGTCAACTCAATACCTTTAGCTGCCGCTAAATCGATTGACCGGAAGGGGTCTTGTGGCCATCATTGTCCCTGATCATTGCTTGTTCGTGGCCTCTGAGGTGGCCTCGCCCGCAAGGGCCGCACCGCACCAGCTCAGGCCGGCAGGAATCGGGGGAAAGCGGTGTTCTGTCGTGGCGTCAACGCCGCACGGCTCAGAGCGCGTACCCGTACCACGGGTGTTCGCGCAGCTCAAGTACCCTGCTCACGCCCCCCGCACACGCTTCCGCACTCCCGGCCCGTCGTCCTGACCGCGCCGCGAGGCATGAAATCAGTATGAAATCCGTGTGAAATCCGCTTGAGCGTCGTGTGATTCACGCGCGCCCACCACCTCCGGGCGCGCCGTTCCTCTCTCTCCCTATTCCGCACCGCGGACTGCGTTTGCCCGAATTCCATGCACAGAGGGGTGTTCCGCCCCCGCCATCCAGGAGAAATCGAGTGTCAGAACGCCAGCAGCAAGACGTCGTGGTCGTCGGCAACGGGGCCGTCGGAGCGTCCATCGCCTTCGAACTGTGCCGCCGGGGATTCGGCGTCACCCGCGTGGGGCGGTCCGACCGCCCGTACGCCGCCTCCCGGGCCGCCGGAGCCATGCTCGGCTGCTTCGGCGAGGTGACCACCTCCCTGCTGGAGAGCGACCACGGGCGCGCCAAGCTCGACATGGACCACCAGGCGCGCCGCTACTGGGAGCAGTGGGACGGGGACCTGAGCGACAGCTCCGGGGACGACGCCTCGCTGTTCACCGCGAAGGGCACCTTCGTCCTGCTGAACACCATGGGGTCGGCGCCGGTCGACTCGGGCAACATGCACGCCATCGAGTCCGCCCTCGGGGAGTACGAGGAGCCGTACGAGGCGATCGACCCGGAAGAGCTGGACTGGCTGGCGCCCAACGACCTCTCGCGCTCCCTGAAGGGCCTGTGGATCCCCGGTGAGCACGCCGTCGACTCGCACCGGCTGCTGGCCAAGCTCGACCAGGCCCTGGTGCGGCGCGGCGGCCAGGTCGTCGACGGCCAGGTGCGGCGGCTGGTCCTCACCGGCGGCCGGGTCACCGGCGTGGAGCTGGAGTCCGGGGACGTGCTGAGCGCGGGGCACGTGATCGTCGCGGCCGGCGCCCAGTCCCTGACGCTGCTGGACGGGCTGGAGGACGACGTCCGCCGGCGCATCCCGCCGATGGTGAGCGGCTACGGCGTCTCCGCGCTGGTGGAGACCGAGGACCGCGCCCTGCCGTCCTCCGTGATCCGCACCCCGAACCGGGCCTTCGCCTGCGGCCTGCACTGCGTGCCGCGCGCCGACGGCGTGCTGTACCTGGGCGCCACGAACATCATCTCCCGTGAGCCGAGGCGGTTCGCGGCGGTGGGAGACCTGCAGTTCCTGCTGGGCTGCGCGGTGGACCAGCTGCACACCAACCTCGCCGAGGCGTCGCTGCTGTCGGTGCAGGTCGGCAACCGGCCGGTGCCCGCCGACGGGTTCCCGCTGGTGGGTTCCGCCGGCGTCGAGGGCCTGTGGCTCGCCACCGGCACCTACCGCGACGGCCTGCACCAGTCGCCGCTGCTCGCCCGGCACATGGCCTCCCTGCTGGAAGGCAAGGGCGGCGAGTACGACTTCCTGTCCTCCTTCACGCCGGTGCGCGCGCCGCTCGCCACCGGCACCCGCGAGCAGATCGTGCGCACCACGGTGGACCACATGATGGCCACCGGCTACGAGCACAAGTGGAACGTCGTCTCCGAGTGGCCGCCGCGCATCGAGCGCCATCTGCGCCGGTACTACACGGCCACGGTCGAGGAGCTGCACCCGCGCTTCACTCCGCCGGCCGAGCTGGTCGCGGCGATGACCGACGAGATCCACGACGCCCTCACCGGCTACTACCGGGCGTGGTCATGACGGGGGACGAGCGGACCGGGACCGTGCTCGGCCAGGCCCGCGAGCGCCTGGCCGCGGCCGGCGTGTGGGACGTGGAGGGCGATCTGTCCGCCCTCGCCGACCGCTTCCTCGTCCGGGCCGATCCCGAGGCGGCGCGCGCGGAGTTCGAGGCGGCGCTCGCCGAGCGCTGCGCGCGCGTCCCGCTGGGCCACATCACCGGGTCCGTCGTCTTCGACGGCCTGGTGTTCGCGGTCGGCAGCGGTGTCTTCGTGCCGCGCTCGCAGAGCACGGCCCTGATCGAGTGGGCGGCCGGGAAGGACGTCCTGCCGCCGGGCGGCCGGGCTCTCGACCTGTGTTCCGGTGTCGGCGCCCTCGGGATCGCCCTGGCCGCGCGCCGCCCGGACACCTCGGTCACCTGCGTGGAGCGCGACGACACGGCCGTGCAGTACCTGCGCCGCAACGCGGCACGGCACGCCGGGGCGGCCCCGGGCGTCACGGTCGAGGTGAAGGACCTGCTGGTGCCGGGGTGCCTGGACGAACTCGCGGGCGGTGTCGATCTGGTGCTGGCCAACCCGCCGTACGTCCCGCCGGGCGTCAGGCTGCTGCCGGAGTGGTCCGTGCACCACCCGAAGGCCGCCGTGTACAGCGGCGAGGACGGCCTCGACCTGATCCGGGCCGTCGTCGGCCACGCCGGCGCGGTGCTGCGGCCCGGCGGCCGCCTCGCGCTGGAGCACGACGAGGCCCAGCCGGCCCTCGTCCGTGAACTCCTCGCCGCCGGGGGCTTCTCGGAGGCGACCACCCTCTCCGACTCGGCCGGCGATCCCCGCATCACCGTCGCCCGCGTCACCCGACAGGAGACCTCATGACGCCGCCACCCTCATCGGGCAGCAACTGGATGGCCATCAGGCGGGACCGCACGTCCGCCACCCTGGACCGCGCCTTCGCCGAGGAACTCACCGGCCACACGGTGACCGCGCGCGACGGCAAGCGGGTCACGCTGCGGGACGGCTCGACGGTCACGGAGTTCGTCTCCTGCTCCTACCTCGGCCTGGAGTCGCACCCGGCCCTCGCCGAGGCCGCGATCGAGGCCACCCGTGTCTTCGGTGTCCACCTGTCGTCCTCGCGCAACCGCATGCGCCCGCACTACCTGCCCGAACTGGAAGAACTCCTCGGGCAGATCTACCCGGGGACCGCTCCCTGCGTCTTCACCTCCACCAGCAATGTGCACCTGGGCGTGCTGCCGCTGCTCGGCTCCGGGTCGCTGCCGAGCCATCCGGTCCCGCACGAGCCGCACTTCCTGGTCGACCAGACCGCGCACGCCTCCCTCCAGGTCCTGCGGGGCATCTTCGAGCAGTTCGGGCCGGTGAGCCGGTTCCGCTCCGCCGAGCCCGACTCGGTGCGCGAGGCGCTGGAGCGGGCGCGGCAGCAGCGGCGTACCCCGGTCATGCTCGTCGACGGCGTGGGCTCCATGAACGGCCTGGTGCCGGTCGCGGAACTGGCCGAGCTGACGGCGCGGGCGGGCGGTTACCTCTACGTCGACGACGCCCACGGCATCTCCATCGAGGGCGCGTCCGGCGCGGGGTACGCCCTGCACGCCTTCGGCGGCCGGCTGCCGCGGAACGTGATCCTCGCCGGATCGCTCTCCAAGGGCTTCGGCGGCTCCGGCGGCTTCCTGCTCGCGGCCACCCAGCAGGACGTGGCCGTGGTCCGCAAGCTGGCCAACCCGCTGGTCTTCGGGCACTCCGTCATGGTGCCGATGATGGCCGCCAACGTCGCCGCCGCGCGCGTCCACCTCTCCCCGGAGATCGCGGACCTCCAGGAGCGCCTGTGGGCCAACGCGGCCCACCTGGACGACCTCACCGGCGGCAAGCTCGCCAACGCCCAGGTCCGCTCCCCCATCCGCGGCGCCGTCTTCGACTCGGAGGACGCCGGGCTGGAGGCGACCAGGCTGCTCAAGCGGCGCGGCGTGATCATGCTGCCCGCGTTCTACCCGACGGTCCCCGAGGGCACCGCGCTGCTCCGGTTCGCGCTCTCCGCGCTGCACGCGCCCGAGGACATCGCCCTGCTCGCCACCACGCTGGAGGAGGTCGGAGGGTACGGCTCCGGCACCCGGGGGACGTCCCAGGCGGCGGCCCGTGGCTGAGGACACCGCGCTCGCCCCGCCGCCGCCGAGCGCGAAACTGGGCCCCGAGCTGCGGCCGGTGGCGGCCTCCTATGTCGCCACCTATGTGGGCGACGGACTGTTCTACGTGACCGCGGCCCTGTACTTCACGCAGGTCGTCGGGTTGAGCCCGGTCGTCTACGGCGCCGCCCTGACCGTGGCCTGGCTGGTGGCCATGGGGCTCAGCGTCCCGGTCGGCCACCTCGCCGACCGCTTCGACCCGCGGACGGTCACGGCGGTGCTGCTCGTACTGACCGGACTGGCCACCTGCGTCTACCTCTTCACCCATCAGGTGCTGGTGTTCTTCGCCGCCGCCTGTGTGTTCACCACCTGCACCGAGGGCACCCACTCGGCGCGCTCGGCCCTGATCGGCCGCACCTTCCCGGCGGATCAGGTGACCCGGGTCCGCGCGATCCTCATCTCCGCCTCCAACGCCGGACTCGCCCTCGGCGCGGCGCTCGGCGCGCTGACCATCGCCTCGGGCACGGCGGGCGCGTACCGCCTGGGCTTCGCCCTGGACGCGGTGACGTTCTTCCTCTCGGCCGCGCTGCTGCTGAAGGTGCCCTCGCCGAAGGCGCCGCAGCAGGCCGAGGAGGCGGCCGCGGAGCCGGCCGGCGGGTCGCTGCTCGGCGTGTTCCGCGACCGGGGCTACGTCCTGCTGGGCGTCCTCAACATGCTGATGACCCTGCACATCCCGCTGACCGACGTGGCGCTGCCGCTGTGGGTGGTGCGGCAGACCCACGCCCCGGCGTGGAGCATCGCCGTCCTGTTCGTCGTCAACACCACACTGGTCGTGCTGTTCCAGTACCGGCTGGCCAAGGGCGTGGCGAGCGTCGACGACGGGGTGCGCGGCATCCGGCTGGCCGGGGTGCTGCTGTTCGCCGGGATGGCCCTGTACTCGGTGTCGGGGATGCCGAGTTCGCCGTGGGCGGCGACCGCGCTGCTCGTCGCGGCGGCCGCGGTGCTCACCTTCGGTGAGATGCGGCAGACGGCCACGATGATGGAGATCAGTTTCCGGCTGGTGCCGGGCGAACGGTACGGGCAGTACCAGGGGTTCTTCGGCATGGGGTCCACCCTGTCCGAGGCGGTGGGCCCGCTGGTGCTCACCTGGCTGGTCCTCTACCAGCGCACCTGGGGCTGGCTGCTGCTCGGTGTCGTCTTCCTCGCCGCCGGGCTCGCCGTACGCCATGCCGTCGACCTGGCCCGCCGGGCACCGCTCATGAGGGAGAACGCCCTGTGACGGCTGACCGTCCGGTGCTGCTCGTGCTGAGCGCGAGCCACCGGGTCATCGAGAAGGCCGTCGGCCTCGGCCTGGACGTGGTGCACCTCGAAGCGCCCTCGCTCGCCGAGCCCGAGCTGGAGCCGCTGTGCCTGCGCACGGTCCGCACGGACCTGCTGGACGTCCCGGCCGTCGTCGAGCTGGCGGCCGCGCTGGACCGCGAGTTCGACTTCGCGGGGGTGCTCAGCAACCACGAACCCGCCTGCCCGGCCGCCGAGGCGGCGGCCCTGCACCTCGGGCTGACCGCCGCCGGCAAGGGCGTCACCGCACTGCTGCGGGACAAGGCGCGCACCCGTGAGGCCCTGGACGCGGCCGGGGCCGGCACCTGCTGGTCACGCCTGCGCTCGCCCGCCGACATCCACGCGGTGGCCCGCACCGCGGGCTACCCGGTGATCGTCAAGCCGGCGGACGGCTCGGCGAGTCTGGGCGTGCTCAAGGTGAACGGCCCGGACGAGGCCGACGCGGCCTGGGAGCAGGCCCGCCGCACCCTGCGCAACGAGCACCGCTACCACGACGTCCTCCCGGTGACCGACTATCTGGTGGAGCCGTTCGTCGAGGGCGAGGAGTACAGCGTCGAGACCTTCTCCCGCGAGGGCCGCCACGAGGTCTGCGCCGTCGTGCGGAAGGTCACCGGCACCGCGTTCGTCGAGACCGGGCACATCGTCCCGGCCGGCCTCGACGCGGAACTGGCCGACGCGGTCGCCGCCACCGTACGGCTGCTGCTGGACGGGGTGGGGCTGCGCGAGGGACCGGCGCACACCGAGGTCATCGTCCGCGACGGCGAGGTGCACCTGCTGGAGTCGCACGCCCGCACCGGCGGGGACGGCATCCCGGCACTGGTCCGGCTGGTCACCGGCCGGGACCTCGAACTCGACATGATCGCCCACTGCGCGGGCCTGCCCCTGCCCCGCCCCGGGCAGCCGGTGGCCCCGGCCGCCGCCAAGGCCTACCTCGTGGCACGGGCGGCGGGCCGGGTGCGCGCCGTGACCGGTCTGGAGACGGCCGCCGCGGCGGCGGGCGTCCGCACGGCGGAGCTGTGGGTGGCACCCGGCGACCCGGTGCGGCCCGCCACCGCGAGCTGGGACCGGCTCGGCGAGTTCGTCGCCGTCGGCGCGACCGCCCGGGACGCCTGGGCCGCCGCGGACGGCGCCGTCCGCGCCCTCACCCTTGATCTGGAGGCGGAGTGAGACTCCTCGACGACCTCGCGGTCGACCGGCAGACCCTGCTGGACGCGCAGGCGGAGAACCTGGACCTGATGCGCCGGGCCGTCCTGGCGTCCGGAACGTGCACGGCGTTCCGGCCCCGGGCCGAACTGCTGACCCCCGACGGGCTGGCCCGGATCGCGCCGACCACCCGCGAGCAGCTCGCCGACTGGGGGGCCCGCCCCGCGGCGCCGCACCGGATCACCTCGGGCGACACCCGGCTGATCCTGCGGTCCAGCGGCTCGTCCGGCCGGGTGCGCACGCTGCGCCACGACCGGCTCTTCAACGAGCGGGTGGAACGGCTCGGCGCGCGCGGCCTGAGCCTGGAGGGCCTCGGTGACAACCCGGCCGTCGTCAACGCCATGGCTCCGGGCGACCTGTTCGGCGGGTACGGCTTCGTCGACGCGGTCCTCGCCCGCCACGGCGCCGCGGTGCTGCCGGCCGGGACCGTCCTGCCGGCGGCCCATCTCGCGGAGCTGATCGAGGACGTGGACGTACGGGCCCTGGTGAGCCTGCCCGTCCACATCGAACGGCTGCTGGCCGTCGTCCCCGAGGCCATGGCCCGGCTGGCGGCCGTCTACTACCTCGGTGACCGGATGGACGCCGCCCTGACCCGGCGGCTCACCGCGCACGGCACCCGCGTCAGGTCGTTCGCCTACAGCACCACCGAGACCGGTCCCATCGGCTACCAGTGCGACCGGCTCACCGGCGCCGAACACCATGTGCACGAGGACCTCGTCGTCGCCGAGGTCCTCGACGACGAGCACCGGCCGCTCCCGGACGGCACGTCGGGCGCGCTGGCGGTGACCGTGCTCGCGACCACGGGCACGGCCCTGGTCCGCTATCTGGTCGGCGACCACGCGGTGCTGCGCCCCTCCGACTGCCCGTGCGGGTCGCCCGCCCGCATCCTGCGCGTCGGGGACCGCGACGGCGCCTCGGCCAACATCGACGGGACGGTCGTCACCAAGGCCATGTTCGACGAGGCGCTGCGCCCGGCCGGGCTGCCGCAGGACGGCGTCTACCAGATCGGCGTCACGGTGCGCGACGGCCGCTTCCGGCTGGCGCTCAGGGGCGCGGCGCTGTCCCAGGTCGGCGACGAGGCCTGTACGGCCGCCCTGGCCAAGCACCAGACGCTGTGCATCCTCACCGACTCCTCACGGTTCGCCGGGCTGAGCGTGGAAGCAGGCGAACCGCCCCGTGCCACCACCCGGGGGAAGGTCCAGTTCTTCTGGCACGAAAGGAACACCGATGACTGACCAGGTGAAGGCCGGGGTGACCGACCCGGCCGACGTGCTCGCTCCGCACCGCGACCGGCTCGACGCGATGGACGAGCAGATCCTCGGTCTGCTGACGGCCCGCATGCGGGTGTGCCTGGACATCGCACGGCTCAAGGCGCGGCACGGCATCCCCATGATGCAGCCCGAGCGCGTGGGGCTCGTCGTGGCACGGGCCCGCGCGCACGCCGCGGCGCACGGCCTGCCGGAGGAGTTCCTGGCGGACGTCTTCCAGCGCGTCATCGACGAGACCTGCGCCCGGGAGGACGCGCTGATAGCCGAGCTGACCCGCGAGGAGTCCCGGTGAAGACCCTGCTCGTCGACAACTTCGACTCCTTCACCCTGAACATCGCGCAGTACCTCTACGAGGTCTCCGGCACGCTGCCCGTGGTCGTGCCCAACACCACGCCGTACGAGGAGCTTCCACTGGGCGAGGTGGACGCCGTGGTGCTGTCCCCCGGGCCGGGCCGGCCCTCGCGGCGCGCGGACTTCGGCGTGTGCCGCGACATCATCGCCGCCTGCGAGGTCCCGGTCCTCGGGGTGTGCCTGGGGCACCAGGGCCTGGCCGAGTTCTTCGGGGCGCGCACGGTGCACGCGCCCGAGCCCGTGCACGGCAGGGTGGACACCGTCCGGCACACCGGCACCGGGCTGTTCGCCGGCCTGCCCCAGGACCTGCCGGTGGTGCGCTACCACTCGCTGATCGCCACCGACCTGCCCGACTGCCTGGAGCGCACCGCGTGGAACGGCGAGGGCCTGGTGATGGCGGTGGCCCACCGCGAGAAGCCGCTGTGGGGTGTGCAGTTCCACCCCGAGTCGATCGAGACGCGGGGCGGCAGGGAACTGCTCATCAACTTCCTCGCCCTGGCGGCCGGCCGGCGCACCGGGCCGCGGGCGGCCGGGCAGGTCGCCGCCGGGCAGGACGCGCCCGCAGCGGTGGAGGCGTTCCGGCGGGTGGGCGGACCGGCGCGGCTGCGGCTGGACATCGGCGAGCTGACGGTGCCGCGCACCCCGGCCGAGGAGTTCACCGCCCGCTACGCCGGCCGGCCGCACAGCTTCTGGCTGGACGCGGAGGGCAGCGACCGGCCGGGCTCCCGGTACTCCCTGATGGGCGCCTGGGACGGCGAGGGCAGCGTCGTGCTCTCCTACGACCTGGCCGGCCGCCTGCTGACCCTGACCGGCGAGGGCCGGTCCGAGCAGGTCACCGGTGATGTCTTCGAGCTGCTGGAGCAGATCACGCGGTCGGTGGACGTACAGGTCCCCGAGGACTGCCCGCTGCCCTTCCAGGGCGGTCTCGTCGGCTACTTCGGGTATGAGCTGAAGGCCCTGACCATCGGCAACGCGGCCCATCCGGCGCCCGAGCCGGACGCCTGGTTCCTGCACACCCGCGCCTTCCTGGTCTTCGACCACCGGGAGAACCGGGCCTTCGAGTACCGGCTGACGCCCGCCGTCGACCCGTCCGGCGCGTACGGCACGCTCGCCGGAGCCACGGCCGCCGGAGCCACGGCCGCCGAGGTTCCGGCGGCCGCACCGGCGACGGCGGCGGCCGGTGACCCGGCCGACCGGGCCGGGGCGCGGCGGGGCTACCGGCCCGGTCCCGTCGCGGAGGAGAAGCTGAACCTCCGCGACGGCCGGGACGCCTACCTGTCGCTGATCAAGCAGACCCAGCAGTACATCCTCGACGGCGAGACGTACGAGGTCTGCCTGACCAACAAGGCGCGCGTGCCGGAGGTCGGGGACGGGCTGGCGGCCTACCACGGGATGCGGGCCGTCAGCCCGGTCCCCTACGGCGCCTATCTGCGCTGCGGCGGCATCGAGGTGCTCAGCTCCTCCCCCGAGACGTTCCTGCGGGTGGACGGGAACCGGATGGTGGAGTCGCGGCCCATCAAGGGCACCCGCCCGCGCGGCGGCACCCCGGAGCAGGACGCGGCGCTCAGGCGCGATCTGCTCGCCTCGCCCAAGGACCGCGCCGAGAACCTGATGATCGTCGATCTGGTGCGGCACGACCTCAACGCCGTCTGCGAGCCGGGCAGCGTCCATGTCCCCGAGGCGTTCGTGGTGGAGAGCTACTCCTCCGTCCACCAGCTGGTCTCCACGATCCGGGGACGGCTGCCGTGGAACCGCTCGGCGCTGGCCGCCGTACGGGCCTGCTTCCCCGGCGGTTCGATGACCGGTGCGCCCAAGAAGCGTACGATGCAGATCATCGACGAGCTGGAGGGCGAGGGCCGTGGCATCTACTCCGGAGCCCTCGGCTGGCTGTCGTTCTCCGGCTCCCTCGACCTCAGCATCGTCATCCGCACGGCCGTCGTACGTGACGGCGCGGCCACGTTCGGGGTGGGCGGGGCGATCACCGCGCTGTCCGATCCCGACGAGGAGTTCCAGGAGATCCTGGTGAAGGCCAGCGTGCCGCACCACGGACTGCGCGGCGGCGCAGGGGAGGCACCGTGACGGCGGCCCGCTCCCTCGTGGTCCTGGGCGCCGCAGGGCTGGTGGGCGGCTGGGTGCTGCGCAGCCTGGCCGGCGCCGGCGACCGGGTGACGACCGTCGACCTGGCCGGCCGGGTGGACCTCGTCGCGGACGTGACCGAGCCGGGCGAGGAGGTGCGCGCGGCCGTGGCCGCCGCCGACACCGTGGTGCTGGCCCTCCCGGAGCAGACCGCCGCGCACTGCCTGGACTGGATCGCGCGGACCGCCGCCGCGCGGACGGTGATCGTCACCACCTGCTCGGTGCAGGGCCCGGTGTTCGACCGGGCCCGGGAGCTGGGGGCCGGTCAGCTCGTGCTCGGGGTGAACCCGATGTTCTCGCCCACGCTGGACTCGGCGGGCCGCCCGGTGGTGGTCGTGGCGCGGCAGCCGGACGGGCCCGAGGTGGAGCTGGTCCGGGCGCGGCTGGCGGACGGCGGCATGACGGTGTCCGTCATGGGCCCCGAGGAGCACGACACCGCGATGTCCCTGCTGCAGACGCTGCCGCACGCCGCGGTGCTCGCCTTCGCCACCGCGCTGCCCGAGCAGCGGGTCGACGTGGCGGCGCTGATGCGGATCGCGCCGCCGCCCGCCCGGATGCTGATCGCGCTGGCCTGCCGCATCCTGACCGCGCCGCCCGAGGTGTACTGGGACATCCAGGGGGCGAACCCGCAGAGCGCGCCCCGCCGCGCCGAGCTGCTGCGGTCGCTGGGCCGCCTGGACACCCTGGTCGCCGACGGCGACGAGGCCGGTTTCCGGGCCGCGCTGGCCGCCGCGGCCGACTGGCTCGGCCCGTACACCGCGACCGGCGCGCAGGAGTGCCACCGGCTCTTCGACCAGCTGCGGACCGCGCCGGCGGACGACCGGCCGGGGGGCGGCGCCCCGGCCGGCCCGCCCGGCGTCAGCGCTTGAGGTCGGCGGCCAGCGCCGCGTAGATGTACTCGCTGCCCCAGCGGTCCCCGTCCAGGTCGTTCTCCACCAGATGGGCCTCGCGCCGCATGCCCAGCCGCTCGCAGAGCCGGACCGAGGACACGTTCTCCACGTCGAGGCGGGCGAACACCCGGTGCACGCCCAGCTCGTCGAAGGCGAGCGCGGCCAGGGCGCGTGCCGCCTCGGCGGCGTAACCACGGCCGTGGAAGCGGGGGTTGAAGACCCAGCCGATCTCGGCCTGGCGGGCGTGCGCGTCGGCGTGCTTGAGCGTCACCTCGCCGACGACGCCCGGCTCGCCGGCGCGGACGACGGCGAGGGTCAGTTCGTCCCCGTCCCGCACCCACTTCGGGGCCTCGGCGGCCTCGGCGATGACCTCCTCGCACCGCTCGCGGGTGCGCGGCGGGCGGTAGAGGTAGCGGGCGACCTCCGGCAGCTTCTGGTAGTCGTACATGTCGTCGACGTCGCTCGGCGTGAACAGCCGCAGTTCGAGACGGTCGGTGGCCAGGGGCAGTACGGGAGCAAGGTCCATGCGTCGTCTCCGGGGCGTGGGCGGTGCGGCCGGCGGTGGGATGCGGCCGGCGGTCCATCCTAGGACAACACAGCCCGCGCACAGGGTGGGCCGGACCCCTTTCACCGCCTCAACCACGGCCTTTTCCGGCCGAGTTGTGGTGACCGTACCGCCATCTCCCGTCCACCGCGTGACAGGTGCGCCCCGCGGGGGCCGGCGTTACGATGTGCCGTGGAGCGAGCGGCCGCCTCGGCGGGGCCGGCGGCCTCCGCATGGGGGCGGCACCTGGCCGGCGGCGGGGAGGAGGCGGTGTGATCCGCTACGAGGCGATGGCGGACGACGTCGCGAGGATCCGCTTCTCGCTCTCCCCGCTGGGCGAGAGTGTGTACAGCATGCGCATGCTGGCCTCCCCCGAGCTGCGGCGGCAGCACCTGCCCTGGGTGCACGACATCCGGCCGAGGCTGAAGTCCGTCGACCTCAGACCGCTGCGCGCCGTGATCCCGCCGTCCGGGTACATCCCCGACTTCCTCACCCCGGCGCCCGGCGCCGCGCCGGCGGGCATCGACGAGGAGCTGGAGGCGGTACGGGCCACCGACCCCGAGGAGTTCGTCCAGGAGGTGGCCTGGATGGCCGCCGACACCGGCACCCCGGCCGCCTGGCGCAGCGACGCGGCACCCCTGCACCGGCAGATGCTGGCCAGACCGGAACGCGCGATCGGCACGCTCACCGAAGTGCTGCGCACCTACTGGCGGCTGGCGCTGGAACCGTACTGGCGCCGGCTCCAGCGCGAGCTGCACCACGACATCGGGTCCCGGATGCGGATCATGGAGAGTTCCGGCGCCGCCTCCGTCTTCTCCTCGCTCCACGAACGGGTGGCCTGGGACGGCTCCCAGCTCTCCGTGCAGAGCGATTACGAGTTCCGCAGCAAGCTCGACGGCCAGGGGATCGTCCTCGTGCCGAGCATCTTCTGCGGCTCCGAGGTGCTCACCATGCTGCCGCCGCTGCAGTCGATGGTCGTCTACCCGAGGCCCGGCGGCGCGGACATCTGGAAGCGCGGCCTGACCGACCGTCCCGGCCCGCTGGCGGCACTGGTCGGCAAGGTGCGGTCCTCGGTGATCGAGTCGCTGGTGATCCCCGCGTCCACCAGTGAGCTGGCCGCGGAGATCAACTGCACCCCCGGGGCCATCAGCCAGCACATCAGCGTGCTGCGGGACTGCAACATCGTGGTCAGCCGGCGGGTGGGCCGCCGCGTCATCCACTCCCTGACCGAGACCGGCGAGGCGCTGCTGCGCGGCGCGGCCACGGGCTGACGCGGTCCGGCCCCCGCGGTGGTGGTGCCGGGCTCAGGAAACCGCGCGCAGGAACTCGATGAGGGCCGCGTTCACCTCGTCCGGGCGTTCCTGCTGGGTCCAGTGTCCGCAGCCCGCCAGTTCGAGGGGCGGGCGCCACAGGCTGGGCATCAGGTCGGGGAGGCGGGCGATGAGTTCGGGCGTGCCGGGGAAGGCGGGGACGCTGTCGCGGTCGCCGTAGACGTACAGGGCGGGCCGGGAGACGACGGCGCCCTGCCAGGGGGCGGTCAGCTCCCAGTTGCGGTCCAGGTTGCGGTACCAGTTGAGGGCCCCGGTGAAGCCCCGCGAGAAGCTCTCGGTGAGCGCGTCCAGGTCGTCCTCGGTGAACCAGTCCGGCAGCGTGCCGGGGTCCGGCAGGTCCGCGAGCCAGCCGCGCTCGGGGTCGACCAGGGGTGGTTTCCCCTGGCCGGCGCCGGGCGCGTCACCGGAGGCCGCGTAGAGGAACTTGCGCAGGGCGGTGCGGGTGTCGCGCGCGAACTCGGCGTCGGCGACACCGGGGCGGTCGAAGTAGTTCCAGTAGAAACGGCCGCCGAACCGCTCCTGCATGGCGGCCAGTGGAGGGCGCGGCCCCCGGAACGGCGGCGGCGCGCTCAGGCCGGCCACCGCCCGCACCACGTCGGGTCGCAGCAGCGCGGTGTGCCAGGCCACCGGCGCGCCCCAGTCGTGCCCGACGACGTACGCGCTCTCCTCGCCCAGGGCCTGGATGAGCCCGACGACGTCACCGACGAGATGGAAGATGGTGTACGCCTGTACGTCCTCGGGGTGGTCGCTGCGGCCGTACCCGCGCTGGTCGGGGGCGACCACCCGGAACCCCGCCCCGGCCAGCGGGCCGAACTGCCGGTGCCACGAGTGCCAGGACTCGGGGAAACCGTGCAGGAGCACCACGAGGGGGCCCTCGCCCTGCTCGGCGATGTGCAGGCGGATGCCGTTCACGTCGACCATACGATGCTCGATCATGCGCCCGAGCGTACGCGCCCCGCTCCGGCGCCGGCGGCCGTACGCGCTGGCCGTACGCGCTGGCCGTGACGCGCTCACAGCAAGGCGGTGGCGGGCCAGGTGAGGACGGCGGCGGCGGTGAGGAGCCCGGCGTTGAGCGCGATGCGGCGGTCCCCGCCGGTCAGGTGGACGGCGATCGCCCCGGTCTGCAGGAGGACGAACCCGAGGGCGGCGGCCGGTGCCGGCCAGGGCGCGGCACCGGTCAGCGATGGCAGGACCAGCCCGGCCGCGCCGAGCATCTCGACCGCGCCCAGTGCCCGGACGGCGGGCAGCGGGACGCGGTCGACCCAGGCCATCATCGGGCGCAGCCGCTCGCGGTCCCGGGCCGCCTTCAGCGCGCCGGAGTAGACGTAGAAGAGGGCGAGCGGACCGGCGAGGGTCCAGTAGGCGAGTGTCGTCATCGGCTGCGGGCGTGGTCGGTGGCGGGCTCGGTCGCGTAGCGGCTCATCACGCGGAGGCCGTCCTCCGGCGTCGGCGGGCCGCCGCCTGCCATCACCTCCTGGAGGTCCCGGAAGTACTGCACGTACAGGTCGGGGGTGAAGGTGCTGAGCATGACGGCGGGCCGGTCGGCCGGGTTGGTGAAGGTGTGCGGGACGCCGGGCGGCACCATCACCAGCGTGCCGGGGGTGGCGTCGTGGACCTGCTCCCCGACGGTGAAGCGCACCGTGCCGGAGACGATGTAGAAGCCCTCGTCGTGGCGGGCGTGGCGGTGCTGCGGCGGCCCGGGGGTGTGCGGGGCGAGGACGGACTCGGTGATGGCGAGGCGGTGCCCGGTGTGGCTGCCGTCCTCCAGGACACGCATGCGGGTGGCGCCCAGCACGATCCTCTCGCCGCCGTCGGGGCCGACCACGGATACGGCGGGGACGGCGACGGCCTGCGATGCGCTGTTCTCGGCTTGTTCGTTGCGCTCGGCTCGTTCGCTGTTCTCGGTTTCGTCGTTGTTCTCTGCTTCTTCGTTCTCTGCTTCTTCGTTCTCTGCTTCTTCGCTCATGTCCCGAGTGCACCTCCACGGCCCCGCCGCTGTCCAAGACCTGTTCCGTGCCGCCGATACCGGATGGGTATCGTTGCAGCGTGGAGCTACGTACCCTGCGCTATTTCGTGGCGGTCGCCGAGGATCTCCACTTCGGCCGGGCCGCCGCCCGCCTGCACATGAGCCAGCCTCCGCTGAGCCGGGCGATCAGGCAGCTGGAGGCCGAGACCGGCGCCCCGCTGCTGGTCCGCTCGCCCGCCGGGGTCGCGCTCACCCCGGTCGGCGCGGTGCTGCTCGACGAGGCGCGGTCCCTGCTCGCCCGGGCCGACCGGCTGCGCGCCCGGGTCGCCGCGGCGGCCGGCACCGCGACCCTCACCGTCGGCATCCTGGGCGACGGCACCGACCCGGGAGCGGCCAGGCTGGCCGCCGCCTACCGCCGCGCCCACCCCGGCGTCGACATCCGCGTACGCGACACCGGCCTGACCGACCCGACCTGCGGGCTGCGCGCCGGACTGGTCGATGTCGCCCTGACCCGGGCGCCCTTCGACAAGACCGCGCTGACGGTGCGTGAGCTGCGCACCGATCCGGTGGGCGCGATCCTGCGTACGGACGATCCACTGGCCCGCCGCGACCGGCTGTGCCTGGCCGACCTGGCCGGCCGCCGCTGGTTCCGGTTCCCGCCGGGGACCGATCCCCTCTGGCAGGCGTACTGGAACGGCGGCGAGGCGCGCGAGGGCCCGGTGGTGCGCGTCGTCCAGGAATGCGTGCAGGCCGTGCTGTGGAACGGCACGGTCGGCCTGGCCCCGCTCGGCCACGACCTGCCCGCCGGACTGACGGCGGTACCACTGGCCGACATGGCACCCAGCCGGGTGGTGGCGGCCTGGAACGACGGCGACACCAATCCGCTGCTCCACTCGTTCGTGGAGACAGCGACGGGGGCGTACCGTCGCTGACGCGCGAGCCCTTGACCTCAAGCATGCTTGAGGGAGGAGCCTGACGGCATGGACACCGAAGAGACGCGGCGGCAACTGCGGAACCTGACCGACCGTGCCGAGATCACCGACCTGCTGGACCGTTACCTGCGCTCCCTGGACGAAGGGGTCTTCGACGAGGAGTGGGCGCGCGCCTTCCACACCGAGGACGTCAGCGCGGAGATGCCCATCGGCACCGTGCACGGCCGTGCCGCGCTGCTGGCCCGTGTGCGACGCGCGATGGCACTGTTCGACCGGACGGTGCACCTGCGCACCAACACCGTCATCGAGATCGACGGCGACCGGGCCACCGCCCGGGGCGCCCAGCTGAGCACCCATGTGCCGGCGGACGGTCCGGCCGGCCTCTTCGTCTCCGCCGGCCACACCGACGACGAACTGGTCCGGACACCCGACGGATGGCGGATCCGCGCCTCGGCGCTGCGCGTGGTGTGGACCCAGGGCACGCCCCCGCGCCTGCCGGACGCGGCCCCGGCGGCCGAGGGCCTGCCGGCTGCCTGACAGGCTGTACGGCCGCCGGGGTCCGCCGTCCGCCGCGGCTCCCTACGGGGTGGCCGCCGCGGCGGCCGTCCAGTCGGTGGTGCGCAGCACTTCGGCGGTCTCCGGGTCGGCCGGGAAGAAGCATTCGATGGCCAGTTCCGCGACGGTGATGTCGAGGGGGGTGCCGAAGGTGGCCATGGTGCTGAAGAAGGCGAGTTCGCGGCCCTCGTGGCGCAGCCGCAGCGGGATGGCGATCTCGCCGGGGCCGGGCAGCTCGACCTTGGGTTCGGGCTGGTCGCAGGGGTAGGCGCGCAACTCGTCGTACAGCTTGCCGAGGACGGGGTCGGCGGTCGTGGTCACCTGTCGGCGCAGCCGGCCGAGCAGGTGGGCGCGCCACTCCCCGAGGTTGGCGATGCGCGGTGCCATGCCGTCGGGGTGCAGGCTCACCCGCAGCAGGTTGACCGGTTCTTCCAGCAGGGCGGGGTGGACGCCCTGGCCGAACAGCCAGGCGGGGTCGTTGGCGTCCACCCGGTTCCAGTACCGGTCCAGGACGACCGCCGGGTACGGCTCGTGCGCGGCCAGTACCTGGCGCACCATGTCGCGGACGGCCGACATGTGCGGGGCCCGCAGGCTGGTCTCGTGGTAGACGGGGGCGTAACCGGCGGCCAGCAGCAGGGGGTTGCGTTCGCGCAGCTCCAGGCCGAGCGCGTCGGCGAGCCGCAGCACGGCGTCTCGGCTGGGTACCGAGCGGCCGTTCTCGACGAAGCTCAGGTGCCGGGAGGAGATCTCCGCCAGCGTCGCCAGTTCCAGCTGGCTGAGCAGGCGGTGCTTGCGCCACTGCCGCAGCAGGTCACCGAGGGACTGTGCGAGCCGCGGGTCCGTCGTCGTCACCGTCATCTGTTCCTCACCTCGTTCTCCTGGCGGGCGACGCGCCGGTCGTCCCGCCTGTCGTCGTTCTCCGTCACCGCGCCGGGCGCGACAGCGCTCTCGCGGAGTGGTCATCGTGGCTCCCCGCGGGCGGGGAGAGTGGACGTACGGTGGCGTGCCTGGCCGGGGTGTGCCGGTCAGTTCCGGGCGGCCGGCTCGGGCAGGGCCTGCACCAGGACGGCGACGGCGACGGTGAAGGCGGCGAGCAGGGCCACGCTCCAGCCGAAGGCGTCCGCGTACGCGCCCCGGCCGCCGTGGCCGAGCACTCCGAAGAACACCACGCCGATGGCCGCCACGCCGAGGGCGTTGCCGCCTTCCTGGGCGGTGGAGAGGACTCCGGCGGCCGCGGCGGCGTGGTCGGGTTCGACCCCGGCGAGGACGGTGGGCGTGACGGGGTTGGCGAACAGTGCCATGCCGACGCCGGCGACGCACAGTCCGGGCATGATCCAGTAGACGGAGCCGCTGACGCCGGTGGCGGCCGCCGCGACGATCATCACTCCGTACCCGGCGGCGACGACCAGGGCGCCCAGGGTGAGTACCTGTTTGCCCAGCCGGGCCGCGAAGGCGGCCGGTACGTAGCCGATGCCGAGGGCACCGAAGATCAGGCCGGAGTTCAGCGGGGACGCGCCGTGGCCGTCCTGGAGGTAGAGGGCGAGGACGAACATGAAGGAGGCCATCGCCGCGAAGAAGCCCAGGATGATCAGGATGCCGACGGAGAAAGCCCGTTCGCGGAACAGGCTGAGCGAGATCAGCGGTGCGCGGTCGGTGCGCTCCAGGCGGTTCTGGCGCAGGGCGAAGACGGCGAGCAGCGGGACGGAGGAGGCCAGGACCACCCAGGACCAGGCGGGCCAGCCCTGTTCGCGGCCCTCGACCAGGGACAGGACGACGGCGAGGAGACCGCAGGAGCCCAGGGCGGCTCCGATCAGGTCGAGGCCGGTGCGACCGGTGCCGTGCGACTCGGGGACGTACTTGCGCATCAGCAGCAGGGAGAGAGCGCCGATCGGCACATTGACCAGGAAGATGGCGCGCCAGCCGATCCCGGCGATGTCGGCGTGGATGAGCACGCCGCCGATGAGCTGGCCGAAGGTGGCGCTGATGCCCATGGACAGGGCGAAGGCGGTGAAGGCGCGCACGCGCTGGACGCCGCTGAAGGAGGTGTTCAGGATGGCCAGCATCTGCGGGGTCATCACGGCCGCGCCGATGCCCTGCACGACGCGGGCCACGATCAGCACGCCGGGGGTGGGGGCGAGACCGGCGGCCAGGGAGGCGAGGGTGAAGAACGCCATGCCGAGGGCGAACACGCGGCGCCTGCCGTAGAGGTCGCCGAGGCGGCCGGCGGTGACCATGCCGGCGGCGTAGGCGAGGCTGAATCCGGAGACGATGAACTCGATGGCCGCGGAGCCGGCGTCGAGGTCGACGCGGAGGGAGGGGATGGCCACGTTGACCCCGAAGAAGTCCAGGGTGATCATGAACATGCCCGAGACCACGATGAGCATCCGGATCAGGGCGGCCTTGTCCATGCCCGGCTCGGCCGCCTCCTCCGAGCCGAGTGAGGCGGAGCGAATACCTTGGTCCACCGACATTGCCGGCCCCCCGATCGAATCGATGTGTTTTCCGTGGCGGTCAGTCGTCGAGCCCGGCGTGGACGAGTTCTTCCCTTCCGGTGGGACCTATTGAGCCTGCCGGTGCACAGCGGGGAGCGTCGATTACCTCATAGGTAATAACTTCCCGCCCGCGTCCGCCGATGCCGGTGTCCAACTCCCGGGGCAGCCACGGGCGCGCCCCGGCCGGACGGCGAGCGAGGTGAGAGGCCGCACACCGCATGGCCCGCATCACATGTCAGAGGCCTTGTCAGAGGCCCGTGCGGCACCCGGAACCGGCCGGCCCGGGAACCGGGCGGGATACTGTCGGATCTCTATGGGCAAATTGAGCTATAGGAAGGCTCGTCGCAACAACAGTCCCGGTCTGCTGAGACTCTGCCTGGTTCTGGCCGTTCTCTTCTCACCTGCCCGCGTCCTCGCGTACGGGGGCGAGGAGTATCTCCACACTTTCACTGGCGGACAGGCCGGCCTCGGCAAACTCGCGGCCTACCAAGGTGCTCGCCCCAACCGATGCACGGCGTCACGTCGCAGCCCGCGCTTCAGCTTCGAGTTCGTCCTGGTCGGCAGGATCACTCACTGAGCGGGCGCACCGGGTACCACCGCTCCTCCCAGGTTCCGATGCCCTAGGCTTGCCGCCATGCATACCGGGACGGCCTCGCGCCACGCACGGATCGGTGACCCGGTGCTCTCCTGAGCGCCGTACGGGCCGGTCGGGGCCCGCTGTGCGATCGAGGACCCGGCGCCGCCGCGCGGGCTCCGCCTCCGTCGTGTTGACCACAGGCTCTGCACGTCAACCACGACAGGAGATCCCATGCCCACCAAGACGCTGCGCGTGCCCACCCCGGACGGCCGGGCCGACGCTTTCGCCGCCTTTCCCGACGGCGGCGGCCGGCACCCGGGGGTGCTGATGTACACGGACGCCTTCGGCCTGCGGCCCGAGCTGGAGGACAAGGCCCGCGAACTGGCCGGACACGGCTACTACGTGCTCGTCCCCCACCTCTACTACCGGCACGGCCCCGCGCCGCTGGTCGAACTCCCCGCGCACATCGGCGAGGACGTCCGCCCCGCGGTCATCGCCCGCTTCCTGCCCTGGATCGCGGAGCACACCGGCGAACGAATCCTCCGCGACGCCGACGCCTACCTCGGCTTCCTCGCCGGCCGGCCCGAGGTCGGTGCCGGGCCGGCCGGGGTGATCGGCTACTGCTGGGGCGCCGCCCTGGCGCTGCGCACCGCGGCGGCCCACCCCGGCCGGGTCGCCGCCGTCGCCGGATTCCACCCCGGTTTCCTGGTCACCGACGCACCCGACAGCCCACACCGCCTCCTGCGCGACCTCACCGCCGAGGTCCACCTGAGCCTCGCCGAGAACGACATGACCCCAGAGGCCCTCGACGAGCTGACCCGGGCACTGGACGCCGCGGGCGTCGCCCGCACCGTCGAGATCTGCCCCGGCACCCTCCACGGCTACACCATGTCCGACACCGACGCCTTCCACCCCGCGGCACTGCGCCGGCACTGGGAGGGCCTGCTCGCCCTGCTGGACCGCAACCTGGGCGTCGACTGAGCCTCCCCCTCCCCCGGCCCCTACTCCTGTCCTCCCCAGTCGGCGAAATGGGGCGCGCCGACGCGCTGGATGCGGTGGTCGTGGGTGGACGTCCACCCGTACACCCGCGATCCGTCGTCCAGCGTCCTCACCAGGATTCCGGCGCCGTCGGGCCCGCCGGGCACCCGGTACTCCACCGCCCCCCGCCACCACGGGTGGCCGTCTCCCGTGCAGGTGGTGTGCGTGGCGGAGGACCTGCCCGCCCGCACCTCGTCGTAGGCGCGGGCGATCCGCTCGTCCATGCCCGTGGGGCGGGGGTCCGGGAGCCCGCGGCAGGTGCCCTCGGCGGCACGCGCGCCGCCGGTCCCCGTCCCGGTCGCGGTCGTGCAGGCGCCGGCGGCGCGGTCCTGCTGCTCCTGGCCGGCGAGCCGGGCGGCCTCCCCGGCGGGCAGGGCCATGGCGTCGATGCGGGCGGAGGCGCTGGTGGCGGTACGGGTTGCGGGGGCCGTGCAGGACAGGGTGCCGGGCACGGTGTTGCCGGTGAGCGGGAAGTCGCCGCGCCGGCCGGTGCACTCACCGGCGTCGTGCCCGTCGAGGGTGAGGACCGCGCTGAGGGTGGCGCTGATGCCGCTTCTGTCCACACGGGTCACGGTGTGCGGGTCGACCTCCCCGGTGAACGGCTCCGTGACCGTGCAGCCCCCGGTTTCGCAGGTGAGCGTGGCGTCCCGGCTGACCGTGAGGACGGTGCCGCGGTCCACCGCGCCGTCGAGCTTCCTGGTCTGCGTCTCCAGCGTTGCGTACATCGCGTCCGCCTGGCGGCCGGAGAGCGGGGACAGGTCCATGCCCTGGGAGTCGCCGTCCTTCAAGGGGCCCGTGGTCACCTCCGGTGCCGCCGGGGCGCCGGCCCGCGATGGCTTGTAGGGCTCCAGCCGCAGGACCCGGTAGGGCTTGTCCTTGGTGATGACGAGGCTGCCCGCGCGGGTGTCGGCGCGCAGCGCGGGCACGCCGTCGACGACGAGCCGTGCTTGCCGGGGATCGTCCGGGCCCGGCAGGGACTTCAGTCCGTCGAGGGCGTCCCCGAGTACGGCCGCCAGGTCCGCCGGTGCCAGGAACTGGCCCAGGACCGGGCCGAGCAGGACGTCCACCCCGGTACCCGAACGCCCCCAGGTGCCGGGCGCGTTCGGGTCCCTCGGCTCGCCCGCCGCTCTCTCGTAGTCCTGGGCCTTCTTGACGCGGGTGTACGTCTTGCCGCCGACGCGCAGGACGTCCTGGTTCATCTCCCGCACGCCGTCGCTCGTGGAGCCGAACTGCGTGCCGGAGCGGGTGACCGTGATGTCCCGGGCGGTGATTCCGGTGGCCGCCGTGTCCTGGTAGCGCGGCGCCGGGGCCGCCGACAGCCGCGCCGGCGCCTGGTCGAAGGGGGCACGGTCGCGCAGCAGCCGCGCCGTCGCCGCCTCGGCGTCCGGGCCGCCGGTCACCAGTGCCGGCAGTCCCGCCGACATCGCCACCACGATCACCGCCCCGACCAGCGTCCAGGTCTTCCAGCGGCGGCGCGGTGCCGTCTCCGGCTCCCTGGACGGCGCGGACGTGTGGGCCGGCGGTATCTCCGGAGCGTCCATGGGCCCCTCCCCTTCACCCGTTCCGACGCGGTCTGCCACGTCACGCACATACTGGACGGTGGCGCCACGGGTCCGGCGGGCGGGCACCCGTTGTGCGTCGGCGGGCCCGCGGGGCACATGCGGAGTGTTGCGGGCAGCCGGTGTCACAACGGCGCCGGGTGACTGGTGACTTGTGGCGGTGTGCGCCAGATCTTGATCTCGGTCGCCGGGAGGAACTCCGCGAAGAGGCCGTCGCCCGACGCCTGCCGCAGGAGGGCCCGCAGGTCCCGTTCGAAGTCCGCCGTCCTGTCCCCGAACAGGTGCGGGGCGGTGTCGGAGCGGGAGAAGACCCAGGCCACGACATCGTCCGTGGAACGTTGGACCAGTTGCCCGGCCGGCACGACGTACCGGCTGAAGTCCGCGAATCCGGCCCGGGCGAGGACCGCTTCCTCCCCGCCCGGTGTGCCGTGGGGAAGCGTTCCCCGGCCGGCGCGGCGGACCGGGCCCAGGTACCGCCGTACCAGTGCGCGCATCCCCTCGTACGGCGGCGCCGGACGCGAGGCCGGGCGCGGCTGCCGGACCGGTTCCCCGGAGCGGTCCTTGAGGTCGCTCAGGTGGACGAACGCGCCGCCGGGCTCCAGCATCCCGAGGACGGTGGCGGCGACCCGGTCGCGGTCCGTCCAGTGAAACGAGTTGGCGAACACCACCGTCCGGAACTCCCCCAGCCCGGCGGGCAGTTCCTCCGCGCGGGCGGCCGCCCAGCGTACGTTCGCCACCCCGCGGCGCGCCGCCTGCCGGGCCGCCTCGGCCAGCATGTCCCGGTCCGGGTCGACGCCGACCACCTCGGTGTACAGCGGCGCCAGCGCCAGGGCCACGAGTCCGGGGCCGCAGCCCACGTCGAGGAGCCGGCCGCGGCCGTCCAGGCCGAGTGCCCCGGCCAGGGTCTCGGCGTAGCCAGGGGCGTACGGGAGGCGCCCGCGCTCGTAGTGGGCGGAGGTGCCCGCGAACAGGGAACTGTCCCACTGCCATCCGTCGGTCATGGCGGACATCGTCCTACGCCCAGCAGGGACCCGGTGACTTGGCGGCTCCGGCCCCGCTCACTGACCGCCCAGCCCCGTGGTGGCGACCGACTTGACGATCTGCCGCTGGAAGAACAGGAACACCAGGACGAGCGGCAGGGCCGCCAGGACCGCGGAGGCCATGGTCTGGGCGTACTGCACCCCGTAGGCGTCCTTCACCGCCGTGATGCCGACCGGCAGGGTCATCAGGGCCGGATCGGAAGTGGAGATGAAGGGCCACAAGAAGTTGTTCCAGGCGCCGATGAACACGAAGATCGCGACGGCGGCCAGCATGGGCCGGGACAGCGGCAGCAGCACGGACCAGAAGACGCGCCAGTGGCCGGCGCCGTCGATGCGGGCGGCCTCCTCCAGTTCGCGCGGCAGCGAGTCGAAGTGCTTCTTCAGGATGAAGACCATCACGGGGGCCACCGTCTGCGGCAGGACGACGGCGGCGTAGGTGTCGAGCAGATGCAGGGTGAGCATCTGCCGGAACCACGGCACGACCAG
Organism: Streptomyces sp. NPDC047017; assembly: GCF_040644175.1. Taxonomy (NCBI): domain Bacteria; kingdom Bacillati; phylum Actinomycetota; class Actinomycetes; order Kitasatosporales; family Streptomycetaceae; genus Streptomyces; species Streptomyces sp. NPDC047017. Next base: position 157,833 of record NZ_JBEYVW010000012.1, on the reverse strand, counting down.
GATCTGCGGCGGTACGACGACGGCGGCCACCGTCAGCGCGAACAGCCATCGCCGGCCGGCGAACAGCGTGCGGGAGAAGGCGTAACCGGCCATCGCGGAGACCAGGACCGTGACGACGGTGACGGCGGCCGAGATCAGGAAGCTGTTCAGCATCCACAGCGGCAGGTCGCCGCGTTCCCACACGGTGGCGAAGCCGTGCAGGGTGAAGCCGTGCGCGGGCCCGAACCAGTGCCCGGGGTCGCTGGCGTCCTGCTCGGACTTGAACGCCGTCAGCACGGCCCACGCCATCGGCAGCAGCCACACCGCGGCCAGCACCGCGAGCACGGCCAGGGCCAGGGTGCGGGCGAGCCGGCTCGGACCGAGGGTGAGGTGGCCGCCCGGGGGCGCGCTCCGGCGCCGTACGCCCGCGGTCCGGCGGCGCATGCCCGCCGTCCGGGCCGCCGCCGCGGTCCCCGGGGCGGCGGAGCCGGAGGCCGCGGGAGAAGAAGCCGGAGCGGAGGCGGAAGCGGAAGCTGAGGTGGAGGCCATGTCACTTCTCCCGGCGGCGAAGGGCGGCGTACTGGGCCGCGGAGGCGAGCAGGACGAGCGCGAAGAAGAGATAGCTGATCGCCGAGGCGTAGCCGAGCCGGTAGCCGGTGAAGCCGACGTCGTAGACGTACTCGACGACCGGCCGGGTGGAGCCGTTCGGGCCGCCCTTGGTGAGCAGGTAGACCTGGTCGAAGACCTTCAGGGAGGCCAGCAGCTGGAGGACGGTGACGACCGCCGTGATGCGGCCGAGCTGGGGCAGCGTGATCGACCACAGGCGGCGCCACGCCCCGGCGCCGTCGATGGCCGCGGCCTCGTACAGGTGGTCGGGGATGCTCTGCAACGCGGCCAGGTAGAGCAGGAAGTTGAAGCCGACGGTCCACCACAGGGTGGTGAGCGCGATCGCCCACATGGCCACCGACTCGTCGCTGAGCCAGCCCACCGAGCCGACGCCGATCACGTCGAGCAGGTGGTTGACCAGCCCGAGATCGGGTTGGTACAGCCAGATCCACAGCAGGCTCACCACGCCGACGGGCAGCAGGTAGGGCGCGAAGAAGGCCAGCCGCCACACCCACTGGCCGGGCAGCCCGGTGTGCACGAGCAGCGCCATGCCGAGGGCCACGACGACCAGCGGCACGGTGGAGATGAGCGTGAACCACACCGTGTGCCACAGCGACCGCCACATCTCGGCGTCCCGGAAGGCCTCGGTGAAGTTGTCCAGGCCCACGAAGGACGGGTCGTGGGCCGACAGCGAGGTGTCGGTCAGGCTCATCCACAGGCCCTGGGCCAGCGGCCACACCATGAACAGCGCGAACAGGACGAGGAAGGGCAGGGCGAACAGCAGGCCGGGCGGGAGCAGCCGGCGCACGGACAGGGCCCCGGGGCGGGGCGAGGCGTGGGGAGAGGACATCGTCGAGCCTCCTGCGCGGTGGATCGCAGCCGGTCAGGCCGGGCTGGGCTGGGAGAGGAAGGTGTTCAGGCGGCGCACCATCGCGCGGGCGGCGCGGTCGGGTGCGAGGCCGTCGAGCAGGGCCTGCTGGAGGACCTGGGACATGGCGTTCTGGAAGTCCGAGCCGGCTCCGGCGAACCACACCGACGGGTCGAGTACGACGTGCTGCTGCGCGCTCGCGTAGTGCGCCTGCGGCTGGAGCGCGGCGTAGGCCGCCGTCCGGGTGACCGGGCCGTAGGCGGGGATGTGCCCGGCCTTCGCCCAGACCTGGCTGGCCTTGAGCAGCGCGGCGACGGCCCGGTGGGTGCGGCGGCGGCGCGCCGGGTCGGGGTGCGGGTGGTGCGGCAGCACGAAGGAGTGCGAGTCGGCGTAGACGGCGGGGGTGCCGAAGACCGTGGGGAAGGGGGCGGCGCCCACCTCCGGGTCGGCGGCGCGGTAGGTGCCCAGTTCCCATTCGCCCGAAAGGATCATGGCGGTCTGCCGGTTGGTGAAGGAGGCGATGGCCGCCGGGTAGTCGAGCCGTTTCGGGTTGACGCGGCCGTCGACGATCCTCGCCATGAAGGCGATGACCTCGGCCATCCGGTCCACGTCGACCTCGGCGGGGCCGCCCGGCGGCAGCCCGAACCGGCCGCCGGTCTGCCGGTACAGGCCGTAGAAAAGCCGCCAGCCCTGGGCGGTGTCGGTGACGTAGCCGAAGGCGATGCCCTGCTTGCCGGAGGCCCTGGCCAGTTCGCGCCCGGCGGCAAGGAACTTCTCCGGTGTGGAGAACGCGGCCGCGTCCAAGGTGTTGTCGGCGGCCAGCAGGCCCGCCCGGCGGGCCGGTTCGGGGTGGTAGAAGACGATGAACGGGTGGGTGTCCAGCGGGACGGCGTACGTGCCGCCCTGGAACTGCGTGCGGGACCACACCGCGTCGGTGAACGACTTCTCGGTGATGCCGTACTCGGCCAGCAGGCTCGTGTCCCAGGGGTCGAGCAGGCCGGTGGGGGCGTAGCCGGCCAGCCGGGACAGGTGCGAGACCGCCAGGTCGGGGCCGCGCCCGCCGGCCGAGGCCATCGCGAGCTTGGTGTAGTACGGGGTGCCCCACTCCAGGACGGTGCGCTCGATGCGCGTGCCCGGCATGCCGGGGCCGGCGGCGCGGGCCATGTCGTTGAGCAGGGCGCCGTCGGACCCGCTGAACAGGTCCCACATGCGCAGGGTGGACGCGTCCGCCGCCTGGGCGGCGCCGCAGCCGCTGAGCGCGCCGGCGCCCAGCAGCGCGGCGCCGGAGGCGAGCGCGGCGGCCAGCACCCGGCGCCGGGACGGCCCGGGCGGGGGGCCGGCGGGTGCGAGTGTGCCGGTCATACGGCTCCTTTCCGCTGGGCGGCGGCCCGCGCGGGTCGTGCGGTACGTGCGGTACGTGTCGGCAGTTCCGTACGCGCCTGCCGTGCCGCCGCTCAAGGGGTGGGGTCCTGGGATGGGTGGTCGTGGGGTGGGTGGTCGTGGGAGTGTCACACCGGTGACGCGGGGCTCGCGGGCGCCGCGGGCGTCACCGCTCGTGCTCGAACGCCGCCGCCCGCCGCTGCGCGGCCCGCAGGAGGGCGGTGTCGGCCTTCTCGGAGCGGTCGAAGCGGTAGACGCCGTTGCGTTCCTGGAAGACGTCGGTGAGCTGGGTGTAGCAGTAGCCGAACATGTCCGGGTCGTCGAGCAGCACCGCGGTCAGCCGGGTGAAGCGGTCGACGAACTCCTCGGGGCCGCGCGGGCGCTCGCCGTAGCCCCAGGACGCCTCGGCGTCGTCGCCCGCACCGCTCGCCGCCGCCTCGGGGTCCCACCAGATGCCGCCGAACTCGCTGCAGAAGTAGGGCTGCCCGCGGTAGGGCACCGACCAGGGGCGGCCGTCGGGACCCGCGTTGACGTGGGGACGGTCCTCGGCCAGGCCGGCCATGGTCCTGGCGAAGGCGGCCGGGTCCTGCTCGTAGCAGTGGGAGTCGTAGACGTCGGTCTCGGGGACGCGGTGGGCGTAGCCGGAGGCGTCGATGACGGGGCGGCTGGGGTCGGCCTGCTTGGTGGCCAGGAACATGGCCCGGGTGACGTCGTCGAGCTGGGTGATGTGGTCGTGCAGGTGCTGGTACGTCTCGTTCAGCGGGCACCAGCCGATGATCGAGGGGTGCGAGTGGTCCCGTTCCAGGGCCTCCAGCCACTGGGCGACGTAACTGGCGTCGGGCCGCTGGTTGGTGCCCCGCTCCCCGGTCTCGCAGCCCCAGTCGCCGAACTCGCCCCACACCAGATACCCGAGCCGGTCGGCGTGGTGGAGGTAGCGCTCCTCGAACACCTTCTGGTGCAGCCGGGCGCCGTTGAAGCCGGCCGCGCGGGCGAGTTCGATGTCGCGGACCAGCGCCGCGTCGCTCGGCGCGGTCATCAGGCCGTCGGGGTAGTAGCCCTGGTCGAGCACGAGACGCTGGAAGACCGGTTCGCCGTTGAGCAGCAGTTGTTTGCCGCGGATGGCGACCGAGCGGAGTCCGGCGTAGGAGGCCGCCGTGTCGACGACGTGCCCACCGGCGTCCAGGACCTCCAGGCGCAGGCCGTACAGGTGCGGGTCGTCCGGGCTCCAGGGGCGTACGCGGTCGGCGGGCACGGTGAGCGCCAGCCGGGGGCACAGGTCGAGGTCGGCGCGCGCCTCGGCGGTCACCACCTCGCCGCGGTCGTCGCTGAGCACGGCGCGCACGCGGTGGCCGGGCGGGTTGGCGGTCAGCGGCAGGTCGAGGAAGAAGGTGCCGGAGGACAGGTCGGGGGTGATCCGGGGCCGCTTCATGCTGACCGCGCGCGGCACCGGCTCCATCCAGACCGTCTGCCAGATGCCGGTGGTCCGGGTGTAGTGGCAGTGGGAGTTGGCGTACCAGGTGGCCTGCTTGCCGCGGGCCTGCGGGCCGTGGCGGCTGTCGCGGGCCCGGACGACGAGGGTCACCTCGTGGCCGGGTTGGGCGATGCCGTCCAGGTCGGCGGTGAAGGGGGTGAAGCCGCCGCGGTGGCGGGCCACTTCGACGCCGTCGGCCCAGACGGTGGTGTCGTGGTCGACGGCGCCGAAGTGCAGCAGCACCCGGGCGCCGGTCCAGTCGGCGGGGACCGTCACGGTGCGCCGGTACCAGACCGCCTCCAGGAAGTCGGTCTCGCCGATCCCCGAGAGCGTGGACTCCGGGCAGAACGGCACGGTGATCTCGCCGGTGAGGCCGCGTTCCCGCAGGCCGCGCTCCAGGCCGGTGTCGGACCGGTCGGTCTCGAACTGCCAGGTGCCGTTGAGGCTGAGCCAGCTCTCCCGGACGAACTGGGGCCTCGGGTACTCGGGGCGGGGGGCCGGGTCCGACGGGGTGCCCGATGAGGACCCCGAGGGGGATTCCGCCGCGGGGTCCGTCGGGTGCGGGACGGCCATGGTGCTCCTTGCGTTGTGTACTGCCTTGCGTACTGCGCCGGGGCTGCGTTGCGTACTGCCGGGGTCGGTGCGGGGGTCGGTACGGGGCTCATGGCACCACGGCGATTACATCGATGTAAATACACGGGGCGGCCCCGGGGACCCCCCGAAACCGTTTCGTGATCGTCGGTAGGATCACCGCGGACGGAAGGAAGTGAGCGTGGCGAGCAGGCCCAGGATCAAGGACGTCGCGGAGTACGCCGGCGTCTCTCCGAAGACCGTCTCCAACGTGATCAACGACTTCGAGCACGTGTCGGAGCACACCAGGGCCGCCGTCCGCGAAGCCATCGACGCCCTCGGCTACCGCGTCAACCTGGCCGGCCGCCAACTGCGCCAGGGCCGCACCGGAATGATCACCCTGGCGGTCCCCGAACTGGACGTCGCCTACTTCGCCGAGCTGGCCAAACACGTCATGGCGGCGGCCGACCGGCACGGCCGCACGGTGCTGCTGCACCAGACCGGCGGTGTGCGCGAACGCGAACTGGCGGCGCTGCACGGGTTCGACGCCCAGTTCACCGACGGGGTGATCCTCAGTCCGCTGTCACTGACCCCGCGCGACCTCGCCACCCGGGACGCGCACCTGCCCGTCGTCCTCCTCGGCGAGCGTCAGGCCCCGGGCAGCGCCGACCATGTGGGCATCGACAACGTGGCCGCCGCGCGCGAGGCCACCGAACACCTCCTGGCACGCGGGCGGCGCGCGATCGCGGTCGTCGGCGGGGCCGCCCGGGGCCGGCAGGGCACGGACGGCCTGCGCACCGAGGGCTACCGCTCGGCCCTGCGGGCCGCCGGCGCCCCCGTCCGGCAGGATCTGATCGTGCCGGTCGACGCGTACCACTGGCAGGACGGCGCCCGCGCCGCCGCCGCCCTGCTGGAGCGCCGCCCGCGCCCGGACGCCTTCCTCTGCCTCAACGACCACCTGGCCCTCGGCGCCCTGCGCGCCCTGTACGAGGCCGGCCTGCGCGCCCCGGACGACGTCGACGTGACGGGCTTCGACGACATCGAGGCCTCCCGCTTCAGCATCCCGACCCTGACCACGATCGCCCCGGACAAACGGGGCATCGCGGACACGGCGGTGTCGCTGCTGATCGAGCGGATAGACCAGGGGCGGACAGACCGGGGGACGACGGCCCCGGCGCCCCCGGCGCCCCCGGCGGACCGACCGGACCGGGCGGCCCCCGACGGGACCGCCGCCGATCACGTGGTCGGCCACCGGCTGATCGTGCGGGAGAGCACGGGCGGGTGTTTCTGAGACGTGGCCCGGCGGGTCAGCCCGCCGCGTCCGGCGGACCGGAACCGCCGATGACCCCGGCACGGTAGGGTGCCGGGGTCTTCCGCCGAGGGCTGCCCAGAGGGTCGCCCTCCCGGCCGGAACCCGGTGGCCGGGGCTCAGTGGGTCGTGGCTCCAGTGCCACGGCCCCTGAACCGGGACTCAGAGCCGGGACTCGGAGGCGGGGCCCGAAGGCCGGGGCTCCGAGCCGGGGCTCAGCACTGGGGCCGGCGTCCGTGGTTCGCCGCGTGCTTGCGGCGGGACTTCTTCTTGCGGCGTCGCTTCGAGGACACGAGAACCTCCTGATGACGCGGACCGGGCCACCGACGAGGCCCATGCCCTATGACGGTGCATAGGTTGATCTTCCCGTCACCGATCCTCGCACAGCGTGCGGGACCCCGCGACGCGACCGCCGCCGACACCGCACCCGACCCCACGGGCAGCGACAACTCGCTTCCCGTACGTGTCACTTGACGCGGCCGCACCTCGTCCTCCCGTCGATCCGACCGAGCGTCACCCAGGTGTGCCGGCCGAGCGGACCGGTGCCGGGGGTGAGGAAGGGTCAGGGGAGGGCCGCGCCTGCTCCGACCGTGTCACAACAAGCCCCTTCCGTACTCCGAATGCAACGCCCGGGTGGTCGGCGCCGGGATTCCTGCTGAATGTGATCACGTCGCACCTGTGATCCGAGTGGGCCGGCGGTGTGCCGGCTCTAGCAGGGGCGACGGAAGGAACCCACATGCGTATCACTCGTACTCTCTTCACCGCCGCGGCCATCGCCACGGCAGTCACCTTCTCCGCGCCGCTCGCCAGCGCCATGAGCGTCTCCCAGCTGCGGTCCGCGCAGGAAGCGGTCTTCGACGGCGGGTCGCACGACTCGGGCGACGAGGACAGCGGCCACGGCGACAAGGGCGACCACTCCGACCGCGGCGGCGACCGCGGCGGCGACCGCGGCGGCGACCGCGGCGGCGACAAGCCGCACGGCGGCGTCCACGCCGGCGGCGGCGCCCTCGCCCTGCGCACCACCGGCGACGACAGCGACCACGGCAAGGACAACGACGACAGCGACCACGGCAGCGACCGCGGTGGCGACAACGGCGACAAGGGCGACAAGGGCGACCACTCCGACCGCGGCGGCGACCGCGGCGGGGACAACGGTGGCGACCACGGTGGAGACCGTGGTGGCGACCGTGGTGGCGACCGCGGTGACAAGCCGCACGGCGGTGTCCACGCCGGCGGCGGCGGCCTGGCCGGCTCGGACAGCGGCCTGGGCGCGGGCGCCGCGCTGCTCCTCGGCGGCCTGGCCTCCGGGGCGTACATGCTGCGCCGCCGCAAGGTGTCGAACGCCTCCGTGGCCTGATCACCTCCCCTCTCGGCCAGACGCTTGTGCCGTCGCGGTCCTCGTCACGCCTCCTCGGGTGACGCGGACCGCGGCAGCGGCACCGGCTCCGCCTGGCTCACGTCGTCCGTTCATGAAAGGCACCGCGCATGGCCTTCTCGCAGCCGCCTCAGACGGAGCAGCCCGGGACCGCACCTGCCACCACGCGCCCGCGCCGGCACCACCTCTTGTGGTCGGCGGCGGCGGTGGGCGTGGGTGTGGTGCTCATCCACCAGTCCCTGTCGAACCCGGTCGAGGGCCTCGGCAAGCCGGTCCAGGTCCGCACGTCCGTCGCCCCCCGGCCCACCGGTTCGGCGGGCGGTGACGACGACAAGGGGCTGGCCCGGTCCACGCCGACCCGGCTCTCGATCCCGGACATCGGTGTGGACGCTCCCTTCACCAAGCTGTCGCTCGGTTCGTCGGGCCAGCTCGAAGCGCCCCCGCTGGACAACACCAACCTCGTCGGCTGGTTCCAGGACGGGGCGTCCCCCGGCGAACGCGGCGCGTCGGTCGTCGTGGGCCATGTCGACACCCTGAGCGGCCCCGCGGTGTTCGCACAGCTGGACTCGCTCGAAACCGGCAACGACGTGGACGTGACCCGCGCCGACGGTGTCGTCGCGCACTTCAAGGTCGACTCGGTGCAGACCTTCAGCAAGGCGGCGTTCCCCGACGACGAGGTCTACGCCGACACCGCCACGCCGGAGCTGCGCCTGATCACCTGCGGCGGCCCCTTCAACCGCACCACCAAGGACTACGAGGACAACGTGGTCGTCTTCGCACACCTGGACTCCGCCACGCACACGTAGTCGAGCACGGAGGCCGCGCTCCCCTGCGGACCCTCCGCCACGAAGGCCGCCCCGGCACCCACTGGGTGCCGGGGCGGCCTTCGTGGTGCGGCCGGGCCGGAGGTCAGTCCGTGCCGGACTCCATCGCCGCGCGGTCCAGCATCTCGTCGTCGGGGGCCTTGCCGCGGGAGGCGATGGCCTCGGCGCCGCCCTCCGGCATGCTGCCGATCAGACCGGTCGCGGCGGCCTGCGCGGCGCCGATCGCGGGGCTGCCGGTGCCGATCAGCCCGATCCCGGCGTACTGCTCCAGCTTGGCGCGCGAGTCGGCGATGTCGAGGTTGCGCATGGTGAGCTGGCCGATCCGGTCCACCGGGCCGAACGCCGAGTCCACGGTGCGCTCCATGGAGAGCTTGTCCGGGTGGTAGCTGAACGCCGGGCCCGTGGTGTCGAGGAGCGAGTAGTCCTCGCCGCGCCGCAGCCGCAGTGTCACCTCACCGGTGACGGCCGCGCCGACCCAGCGCTGCAGCGACTCGCGCACCATCAGGGCCTGCGGGTCCAGCCAGCGGCCCTCGTACATGAGCCGGCCCAGCCGCCGGCCCTCGTTGTGGTACTGGGCGAGGGTGTCCTCGTTGTGGATGGCGTTGACCAGGCGCTCGTACGCGGCGTGCAGCAGGGCCATGCCGGGCGCCTCGTAGATGCCGCGGCTCTTCGCCTCGATGATCCGGTTCTCGATCTGGTCGGACATGCCCATGCCATGCCGGCCGCCGATGGCGTTGGCCTCGATCACCAGATCGACGGGGGAGGCGAACTCCTTGCCGTTGACCGTCACGGGACGACCCTGCTCGAAGCCGATGGTCACGTCCTCGGCGAGGATCTCGACCTCGGGGTCCCAGAACCGTACGCCCATGATCGGCTCGACGGTCTCCACGCCGGTGTCCAGGTGCTCCAGCGTCTTGGCCTCATGGGTGGCGCCCCAGATGTTGGCGTCGGTGGAGTACGCCTTCTCCGTGCTGTCGCGGTAGGGCAGGCCGTGGGCGAGCAGCCACTCCGACATCTCCTTGCGGCCGCCCAGCTCGGTCACGAAGTCCGCGTCCAGCCAGGGCTTGTAGATCCGCAGGTGCGGGTTGGCGAGCAGGCCGTAGCGGTAGAACCGCTCGATGTCGTTGCCCTTGAAGGTGGAGCCGTCGCCCCAGATCTGGACGTCGTCCTCCAGCATCGCCCGCACCAGCAAGGTGCCGGTGACGGCCCGGCCCAGCGGCGTGGTGTTGAAGTAGGAGCGGCCGCCCGAGCGGATGTGGAACGCGCCGCAGGTGAGCGCGGCCAGGCCCTCCTCGACCAGCGCGGCGCGGCAGTCGACCAGGCGCGCGATCTCGGCGCCGTAGGCCTTCGCACGGCCGGGCACCGACGCGATGTCGGGTTCGTCGTACTGGCCGATGTCGGCGGTGTAGGTGCACGGGACGGCGCCCTTGTCGCGCATCCACGCGACCGCGACGGAGGTGTCGAGGCCGCCCGAGAAGGCGATGCCGACGCGCTCGCCGGCCGGAAGGGAGGTGAGGACCTTGGACATGGGAAAATTATGCATGATTACGCATGGCCATGCAAAGCCCCCCCTCGGCGATAGCCCCCGGCGGTCCGAATTCCGGACCGCCGGGCTACGGGGGTGCGGGACCGCGGGGCCGCAGGGCGCCGCCCCCCGTCGTGCGCCGCGCGCCCCGCGCGCCCCGCGCTCAGGAGGCGCGGCGCACGGCCACCACCCCAGTGGTGGTGCCCTGCCAGAACGTGCCGTCGGACGTCGTCGTGCCGGTCATCTCCAGAGGGTTGTAGAGCAGCCCCAGCCCCAGGAACCGGGTGGTGAGGGTGCGGCCGGTGTCGGAGTCGAGGACGGCGTAGTGGTAGGCGGCGAAGGTGTTGGTGCCGAGGGCGGAGGCGGTCGGGCCGGTGACCGTGACCGTGTAGATCCGGCCGTCGGCCACGGACAGCCGGGGCAGGGCCGCGCTCTTGGCGGCGCTGCGCCACACGAGGTGGCAACCCTGGCCGTCCGCGTCGACGTCGACGCGCGCGAGCCCGCCGGCGAAGGACGCGGACGCGGGCCGGGAGGGCCCGGCGTCGTCGGGCAGCGCCGGGTAGGGGTAGCCGTAGGTGGAGGTCACGAAGACGCTGCGCCCGGTCGCGATCACCGCGTCCTCGGTGCCGTCCACGACGGGCAGCGTGCACACCTCGGAGCCGTCGCGCCGACGCACGACCAGATTCTCCTCGTCGTCGGCGTTGTCCGTGATCGCCAGGTAGTCGGTGCCGTCGCCGGGCCCGAAGTACACCGGTGTCGAGCCGGTCCCCCAGGACAGCTGGCCCGGCTTGCGGGCGGTGCCCCGGTCGTAGGCGCGCCGCCACAGGATGTGCGGGACGCCGTCCGGGCCGGCGTCGAGCGCGTACAGGGCGTGGCTGGTGGTGACCGCCGCCTGGCCGGGGACTGTGGACAGGGAGTTCGCCACCGTCTCGCCGGCCGGCAGGGCCAGGGTGTGCACGTCCCCGGCCGGGGTGAGGACCCCGACCGTGCCGGCGGGGGTGGCGAACCAGACGTTGCCCCGCCAGTCCGGGGACAGGCCCACCACGCCGCCGCGCGCGGCCTCGCCCAGCGGGAGGCTCGCGTCCACGCTCAGCTTCCAGGTGCCGTCGGCGCCGCGGTGGTGGCCGACGCGCAGCAGGTTGCCGTCCGGATCGACGGTGACGAGCCGGTCGTCCTGGTCCAGGTAGGCGTAGACGCCGCCGAAGAGGCTGCCCTGCGGCAGGTCCAGGGTGGCCAGCCGCCCGCCGGTCGCCGGGTCGAGGAGGACGGCCACGGGGTTGCGGCCGAAGATGCGGGTGCACAGGGCGACGATCAGCCCGTCGCCTCCGGCGGTGACGGTGGGGCACGCCGACTGGAGGGCGGTGCGGGCGGCGGTGACCGGCGCGGTGCCGGTCCCCGCGTACGGCGTGGTGTCGGAGTTCGCCGTGTCGCCGTGCATGGTGGCGGTGCCGGTGGCCGCGGTGTACGGGTTCGACGGCGGCAGGGGGCCGTAGGTTCCGGCGTGCGCCGGGGTCACGGCCGCGGTGAGCGCCGCCAGCACGAGGGCGGCGACAGCGGTTCGGCTACGCATGGCAGCGCCTTCCGGACGAGGTCAGGGTGACGGGGACAGATCAACCGTGACCGTAGTGATCAGGCGTTGCGGCGGTGTTGCGGCCGTATGGCAAGGTGCCGGACCGCCCCGGGCCCCGGCCCGGCGGCCTTCCTCGATGAGGTCGGTGAGGGCGGTGCGCGTCACCGTCTCCTGCGCGCTCACCCTGGTCGCCGCCGAGCAGCAGCGCCTCGCGTTCCCGCGTGGCGGCGTGGCGGCGTGGCGGCGTGGCGGCGTGGCGGAACGCCTCACTGACGAGATCGTCGGCGGCCGGGAAGTAGTGGCCGATCAGCCCGGGGCGGACGCCCGGCTCGTCGGCGACGCGCCGCAGCGTGATGCGTTCCAGCGCGTCCTGCACAGCCCGATGCGCGCGGCCGTCCGCACGATCTCGGCGCGGCGCCGGCCGGGCTGCTTCCGGGTCCGGGCCGGCTGAGGTCTCGACGTCATGGACGACACGTGCACGGCCAGTGGACCACGCCGTCCCGCACCAGCAGCGGTGCGGGCGGGCCGCTGTCCTCGTACGCCCGGAGCCGGCCGAGTGCGACGGCGCCGTCCTGGTGGCGGTGCCGGTCGCCGGCCTTCGCCGCGAGCCGGCCGAGGAGTTCACCGGCCGGCTCGAAGCCGTCGGGGTGGATCTCCTGCCGGCTGGTCAGCGCCAGGCGCCGTGCGCCGTGTGCCGCCGGCACAGCAGCGCGGAGCCGAGCACGCCGCCCACCTCGAACCCTTCCCCGTGGCAGCCGAGCAGCGGCTCGGGGTGGTCCTCGACGACGGGTTCACCGTCGTCGTCCTCCGTCACGCACGGGAAGCGGTCACGATGCGCAGGGTCTGCGGCCGGGGGCCGAGACCGAGGTGCCCGTGCAGTTCCGCGATCTCCTGCCGCGTCACCTCGTCGCGCAGGTCCACGGTGAGCAGCAGTTCGAACAGGCCGGCCATGGCGGCACACGCCACAGCCCGGCCCTCCCCGCCCCCGCTCAGACCCCCTCCGCACGGTCGATGAGCAGGTGGACGCCGTCGAGGATGCGGTCGAGGGCGAAGTCGAACGGGTCGACGGGGGTGGCCGAGCCAACCGGAGTGGCCGGAGTGGCCGAGCCGGCCGGAGTGTCCGAGCCGGCCGATGGGGTCGCGCCGGTCCCCGTCGTCGTGAAGGCGCCCTCCGCGACGGCCCGGGTCAGGCTGGGGAAGCGGTCGGCGTGGCGGTCGAGCAGTTCGCCGGTCAGCCGGTTCCACTCCCGGTCGCGGTCCTCGTCGAAGTCGGCCGCCTGCTGTGCGAGGTTGCGCACCGCGCCGACGACCAGCAGGAAGACCTGGTGGCGCTCGGCGCCCGGCAGACCGGTCGGCTCCAGGACCCCGAGCGCGGTGTCCAGCCAGGCGAGCTGGGCCGGGCCCATGACCTGGCGGCGCATCGCGGTGGCCGCGAGCAGCCAGGGGTGCCGCTGGTACACGGCCCAGGACCGGCGGGCCCACTCCTTGAGCCGGGGGCGCCAGCCGGGGCCCACGGCGGACAGGTCGGGCCGCTCGGCGAGGACGGCCTCGACCATCAGATCGACGAGTTCGGCCTTGCCGGGCACATAGCGGTACAGCGCCATCGCCGAGACGCCGAACTCGCCCGCGACTTTGTTCATCGAGACGGCGTCCAGACCCTCGGCGTCGGCCAGGGCCACGGCCGCCTCGGCGATCCGGCGGGGGGTCAGGCTGGGCTTGGGCCCACGGGTCGGCTGGTCCTGCTCGCCCCACAGCAGCGCGATGCCCGCTTCCAGGTCGCGCGTCTTCTCCTTGGCGGAGCCGGCGCCCCTGCCCCCCCGGGCTCCCGCGGTTCCCGCCATGGCCGTCCTCCCTGCCTTCCTGCCGATCGCCTTCGTCCGAGCGGGGGCAGTTGACACCCCCAGCAACTGTATATACCTTAAACGCAATCGCTTATGCCATAAACAGTTTAGGGGGACAACACATGCTCGGCGTCATCGTCACCGCCTCCGCCGCCCTCGCCGCCGCGCCCGCCGCCGGGCTGCTGGCCCACCGGCAGCTCAAGCGCGCCGCCCTCGCCGCACGGCTGCGCGTCACCACGCCGTACGGCATCGACGAGTCCGGCTTCGTCCGTATCGGCGGCATCGACCAGTGGATCTCCCTGCGCGGCGACGACCTGCGCAACCCCGTGGTCCTGGAGATCCACGGCGGCCCCGGCGCCTCCAACCTGGCGTACACCCCGCGCACCCGCGCCTGGGAGCGGCACTTCACCGTCGTACGGTGGGACCAGCGCGGCGCCGGCAAGACCTTCGGCCGCACCGGCCCGGACGGCCAGGGCGGCCCGGACGGCCAGGGCGAGCTGACACTGGAGCGCCTGTACCGAGACGCCGTCGAGGTCACCGTGTACGTCCGAGCCCGGCTGGGCGTGGAACGCCTCGTGCTGGTCGCCAACTCCTTCGGCACCGTCCTCGGCCTGCGCCTGGCCCGCGACCACCCCGAGCTGTACTCCGCCTACGTCGGCACCGACCAGAACATCAACGCCGGCGGCCGCGACCGCACCGCCCGCGACGCGCTCCTCGACCGCCTGGAACGCGCGGGCAAGACCAAGGAACTGGCCGCGGTACGGGCGCTGGACACGGGCGAGCAGGCCATGGGCACCGAGGAGTGGTCGGCGTACACCAAGCTCCTCGTCACCTCCGACCCCCTCACCTACGACACCATGAAGACCGTGGTGGTCAGGTCGCTCTGGTTCTCACCGCTGCACACGCTGCGCGAACTGCGCGACTACTTCAAGGGCATGACCTTCTCCCAGCGGGTCGCGCTCGACGGCGGCACACTCGACGAGTGGGCCGAAGGCACCGCGTTCCGCCTCCCCTTCTTCGTCTTCCAGGGCGAGCACGACGTGATCACCCCGCCCGGCCCGGCCCGCCGGTTCTTCGACGACGTCACCGCCCCGGTCAAGGACTTCGCGCTCATCGAGGGCAGCAGCCACTTCGCCTCGTTCCGCCGCCCGGACCGGTTCCTGGAGCTGATGCTCACCAAGGTCCGCCCGGCGGTCACCGGCACACCGGTCCCCCGGTGAGCCCCCACCACCCGATGGCCGGTGACCGGTGACCGGTGAGGCCCATCACGCCGTAAATCCTGTGCACCGGGCGGCCGGTCGCGTTAACGTCGACCGTATGAACGTCACCGGCCGAAGCACCACCGCGACCGCGCGAGCGACCAGCTCGCCGGTTGCCGCCGCCTGACGTACCCCCTCCCACCGGCGACCGGAAACGGCCCGCCGGTGGTTTTTCCGGGGCTCTGCCGCTCCCCTGCGCCGACCGTGCGGACCCGTTGTCCGGTGCCACCCCGCACAGCGCACGCGAGGAGCACCCCATGAACCGCCCCATGAACACCGAGCAGCTCGTCCGCACCTTCACCGAGTACTTCGAGGAGCGCGGCCACCGCCGGATCACCGGCTCGACACTGCTGCCGCCGCCCGGCGACCCGGTGCTGTTCACCACCGCGGGCATGCATCCGCTCACCCCCTATCTGGAGGGGCGCCCGCACCCCCTCGGCAGGCGGCTGGTCAATGTGCAGCGCTGTCTGCGCACCACGGACCTGGAGGAAGTCGGTGATCCCACCCACCTGACCGTCTTCGAGATGCTCGGCACCTGGTCGCTCGGCGACTACGAGGGCCCGGCCAGCCTCGACTGGGGGTACGGGCTGCTCACCGAGGGCTTCGGCGTCGACCCGGCCCTGCTGCACGCCACCGTCTTCGGCGGCGACGGACAAGTCGGCCCGGACACCGACTCCCTGGAGCTGTGGCAGCAACACGGGGTGCCGGTCGAGGTGACCGGCGAGGACAACTGGTGGTCCAACGGACCGACCGGCCCGTGCGGCCCCGACTCGGAGATCTTCCTGTGGACCGGCGACACCCCGCCGCGCTCGACACCCACCCGCGACGACCGCTGGGTGGAGGTGTGGAACCACGTGATGATGCGCCACCGCCGCCTCCCCGACGGCTCGCTCGTGCCGCTCCCCCAGCGCAACATCGACACCGGACTCGGCCTGGAACGGCTGGCCTCGCTGCTCCAGGGCCGCACCTGCGTGTACGACAGTGATCTCTTCGCCCCCTGGCGGCTGCGCCTGCCGGTCCTGTGGCCGCTGGACGAGTCCTCCTTCCGGCTGGTCTGCGACCATCTGCGCTCGGCCGTGGTGGTGATCGGCGACGGGGTACGCCCGGCCAACACCGGCCGCGGCTATGTGCTGCGCCGACTGGTGCGCCGCGTGCTCACCGTGCTGTGGCGCGACGACCCCTCGCGCGGCCTCGGGGACCTGCCCGCCGAACTGATCCGGCACACCCTGGACCACTTCCGCCAGGACCTGCCGCTGGACGACGTACGCCGTGTGCTCTGCGAGGAGGAGCGCCGCTTCCGCCGTCTCCTGGAGCGCGGCCGCCAGGTACTGGCCCGGCCCCGGTTCCGCGGCCCGCTGGACGAGGAGGACTTCCACTACCTGCACGACACCCACGGCCTGCCCCGCGAGCTGGTCCTGAGCCTGCGCGCCGGATGAGGACCCGGCCTGTCGGCGCCGGTCAGTGCGGGTCAGTGCCGGTCAGTGGGGGAAGCTTTGCGGCGGCCGGGTCACCGTGTCCTCGCGGAACTCCTCGATACGGGTGTGCACCTGGCGCATCAGCTGGGTGTCCTCGATCCGGTGCAGTTCGGCCAGCGCGCAGACCGCGGGGACTTGGCGGACGGGGGGTGACCGCGGTGTACTGCGGTCACCCGTCCGTACGGCCCTGTGCAGGGCTGCCAAAGCTGCCGGACCCTAGCCGTACAGCTTTGCCCAGGTCTTCGGGCCGATCTTGCCGTCCTTGGTCAGGCCGTGCGCGCCCTGGAACTTCTTGACCGCGGCGAGGGTGTTCGTGCCGAAGGCCCCGTCGACGCCGCTCCAGGGCAGATAGCGCCAGTTGGCCAGCAGGCACTGGGCCTGGGATACCGCGGCGCCGTGGTCGCCGTACACGAGCAGCGGCCGGCCGCTGTAGTACGCGCAGGCGGCCCGCGGTGACAGACCGGCCGCGGGAGTGGCTGGCGCGGCCTGGGCGGTGGCGCCGACGGCCGGCACGGAGAGCAGGACGGCGGCCACGGCCATGGCCGCCGGAGCGCGACGGAGCCGCGGGCGCGTCAGGTGAACGCGGTGCATGGTTGTCTCCCCTCCCCCGGCTCAGCAGTCCGGAACGCCGGAGATCTTCTTGCCGCCCTGAAGGAACACGTTGCTGACATAGGCGTCGTCGCTGCCGGTGGTCAGCGTGACCCTGCTCCACCACGGGTTGGTGCCGCCGCTGGGGTCGGCCACCGGGGTGGTGTTCTTGTTGGTCTGGCACCAGTCGGAGAGGTGGATGTGCGAGACGGTGGCCAGGATGACGGCGCTGGTCCTCGGCGCTTCCCGCAGGTGCACGTCGGTCGCGTAGACGTAGACGGTCTTCGCCTTCAGCTGCGCGTGCGTGTCGGCCTGCGCCGCCGGTGCGACGAACACGGCGGCCGCGGTGAGGGAGGCGGCTCCCGCCGCTATCAGGGCACGTCGGTACGGCTTCATGTGTTTCCCCCGTTGACGAAGTGGGTCGGGCCGCCGGTCCGCGGCCCCTGTGCCCTCAGAGTGTTCCGCCCCGGGTGGGCCGTATTGTAAAAAATCGCATCTTCTCGGGACCTCCCCTGACGGAATCCCACGGTCCGGTCAGGGCGGCGGCGGCCGCATGGACCATACTGGGGCCGCGGCGAGTCAAGGAGGCAGGCGTGCCCGAGCGCACCCAGGAGTTCGGCAAGTACGGCGCCCGCGGCATCAAGGGCCATGAGGCCGTCGCCCGCCGGCTCGACGCCCTCGCCGGTTTCATCGCCACTCCGGTGACCGCGCGACGCGGCCTGCTGGCCCGTCTGCATTACCTCACCCGCAGCCCGCACGCCCGTGCGGCGGCCCGTGCGGCGGGCCTGACGGTCACCGACCGTACGCTCAGGGCCTGGCTCGACGGCCGGCGCAACCCGTCCCGCAAGAACCTCGAACGCGTCGAGACCGCGTACCGCACCGTCCGCCGCCACAACGTGGCCCGCTACCTGCTCGGCCGCCTCAACCGGGAGGGCCGGGGCACCCGGGTGGAGATCCACCCGCTCAACCAGTCCCAGGTGCCCCGGCCGCGCCAGCGCGTCGTGGAGTTCCGCGCCCTCAACATCCGCCGCTGGGACCGCATCATCGCGGCCTGGACCGCCGACGACGTCCAGGCCCTCGACGACGCGTGGGTCGACCAGATCATCGACCTGGGCTCGCAGTGGGGGCAGTACGAGTACGTCACCAACGTCGGCTTCGCCGCCTGACGGCGCGGCGTACCGGACGGTGCCGCCGGGCAGCGGATGGGCAAGGTAATGCACTGAGCAGTATTCGTTATCCGCATGGTTCATGAGCTTCAAGTGTTAAGTTCGGCATCATGCGGATGAATCTTGCGGACCGGGTGCGCTCGGCGGTGGCGGCGCTCCTGCATGCCACCGGCGAGTCGCAGACCGACCTCGCGGCAGCCCTCGGCGTGAGCCAGGCGCAGGTGAGCCGCCGTCAGTCCGGGACCGCCACCTGGAGTCTCGACGACTGCGACGCGGTCGCCGAGCACTTCGGAATCGACGTACTGGACCTGCTGGCCGGACCGACCCGGGCGTCCGAGGCGCTGCCGGACAGCGCCCGGCGACGCGCGGTCGCACGGTCCCTTCGATCCGCTGCTGGTGCTGGTGCTGGTCAGGAGGAGGCCACGCGATGACGGATTTCGACGCGATCGACGCCCTGCTGGCCACCGCCCGGCAGGAGGTGCCGCTGCCCACGGCGGAGCAGCGGCGCGCACTGCGCGAGGGGCTGAACCTGTCCCGTACGCAGGTGGCGCAGGCCCTCGGCGTCAGCCCGTCCACGGTGGGCGGCTGGGAGTCGGGACGGGACCCGAGTGGCGAGGTCCGCGAGAGGTACGCGTACTTCCTCTCCGGGGCCCGCGCGAAACTGGCCGCCCAGGAACAGGGCGCCGCTGAGGACCGGGGCGAGCCCCAAGACGTCGATGAGGACACCGCGCAGGAACCGCCGCCGAGCGGGAACGGTCATGACGACCGTGACAGCGGCGATGACCGTGACAGCGGCAGCCACGGTCATGGTGAGGGTGACGGCGAAGGCGCGGCGGACGACGTCGAGGCCCTCGCCCAACCCCGGGCCTGCGTGCTGTGCGGCGGACCGGCCCGGCAGCAAGTCGCCGGATTCCCGCAGCATCTGGACCCCGCGGAGTGCTCCGCGCCGGCACCGCCCGCCGCGCGCACAGAGACCCCCCGCCCGGTCAGCGCCCCCAGCCCCAGCCCCAGTTCTGCCCCCCGCACCCGCCCCGGTGACGGCGGTGTCAGGATCGTCCCCGCCGGTCGCCGGGCACAGGCCGCCCACGATGTGCCCGACCTGATCGGCCGCGCCGTGACGGAGACCCTGGCCAAGCACGGCGGCGATGTCGAGGCGGCCACCGCCGCCCTGGTCAAGCGGGCGATCCCGGACGCGATGGCGCTCCTTGACCACACCCGCAAGGGCGGCCGCTACGACATCGTCGCCCACCCATGGCTGCCGGACGTCCTGCACAAGCAGTCCGCGCGCGGCGCCGACCAGATCTGGGAGGCCCGCCCCAAGTGGACGAGGCCCGAACTGTCGCCCGGCTGCCACGAGGTGACCGCCCTCGACATCAACGGCGCCTACCTCAGCGCGCTCAAGACCCATCTGCCCATCGGCCAGCTGGAGCACTCCGCCGACGGCCACCACGACCGCCGCCGCGCCGGAGTGCACCTGATCACCCCACCGGACTGGGCGCATGACGCGGTACTCCCCCACCCCATCGGCAGCCGGGACGAACCCGGCCCGCTGTGGGTGACGGAGCCGACGCTCCGGCTGCTGCTGCGCCTGTCCGGACCCAAGTACGGGCTGTGTGACCCGCCGGAGATCCATGAGTCCTGGACCTCCGGGGCCACGGAGAACCTGTTGGAGAAGTTCCGTACGACGCTCAAGGACGCGCGGGACCGGGCGATCACCGAGGACGACGAGGTGACGCTGACGTATGTGAAGGCGATGTACTCCAAGTTCGTCTCCACGCTGGGCGAGTCCAACTACAACCGCGAGGTCTACCGCACCGACTGGATGCATCTGATCCGCAGTCAGGCGTTCGTGAACCTGTGGTGGAAGGCCCACCGGGCCTATGACGAGGGCCTGATGGTGGTCCGCGCGATGGGCACCGACGAACTCCATGTGATCGGTGACTGGCGCGGCGTCTTCCCCGAGGGGCGCGGCGTCACGGAGGTCAAGGTCAAGGACACCTACACCGTCGGCACGCAGACCTCGGAAGCCGCAGAGACCACCGAGACCCCGGAGCCGCCGGAGCCCCCTATTACGGCGTAATAGCCCACGGCCCCAACAGCAGCCCCGAGCAGCACACCGGAACCGGCGACACACACATTTCCGCAGTCAGATGAACCCTCGTGTGAAAAGTGGTTCCGGCATACCATGGATGCGGCGAAGGCGGAGCAGGGCTGTGGCCGAAACGTTCCCGCCCGAGCGGGCCCGCCACGAGCAAGGTGGCTGGGCCTCGACTTAGACGAAGGAAAGTACATGGCAAGCGGCACCGTGAAGTGGTTCAACTCCGAAAAGGGCTTCGGCTTCATCGCCCAGGACGGCGGGCCTGACGTCTTCGCGCACTACTCCAACATCGCGGGCAACGGCTACCGCGAGCTGGTCGAGGGTGAGCAGGTCACCTTCGACGTCACGCAGGGCCAGAAGGGCCCGCAGGCAGAGAACATCGTGCGCGGCTGACCGTTCGCGCCCACCGGGCTCTGTCCGGGAGAATCGTTCTGAGCGAAGAATCGAACTGTTCGAAAACTCTTCTGGACATTGACCAGACAGCAGGAAAGACGTCCTGCGGATCGCACCTCATGTACTTCACGTTCATGAGGAACGATCCGCAGGACGTTTCTTGTTGCGGGGCTCAGGTCGCGCGGCGGAGCGGGACGACAACCCTCGCCCCGAGGCGTCCCGGTACGATCCGGTAGTACTTGATATGACCGATCTTCTCGGTCTCCTCCAGCCAGCCCAGCCCGATGACCTGCTTGCGCGTCCGGGAGAAGACGGGCGGAGCCATACCCACCAGCTTGGCCAGCTGCGCCGCAGTCTCCAGCACGGCCCCGGAGCGGTCGGTCGGATGCAGGGCGTACAGCATGACGACGAGACGCTGGTTGGCGGTCATGCCGGCCGTGGCCTCCAGCAGCTTGAGGTTCTGCTGCTTGTCGTCACTGGTCACTTTGCCTCCCACCGTGCTGGAGTGTTCTCGTCGAAGCCCGGGATGTCCGGCGGATTGCATGTCCTCACCGCTTCACGCTGCTCCAGCCCGGTCCCATGAAAGGCAATGTACGGGCTGATGCGGTAGAAGTTGTAGTTACCGATGCGTCCACGGACGACCAGGACCCGATGCTTGGTCAGCTTTCTGTTGATCTTCCCGACCGCGTCCGTCGACATGCCCACCCGTTGGGCGATGTCCGCGCCCGTGGCCCTCAGCGGCTCCATACCCTCGGGCGAGACACCGATCCACCACAGGACGAGGAACTTCTGACTGGGCGTGAACGCCTTTGACTCCGTGATGGCCTCGACCCGCGCCTTGTCCACCTGGGTATGCCTGCCGGAAAAGGCATACGGCGCATAGGGGACCGGCTCGCCCGTATCGGCGTCCACCAGTCTGCGTACTGCTCCCAACAGGCCCTCCATGCGTGGGGCGTTGCTGCACTGTTCATACAGGGCGACCATCAGGCCGACCACATGAACCTAACGTACATGAGCAGGAAGTCAATCAACTCCGCCCGTCGGCCGTGTCGCTGCTCCCCCAGGCAATACCAACGGATACCGACATGGCTCTCCACCGAGGGCTCCTCCTGCCGGAGACATGTACGTGACGTCAATCTACCGCTGTTCCAGAACAGCGGTGCCCAGATCCCTCGGACCGCTTGCCGGTTCCTGTGGACCGTGTGGCAGATCGCTGAACAGCGGTCACAGATCGCAGAAACCGGGTGCCACGACCCGTCGAACCGGGTGCCCGGTTCCCTCGACCGCCCTGCACGTTCACCGGAACTGCCTCACAGTTCGTACGATCGTGGTCCTGGTGCACATTTCCGCAGGTCAGAGGCGGTTTGCGGGCTGCGCTCTCTTACTTCGTCCAACCCGCCGTAGGTCCACTGCCGCGCTGTCTCCTCCATGGCGAACTGACCCGGACCCCACTGTTCCTGTACCACGGAAAGTCAGCCAGTACGCGCCCGCAGCCGACGTCTCAGGCGCGCGTATGCCTCGGACGACCCCCACTCGGCTCAGCCACGCTGGAGGAAAAGGGGCTTGGGTGGTGTGAGGAGAGCCCCGGCAGCAGACAGCGCCGCGGACCGTCCCCGTCCCGCTCCCCTATTACGGCGTAATAGGTCGGGGAAAGAGTCAGCCCCCTATTACGGCGTAATAGGGGGCTGACTCAGTCGGTCCGGTGCTCAGCGAAGACCGCTTTGCGACTCCAGTCGCTCTCGCTGGTGCTTGTTGAGGAGGTCGAGCATCCGGTCGAACTCGGTATCGGTCATCTTGCGGATGAGGTGCATGGCCAGGAAGGCACCGTTGTCGTAGGGCAGACGCCGAGTCGCGGAGTCCGAACGAGGTTCAGGGACCGTGTCCGTGCGGTCCGTGTAGTCGACGTCCTCCGCCTCCTCTGCTTCCTCTGTTTCCCCCGCTTCCTCTACTTCCTCTGCTTCGGCTTCCGGCTCCTGGATGGCGTGCTCGGTCGGGGGCAAGACCGGGGTCGTCGGCACGGCGTCTTCCGGTGATGCAGCCGGGAGCGGCACCGCCGGGCCTTCCAGAATCGCCGGAGCGACCGAAGGCGAAGGGGCCGCCCTGCGCTCCGCTTCCCTGCGCGCGCGTTCCGCCTTGAGTTCCTCCAAGGCGGCTTCCTGGCGCTCCTGGGGTTCCTTGGCCACCGTGCGGAGCAGCTCGACAGGTTCCTCGCCGACCGCTGCCTGGAGTTCGGGCGAGAGGTTCAGCAGGGCCAGGCGTTGGGAGACCCAGCCCTGCGACTTGCGCAGCCGCTTGGCGAGCTTGACCTGTGAGCCATGGATGACGAGGAGTCGTTGCAGGGCGCGGGCCTCGTCCAACGGGTCGAGGTCGTTGCGGTGGATGTTGGCGACGAGCGCGGATTCCAGGATCGCTTCGCCGTCACTCCCCTGCTCGTCGTCGACCATCACACTGAGATGGGTCAGGCCGGCCTCCCGGGCGGCGGCCAGTCGGCTGCTGCCGTCCACGACGACGTGGGTGGCGTCGGGTTCCAGATCGGCTTCGCGCTCGGGGTTGGCCTTGGTGTAGGCGTCCCGGTTCATGACCGTGATGGCCTGCTTCTGGCCATGCTCCCGGAGGCTGCCCGCGAGTTCGGTGAGGTCTCCGAGGGTGGTGCGCGGGTTGTCGGGGTTGGGGCTGATGCGTTCGACGGGCAGTCGGGTGGGCGGAGCGACCCCTTCGGTGGGCACACCGGTGGCGGCACCGATCGCGGCACGGCGGGCGCTGACCGGTCGGGCGCTTCCACCGAAGCGGCCCGCTCCCAGCTGATCGGCCTTGCTCATGAGATCTCCCGCGCCAGAGCACGCATCCCGATGGCCTGCTGCGAGGCGGGGGCGTAACTGAGCAGGGGCTGCTTCATGCGCACTGCTTCTTTCTGCTCCTTCAGATCGCTGATGAGGCCGACGACCCGTGGATCCTTTATGTCGATCCAGCCCTGGAGGGAGGAGGTCGCGATGTAGCCCCGGCGGCCGTCGTAGAGGTTGACGACGATGCCGAGATAATCAAGGTCGAGGCCGAGGTCGTTGCGGAGGTCCTCGATCTGGTTGGTGAGCAGATCGTAGGCGTCGGCGGAGCTGTCCTCGGCCTGGACGACGATGAGCGCGCCGGACTGGCCGGGCCGCTCGGTGTCGCGCCGGCGTCCGTAGTAGGCGGCGGCGTCCATGCTGAGGCCGAGGCTCGGCGGGCAGTCGACGAGGATCACGTCGTAATCGGCTTCGAGCGGGGTGAGTGCCCGCTCCAGGGCGGCTTCCCGGGCGCGCACGGCGGACAGCCGTACGTCGAGGAGGAAGGCGTCGTGACAGGCGGGCAGAAGGTGCAGCCTGCCGCCGAAGTGGTCCTCATCGATGGAGACGATGAGGTCCCGCAGCTCGCCCTTGGGGTCTCCGGCCATGTGGTTGGTGAGGCTGTCACCGTTCATCGGCAGGGGAGCGGCACCGAGCTGGTTGGTGAGGTGGCACTGTGGGTCGAAGTCCACCAGGAGGACGCGCAGCCCGAGGCCGGGAAGTTTCTCGATGTCCAGCGGGTCGTTGACCGGCTCGCCGGAGCCGGTGCCGCCTTCGCCCTCGGCTTCGCTGGCGCGCAGTGCGGAGGCCAGGGCCTTGGCGACCCGGATGGGGTAGAGCCTGTTGGAGTCCTCCGACAGTGCCTCACCCACACCGGCGGTGATGGCCGTCTTGCCGACGCCGCCCTTCTGGTTGCAGACGACGATACGGCGGGTGATGTCAGGCCGTCGCACGTCGGGGGCGGGGTTGGTGTCGAGCCAGAGCTGAACGGACTGGGCGAGTCCCTGGATGAGGGAGACCCGGCGGTCCTCCGCGACCTGCCGGAAGTCCTCCCACTGCCCGGGGGGCAGGAAGGTGGAGAAGGACTCGGCGCCCGCCGTGTCGACCGGCGCGGTCGCCGAGGCAAGGCCGCACCAGGCGGTGATGCCCTGTTCCACGGCGGTCTGGATCTCGATCCCGAGCTGGGCGGTTCTCACCTTGAGGTTCTGCCGGAGCCATCCCGGCAGTTTGGAGACGACCTTCGCTCGGTCGCTTGAGGTGGCTGGCATACTCATGCCGCTACCTTACTAACGCGAGAGATCATCTACAGCACCGACACGTTAGTTAGTACGACTTGGTGAGTCGTCAGGTACCCGAGGGCGGGTCCGGCCGTCCTCTCCGAGTCCGAGGGTGCCCTATTACGGCGTAATAGGGGAGTGGTTCACGAACTCCTTCGCGGCGGTCAGTGCGAGGTGTGCTTCGTCGGTACGGGCCACCGGGCGGGCGGTCCGCTGTTCCTGCTTGCTCAGGGACCGGACGGCCGCGCTCAGATAGCGCTGGAGGCTCACCATCTGAAGCGGCGTCCGGCAGTGCGGCAGGACCGCCTCGATCTCCTCGAACCAGTAGTCCGTGTCCTCGTCCGCCGACAGCCCGTCCCGCTGCGCCAACAGCCGGGCCGCGAGAGGGACCAGCACCTCGTGCCGTCGCTGGGCGGCTTCCTGCGCTCGGCGCTCCGCCGCCTGCTCCTGGACGAGTCGGCGCTCGGCCTGGAGGACGGCCTCCGGTGTCCGGCGGACCGGATGTGCGTGGGGGGTCTCGTCGGTGAGGGTGCTGGCCTTGAGGCGCTTCGCCTTGTTGTACGCGGCACTCGGCGCCGCCACGGCCAGGGCCGGGGCCAGCTCCGCCCAGGGCACTCCGGCGGCCCGGGCGTCGTCCACCGCGCGGGCCTGGTGCGGCTCCGCCTGTTCCTTGAGGTACTCCCACAACCGCACCCGCCCGAGGGCCGCCGCGCGGCGCACCTCAAGGGACTGAGCCCGCAGGGCAGCGGCGCGCTGCTCGGCGTACAGCAGCGCGCCGTACACCTCGTGGTCGGCCGGCATACGTTCCACGTCCGGGTCCTCGGCGTCCTCGTGGAGTTGCCGCAGCTCGCCGACGAGGGCGGCCGCATCCAAGGGACCGATCCTCAGAGGCGGCCTGACCAGGGGAGTTGTGGTCCGGTCCGTGCTCCGTGCGCGCTTCGCCATGGAGGGATTGTGTCGTGTCGAAGCCCGATTCACAGAATGTGAATCCTGCGGCCGGGGCGGGGGCCGGGCTATTACGCCGTAATAGGGGAGCGGTGCCAGCGGTGAAGACGACGGCAGGGACCGACCGGTTGCCTCTCCAGAAGCACGGGCGGGGTCTCGCTAGGGGGCGGTAGGGGCTCAGTAGGGGTTCTGGGCGGCCAGGGACGAAAGGGCAGGGTCCGAGAGTGCTGTGGTCCCTGTTGGTCCCTGCCCTTCAGTCCCTGGCGTTTGCGCAGGTCAGAGCGGTTTCGGCGGTCTCGGGAGGGACTGTAGGGACTGAAAAGCGCAATTATGACGTAGACAAGACATGTGTATTCATACGCGCGGGCGCATGTGAACCACATATCAAGTACAGCTCATAATTGCCGAGTTCAGTCCCTAGAGTCCCTGTATCGTGAGGTGCAAGTCTCTGACCTGCGGAAATGCCCAGGGACTCAGCAGGGACTCCGGACACTGTCAGCCCCTCGGTCCCGGTCCCTGGTCCCCTTCGGCCCCTGACCCCCCTCCCGCAGGGACTCAGGGACTCAAGGGACCAGGAAAACTGATAGAAAACGGCACGCGGCCCGGAACAGCCCCACTTTTCGCACGATGCCCCCTAGACTCTTTCGCACTAGAGTCCCTTCGGTCCCTGTGGGCATGTCACTGCTCGTCAGGTCCGTGAAGTGTTCGAGCAATGAGACGTGACGAGGACGATCCCCTGTGCCGCGCGAAGGTGAGAACCGCGTAAGTGCAGCCCGAGTCGGGCCCGTGCCGACGCACGCCGTCGCGCGCTGGTGCGCCGCCAGGGGCTGGCCGGTCCACCCGCTGGCACCGGGACGCAAGACCCCGGCGGGGAACTGCCCGCAGTGCCGGGCGCGCAAGCACGAGCCGGCCGCCTGCCCCTGCCTGCCCGCAGGCCGTCCCTGCCACGGCTTTCACGCGGCGACCACCGACACCGGACGTATCGACCGCTGGTGGGGCGAGGCGCCCACGGCGGGCGTCGGCGTCGCCTGCGGCCCGGCCGATCTGGTCGTCATCGACATCGACGCCCACCCGGCACCGGTGGCCGACCGCTCCCGGCTGCTCCCCGGGATCGCGATCCCCGAGCAGGTGACGCTCGACGGGCTCGCCTCCGGCTTCGACACCCTGGCGTTGCTGGCCGCCTACCGGGGTGCGCCAGACCCGGCCGGGGACGAGACGACGCTGAGGGTCCGTACGCCCTCGGGCGGCCTGCACATCTGGTACCGGAACCCCGACCCGTCGACCCGGTTCCGCTGCTCGACCGGCTCGGGACGGAACGCGGCGCTCGCCTGGCAGGTCGACGTACGCGCGGACGGCGGCTACATCGTGGCGCCGGGCACCCGGACCGCGCAGGGCGTCTACCGGGCCGAGGGCACGGCCCGGACCCCGGCCGCCCTGCCGGAATGGCTCGGGAACGAACTCGCCCGCACCGGGCACGTGGTCACCGCCCAGCCGGTCGTACCGCCCGCCGGTGGCCCGGAGGCCGCCAGCGGGGCTCCCGCCCGTCCGGTACGCCGCCGGGCAGGCACCGCGGAGCAGCTCCTCGACCCGCTGATCGCCCAGGTCGCGGGCTGTGTGGCGGCCTCGGAAGGGACCGGTTTCTCGGAGAAGCTCAACCGGGCGGCCTACACGGCCGGTGGACTGGTGGGCGCCGGACACCTGGAGCACGCGGCCGTCCGGGACCGGCTCGTCCGTGTCGCGCACTACGCTCGCCCCTGGCAGCAGGCCAGGAATGAAACGATCGTCGACGACGCCCTTGCCGTAGGGTCTGCCCGCCCTCTCCACCTCAAAGGACGTCCATGAGCAGCAGTGCCGGAAGCTCACCGCGCTTCGACCCGCAGGCTGCCGCTCAGCAGATGCTGGACCTTGAGTCGGCCTGTTCGTCCAGCCCGGCGCTGCTGCCCGCTCAGACGGCCGCTGAGCCCCCGTCAGGGCCGCCCCAGCCGCCGCCCCCAGGTGTCTTCGGAACGGCGGTGCTGCCCCCGTCCCTGTCGGACCGTGGCAACGCGCGGCTCTTCGTGCTGATGCACCGGGACCAGTTCCGCCATGTGGAGGGCCTGGGCTGGTTCGCCTGGGACGGCTACCGGTGGAAGCGCACGGGCGGTGAGAAGGCTGCACTGTGGGCCGCGGGGGAGATGGCCGAGGAGATGCCGGACAGCGACCCGCGCGGTGTCTTCAGCGACCGCGAGATCGCCCAGCACAAGCGCCGCACCCTGTCCACCACCGGCATGAAGGCCCTGCTCACCCAGGCCAAGGCGTCACCGGACCTCTCCGTGGACCCGGACTGCCTGGACGGCGACCCCTACGCCCTGTGCACCCCCGCGGGCGTGGTCGACCTGCACAACGGCCATCTGCGCAAGGCCGACCCCACCCGGGACTTCCACTCACGTGCCACCAGCGTCGCCCCGCAGCGCATGGAGACGCCCCGCTGGCACCGCTTCCTCGCCGACACCTTCGGTGCCGACGAGGAGGGCCGGGAGATGATCGACTTCCTGCACCTGCTGCTCGGGTACTCCATCACCGGTGACGTGGGCGCCCAAGTACTGCCGTTTCTGCACGGTGAGGGCAAGAACGGCAAGTCCGTCCTGCTCGACACCATGATCCAGATCCTGGGGGACTACGCGGACGCGGCCCCGCCCGGGTTCCTGATGGACCGGGGGGCGTTCTCGGAGCACTCCACGGAGCTGACCGAGCTGCACGGACGCCGCCTGGTGGTGTGCAGCGAGCTGAAGCCGAACGACAAGTTCGACGAGGCGCGGGTGCGGCTGCTGACCGGCGGTGACAAGATCAAGGCCCGCCGGATGCGGCAGGACTACTTCTCCTTCACCCCCACGCACCACCTGTGGCTGCTGGGCAACCACCGGCCGGAGGTCTCCACCGGCGGCTTCGCCTTCTGGCGGCGCATCCGGCTGCTGCCCTTCACCCGGACCGTCCCGGCCGCCCGCCGGATCGACAACCTCGCCTTCGAACTCGTCCGGGACGAGGGTCCGGGCATCCTGCACTGGCTCATCGAGGGCGCCCAGCGCTATCTCGCCACCCGTGACCCGCTGGAGGGCCCCGACCGCGTCCGCATGGCCACCACCGCCTACGCCACCACCGAGGACCACATCGGCCGCTTCCTCGCCGAATGCTGCACCCGGGACGGGGAGACGGGGCGTGAACTGCGGGTCGAACAGGGCCTGCTGTACACCGAGTACAGCTCGTGGTGCAACGCGGGAGAGGGGATCAGGCCGGCGACCCCGCGCGCCTTCGCCAACCGGGTCCGCCAGGAGGTCGGAGTGGCCTCACCCGCCGACATGATCAAGTCGAACGGGCGCAAGTTCTACCCGGGTATCGCCCTGCTGGAGCACCCATGATGTCCGCCGGACTTCAGCCGTCCTCACCCGTCGCCCTGCCCCCCGCGCGGCGGGCGCTCTACGATGGACGTCAGGCCCCGCAGGGGACGGCTCCCCCAGGAAGGCCCGCCATCGGCCGGAGAGCGGGCCGGAGCGACATGTTCACATGCCGGGCCACGTCCCCCTTGCCGGGGAGCACGCCGACGAAGGAGGGGCTGCAGCCATGAGCTCGCTACTGACCGAGAGCGACCTCATCCACGAGGAAGAGGTGGTGTGGCTGGAGAACCCCGACAAGCTCGACTACGTCCGTCAGGCGCTGGACAAGACCAAGCGGCGCAACACCAAGCCGCCTTACGCCCGGGACGGACGCATGGTCGGCTACGCGCTGCTCGACGAGCACGCCTCGCCCGACCCCGACAGCGGGCTCTACAAGCGCCGGGTCTTCTTCCTGCTGCCGCACGACCGCGACAGCCTGCCCGACGGCCTCTACCGCGAGGGCGCCCCCGGTGAGGCCGTGGACCCGCGCACCATCGCACCGAAGAAGCCCGGTGCGAAGACGCCCCGGTCGCAGTGCGGTTCCCTGCCCATAGCCACGGCCCCCTGACCGCGAACGCCGTCCCGCCAGTGAACTGTGTCTCAACTGTGGTGGAGTACTGACGACTTTCTGAAACGTGGGGCAGATGCTTCTGACATGGCCTCACCGAACAACGCTTCACCGAACCACCGCCGCACGCCGCGCCGCTCCCGCCGTGCCCGCCGCGACCCGTCCGTACGCGACCGGATACGTGTCCTCCCGGTCCGGCCGGTCCGGGTGGGCAGCCGTCTCCCGCTGACCGCTGCCGCCCTGGTCGTCGTGGCCGCCGTCACCGGATGTGGAGCGCGTGGCGGTGGCCCGGCCTCGGCCACCGGTGACGGGATGCCGGCCGCCGCCACGCAGGGTGCCGCGCGTCCGGTGACCGGCCTGGACGCGCCGGCCCCGCAACAGCCCGCCCGCCTTCCCGGCCTGGGTCCGAAGACCCTGGCGCAGATCCCCGGCGACGCCCGGCAGGTCGTCCTGGTCACCGGCCAGGGCAAGAACGCGAACCGCTCCGAGGTCGTGCTGTACCAGCGCACCGATGCGGGCTGGCGGCCGGGCGCGACCTGGCCTGCCCACAATGCGCTCAAGGGCTGGACCGACGACCACCATGTGGGGGATCTGCGGTCCCCGATCGGCGTGTTCACCCTCAGCGACGCCGGGGGACGGCTGCCCGACCCCGGTTCCAAGCTGCCGTACACCCGCTCCCGCGGGTTCACCGTCGGCGGGGACGGCTTCAACGGCGAGTCTCTCGCCGGGGCCTTCGACTATGTCGTGGCCATCGACTACAACCACAAGAAGGGCACGTCCCCGCTGGACTGGACGCGCCCGCTCGGCGCGGACCGGGGCGGCGGCATCTGGCTGCACGTCGACCACGGCGGCCCCACCCACGGCTGCGTCAGCCTGGACAAGGCGCATATGAAGGAGTTGCTGCGCACGCTGGACCCGGCGCTGCACCCGGTGGTCGTGATGGGGGACGCCGGCTCGCTCAGCAGCTGAGGCGCTGACCTATTACGGCGTAATAGGCGGGCGGCGATGGGGGAGCGATGGGCGACGGTCGGGGCGGACGCGCTGGGACCGATGACGCCGTAAGCGGCGGGACCTATTACGCCGTAATAGGTACGGCCGATCGGGCGGCGGGCTCGGACCGGTTCAGTGCGCCGCTGCGGGCGCGCTCTTCTTGCGGGCGCGGTACGCGGCGGCCTTGATCTTGTTTCCGCAGGACTCCATGCCGCACCACTGCCGCCGTATGCCCCGGGAGCGGTCGATGTAGATCCGGGTGCACTCCGGGTTGCCGCACTCCTTGAGGAGGGGTACGTCCGGTCCGCTCAGCAGCTCGACGGCCTGCCGGGCGAGGGCGGACAGGACTTCCTGCGGGCTCGCCTCCGTCCGGCGGCCCTCCTGGGTGAGCTGCGGCACGGCGGCCGCCTGGCGTGCGGTGCCGTTGAGCAGGTCCAGCGCCCCGGTGTCGTACGCCTCGCCCAGGCGGCGCGCGGTGACCAGCTGGTAGACGGCCTCTCGCAGGGCCGTCGCCCGGTCTACGTCCGCCTGCTCGCTCGGCGTGACCGCGTCGACGACCCCGGATTCCAGGAACCAGGCGTCCAGCCGGTCGGGTGTCACGAACATTTCAAACTGGGCCGTACGGCGGGCGCGCAGGGTCGCGGCGAAGTCCAGGGCCGGATGTCCGCAGACGAAGACATGGTCGAGATTCATATCACCAGTCTGGCAGGTGACGATTGTCCTCGCAAGGACAGGTCCCGGGGCCGCTTTCTCCGCCCGCCGCCGGGCGGGCCTCAGCGGCGCAGGTGGGCGATGCCCTGGTCGAGGGCGGCCTCCAGGTGGGCCGTGCTGCCGGTCGACAGCAGGATCACCACGCCGCCCTGGACACCGGCGAGCAGGGCGGCGGCCTCGCGGTCGGCGTCCAGGCCGGGGGCTGTCTCGCCGATGCTCTGCATATGCCGGATGCCCGCCGCGAGGTGGCCCTGCCACTGCTGGAGCAGCTCGCCGGCCACCGCCCGCGCGCCCTGGCTCGCCCTTCCCACCTCGGACAGGGCCACGTGCAGCGGACAGTCCATGCCCTGGGCGCGGTAGCGGGCGACGACCTTGTCGCGCCATTCCCGCCAGGCCGCCCAGGAGGTGAGGGCGCCCAGTTGCGGCTGCTGGTCCGCCAGTACCCGCGCCGCCTCGTGCCGGGCCACGGCCAGCAGCAGTTCCTCCTTGCCGCCGGGGAAGTAGTGGAACAGCTGGCTCTTGCTGGTCGCGGTGTGCGTCATGACGTCCTCAAGACGCAGGGAGAACACACCGTGGCGGCGGACCTCCCCGGCGGCGCCCTCGATGATGCGCTGCCGGGTCGCGGCGCCCTTGCGGGTCAACGGCACGTGTCCTCCAGGGGTGGGGTCCGTCAGGGCAGGAGCAGCAGTTTTCCGGTGGTGCGGCGGGAGGCGATGTCCGCGTGGGCGCGGGCCGCCTCCGCCAGGGGGTAGCGGCCGCCGATGCGCGGGCTGAGTGTGCCGTCGAGCACCATGGCGAACACCTCGCCGGTCCGGCGGACCAGGGCCTCGCGGGTGGGCACGTGGTCCTGGACCGTCGGGTACGACAGCAGGATGCTGCGGGGCAGATCGGTCGGCCGGAACGTGGGCACGCCCATGAACGGCCCGTAGTACGCGTGCACTCCGTGCCGGCGCAGGGAGAGCTGCGAGGAGCGGAAGGTGTCGGTGCCGCCGCCGTCGTAGACGACATGGGCGCCCTCGCCGCCGGTCAGCTCCATGATCCGGTCCTCGAAGCCGCCGCCGGACCAGACCAGCACGTGGTCGGCGCCGGCCTCCTTGGCGGCGGCCGCCTTCTCCTCGCGGGAGACCAGGCCGATCACGGTGCCGCCCCTGGCCTTGATCAGCTGGGTGAGCAGCAGGCCCACGCCACCCGCCGCCGCGTGCACCACGGCCGTGTCACCGGGCTGGACGGCGTAGGTCTCGGTGGTGAAGTGGTGGGCGGTGAGGCCCTGGAGCAGCACTGCGGCGGCGGTCTCGTCCGAAATGCCGTCCGGGACCTTCACCAGTGAGTCCGCCGGTACGGCGAGCAACTCGGCGTAGCTGCCCCGGTGGTAGTACCAGGCCACCCGGTCACCGACGGCCAACGAGTCGACACCGGCGCCGAGCGCGGTGACGTACCCCATGCCCTCGGCGCCGAGCACCACCGGGGCCGTCCAGCCGGGGCCGCCCTGCTCGCGGGCGCCGAGGTCCATGTAGTTCACTCCGGCGGCACCGAGCCGGACGAGCACCTCGCCGGGGCCGGGGACCGGGTCCGGCAGCTCGGTCCAGCGCATGACTTCGGGGCCGCCGTGTTCCTTGATGTGGATCGCGTGCATGAGGGGACACCTTTTCCGGTTTCCGGGTTTCCGGGGTTCCGGTCTTCCGTGCGGATGGATGTGTGCGGGGATGCGGGGGGGTGGTTCGGCAAGCACGGTAGGAAGACGAGATTGGACCTGCAAGTCCAGAAATGAGGGTCCGCCTGGTGCGTGCGAAGGGTCCTCTCGGCGCGTCCCGGCTCGCAGACGGTCCGCTCACAGGTGGTCCGCTTACAGATGGTCCGCTTCGACGACGGCTCGGGCGAAGGCATCCGGTGCCTCCTGCGGCACGTTGTGGCCGATGCCCTCCAGGGTGTGGTGCCGGTACGCGCCGGTGAAGAAGTGCCGATACGCCGCACCGTCGGCCGGCTGCGCTGTGAACGGGTCGCGGTCGGCGTCCAGGGTGACGGTGGGCACGGTGATGACCGGCTGCGCGGCGAGCCGCTTCTCCAGGCGGTCGTAGCGGCGCTCACCGTCGGCGAGGCCGAGCCGCCAGCGGTAGTTGTGGATGACGATGGCGGCATAGTCGGGGTTCTCGAAGGCGGTGGCCGTGCGCGCGAAGGTGGCGTCGTCGAAGTCCCAGGTGGGGGAGACGGTGTCCCACACCAGTCGGCACAGGGCGCGCCGGTCGTCCCTGTCGTCCATGGCGCGGCGGCCCCGCTCGGTGGCGAAGTAGTACTGGTACCACCAGGCGTACTCGGCCCGCGGGGGCAGCGGCTGCTTCTGCTTCTCGACATTGGTGACGAGGTAGCCGCTCACCGACACCAGTGCCTTGACCCGCTCCGGCCACAGCGCCGCGATGATGTCGGCGGTGCGCGAGCCCCAGTCGAACCCGGCGAGCACCGCCTTCTCGATCTTGAGCGCGTCCATCAGGGCGACGATGTCGAGGGCGACCACCGACTGCTGGGCGTTGCGGAACGTCCGGGCGGACAGGAAACGCGTCGTGCCGTGGCCGCGCAGGTAGGGGGCGATCACGCGGTAGCCCTGCGCCGCGAGCAGCGGGGCGACGTCGACGAAGCTGTGGATGTCGTACGGCCAGCCGTGCAGGCAGATGACCACGGGGCCGTGCCGGTGTCCCGCCTCGGCGTAGCCGATGTCCAGGAGACCGGCCTTGACGTGCTTCAGCTCGGTGAAGGCGGTGGGCGCGGCCGGGGACGCGGCGGGTGCGGGAGCGGCTGCGGACGTGGGGGAGGAGGCGGGGGAGGAGGCGGGGGAGGGGGTGGCGGATGCGGGTGCGACGCCCGGCAGGCCGGTCAGTGATACCGCGGTCGCGCTCGTGCCCAGGCCCATGGCCTTGCTGAAAGTGCGTCTGTCGATCATGCGAAGTCCTCCGTCGAGGTGCTACAGGCCCAGGTCCGCGGCGAGGCAGGAGAAGTTCGTCCAGGAGTCCTCGGGGTCGTAGCCGTCGCCCGTCGGGTTCCTCGGGCCGGCCGGCCTCTCTTCGACCATGTCCGCGTAGGAGACGCGCTCGGGCAGCTTGCCGAACCGCGCGTGGCGGGCGGCTGCCGCGCTGTCCGTGGCGGTGCCTGCCGCGCTGTCCGTGTCCGTGGTGACGCTGATGTCCATCGTCGGCCTCCGCCGGGTGTGTGCCGGACCGTTCCTCCGCGTCCGTTCGTGTCCGTTCGCGGGCGTACGCGTTCGTTCGGGGCGTACGCCGTCAGGCTCGCACCGCCTTGCGTCACCTGTCAAGCCGGTGACGCAGGTACGGCGGTGACGAAAGCGCACGTACCGCCGTAGAGTCGGCGGACGCCTGGAAGCGGTTCCCACGACCGCCAGGGCCCCCGAGGTCACGGATGGAGACGAGTCGAGATGAGCACGGCCCCGCGGACGGACCGACCCTCGCCCGCGCCGCATGTCGCCGACAGCCATGAACTGATCCGTGTGCATGGGGCGCGCGAGAACAACCTCAAGGACGTCAGCGTCGAGATCCCCAAGCGCCGGCTGACCGTCTTCACCGGCGTCTCCGGCTCGGGCAAGAGTTCCCTGGTGTTCGACACGATCGCCGCGGAGTCGCAGCGACTGATCAACGAGACGTACAGCGCCTTCGTGCAGGGCTTCATGCCGGCGGCGGCGCGGCCCGAGGTCGACGTGCTCGACGGGCTGACCACCGCGATCATCGTCGACCAGCAGCGGATGGGCGCCGACCCCCGCTCCACCGTCGGCACCGCCACCGACGCCAACGCGATGCTGCGCATCCTGTTCAGCCGGCTCGGCACACCGCACCTCGGCTCGCCCAAGGCGTACTCCTTCAACGTGGCCTCGGTCAGCGGGGCCGGCGCGGTCAGCGTGGAGCGCGGCGGGCGCACGGTGAAGGAGCGGCGCAGCTTCAGCGTCACCGGCGGCATGTGCCCGCGCTGCGAGGGCCGCGGCACCGTCTCCGATCTCGACCTCACCCAGCTCTACGACGACGCGAAGTCCCTGAACGAGGGCGCGCTGAGTGTCCCCGGCTACAAGTCCGGCGGCTGGAACCACCGGCTCTACGCCGAGTCCGGCCTGGTCGACGCCGACAAGCCGATCCGGGAGTACACCGAGCGCGAGCTGGCGGACTTCCTGTACCGCGAGCCGACCAGGATGAAGATCGCCGGGATCAACATGACCTACGAGGGTCTGGTGCCGCGCATCCAGAAGTCGATGCTCGCCAAGGACCGGGAGGGCATGCAGCCGCACATCCGGGCGTTCGTGGACCGTGCGGTCACCTTCACCACCTGCCCCGGCTGCGCGGGCACCCGGCTCACCGAGGCGGCCCGCGCGTCGAAGATCGAGGGCATCAGCATCGCCGACGCGTGCGCGACGCAGATCAGCGACCTGGCCGCCTGGGCGCGCGGCCTGGCCGAACCGTCGGTCGCGCCGCTGCTCACCGCGCTGTGCGGGACCCTCGACTCGTTCGTGGAGATCGGCCTCGGCTACCTCTCGCTCGACCGGCCCGCGGGCACCCTGTCGGGCGGCGAGGCGCAGCGCGTCAAGATGGTCCGCCACCTGGGCTCCTCGCTCACCGACGTCACCTACGTCTTCGACGAGCCCACCACCGGCCTGCACCCCCACGACATCCAGCGCATGAACGACCTGCTGCTGCGGCTGCGGGACAAGGGCAACACGGTGCTCGTCGTCGAGCACAAGCCGGAGACCATCGCCATCGCCGACCACGTCGTGGACCTCGGCCCCGGCGCGGGAACGGCGGGCGGCACCGTCTGCTTCGAGGGCACCGTCGAGCAGCTGCGGGCCGGCACCACCCTCACCGGCCGCCACTTCGGTGACCGGGCCGCCCTCAAGGAGTCGGTGCGCAAGCCCACCGGCACCCTGGAGATCCGCGGCGCGCACGCGCACAACCTGCGGGACGTGGACGTCGACGTCCCGCTCGGGGTGCTCACCGTCGTCACCGGGGTGGCCGGCAGCGGCAAGAGTTCGCTGGTGCACGGGTCGATTCCGCCCGGTGCGGAGGTGGTGTCGGTCGACCAGGGCGCGATCCGCGGCTCCCGGCGGAGCAACCCGGCGACGTACACCGGACTGCTCGAACCGGTCCGCAAGGCGTTCGCCAAGGCCAACGGCGTCAAGCCGGCCCTGTTCAGCGCCAACTCCGAGGGCGCCTGCCCCGGCTGCAACGGCGCCGGTGTCGTCTACACCGACCTGGCGATGATGGCCGGGGTCGCCACCACCTGTGAGGAGTGCGAGGGCCGGCGGTTCGACGCCTCGGTGCTGGAGTACACCCTCGGCGGCCGCGACATCAGCGAGGTGCTGGCCCTGTCGGTGACCGAGGCCGCGGAGTTCTTCGGCGCCGGTGCGGCGCGCACCCCGGCGGCCCACACGATCCTCACCCGGCTCGCCGACGTGGGCCTCGGCTACCTCACCCTCGGCCAGCCGCTCACCACGCTCTCCGGCGGCGAGCGGCAGCGCCTCAAGCTGGCCACGCACATGGCCGACCAGGGCGGGATCTACGTCCTCGACGAGCCGACCGCCGGTCTGCACCTCGCCGACGTGGAGCAACTGCTCGGCCTGCTCGACCGGCTCGTCGACGGCGGCAAGTCGGTCATCGTGGTCGAGCACCACCAGGCCGTCATGGCGCACGCCGACTGGATCATCGACCTCGGTCCCGGGGCCGGCCACGACGGCGGCCGGGTCGTCTTCGAGGGCACCCCCGCCGACCTCGTCGCCGCCCGCTCCACCCTCACCGGTGAGCACCTCGCCGCCTACGTCGGCCGCTGACCTCGCCGGGGGCTTCTGCTCACCCCCCGGACGGGTGAGCAGAAGCCCCCGGCAAGGTCGTAACCTGCACAGACAAAGACGTGCACAGGACAGAGACGTGCACAGACAAAGACGTGCACAGACAGAGACGTGTACGGCCGGTGGCGTACGGGCACAGACGTGCGCGGCCGGTGGTGTACGGCCGGCGGCGTGCGCGGCCGGTGGTGTGGACCGGCGACGTGGAAGGAAAGGGTGACGTGTCATGACGGACGTCGAGGAGAAGGCACTGCTGGCGGGCGGCTGCTTCTGGGGCATGCAGGAGCTGATCCGGGCGCTTCCGGGCGTGCTGGACACCCGGGTGGGATACAGCGGCGGCGCGCTGCCCGAGCCCACCTACCGCCGGCACGACGGCCACGCCGAGTCGATCGAGATCAGCTACGACCCGGCCGCCACCGACTACCGCGCGATCCTGGAGTTCTTCTTCCAGATCCACGACCCGACCACCAAGGACCGGCAGGGCAACGACCTCGGCTCCAGCTACCGCTCGGCCATCTTCTACCTCGACGACGAGCAGCGCCGGATCGCCGAGGACACCATCGCCGACGTGAACGCGTCGGGGCTGTGGCCGGGTCCGGTGGTGACCGAGGTGGTACCGGCGGGACCGTTCTGGGAGGCCGAGCCGGAGCACCAGGACTACCTCCAGCGCTACCCGGACGGCTACACCTGCCACTTCCCGCGGTCCAACTGGCGGCTGCCCCGGCGCGCGGAGTCCTGAGCCCCGGCCCCGACCCGGGCCCAGGCCCAGGAGCAGAGGGCCCACACAGTACGCGGTGGAGTTTCCGCCGCCCACGACACGACCTCCACGGTGGAAGGCGAAACACGGTGACGACCGTCGCATATCAGGGTGAACCCGGCTCCAATTCGGCGACCGCCGCCCGCGCGCTGTTTCCCGACGGCGGCCAGCTGCCCTGCACGGGCTTCGAACCGGCCCTGGACGCCGTGACGCTCGGCACCGCCGACGTGGCCGTGATCCCCGTGGACAACTCGGCGGCCGGACGCGTCGCGGACGTGCACCATCTGTTGCCCGAGTCGGGGCTGTTCATCGTCGGCGAGTACTTCCTCGCCATCCGCTTCGACCTGATGGCCGTCCCCGGCACGTCCCTCGATCAGGTGGAGTGCGTACGCAGCCATGTGCACGCCCTCGGCCAGTGCCGCAAGATCCTGCGCGAGGGCGGCTGGCGCACCCTGGTCAGCGACGACACCGCGGGATCGGCCCGCGAGGTGGCCGAGCTGGGCGACCCGCGCCACGCGGCGCTCGCCCCGCCCGCCGCGGCACAGCTGTACGGGCTGGAGGTGCTGCGCGCGGGGGTCGAGGACGACCCGGACAACACCACCCGGTTCGTGGTGCTCTCCCGGGAGGCGAGCAGCCCGCCGGCCACCGGCGAGCCGACCGTGACGAGCCTGTTCTTCCTCGTGCGCAACATCCCCAGCGCGCTCTACAAGGCGCTCGGCGGGTTCGCCAGCAACGGCGTGAACCTCACCAAGATCGAGAGCTACCAGATGGGCGCCGGGCTGAACCCGAGCCGCTTCTACGTGGAGGTCGAGGGCCACCCGGACGATCCCGGTGTCGCCCTGGCCCTCCAGGAACTGCGCTTCTTCTCCTCCGAGGTGCGCATCCTGGGCGTCTATCCGGCGCATTCGCACCGGCTGGGCGAGCGCATCGGCTGACCGGGCCGGTCGCACACCCCGGCGGCTGCCTACGCTGTGCAGCGTGACGACGGAACACGCGAACACCGAGGATCTCGCCGGCGCGCTCTACGACGCCATCGCCCTGGTGACACGGCGGTTGAAGCAGACGCGGGTGCCCGGCGGGCTGTCCCTGCCGGAGCGCTCGGCGCTGTCCCGGCTGGCCCGCTCCGGACCGGCCTCGGCGGCCGAACTGGCGCGGGCCGACCAGGTCACCGCGCAGGCCATGGGGGCGGTCGTCGGCGGCCTGGAGACCAGCGGGTTCGTCGAACGGCGGCCCGACCCCCGCGACGGCAGGCGCATCATCGTCTCGCTGACCCCGGCCGGCGAGGACGTGCTGCGGCGCAAGCGCGACGCCCGGGGGCGGCAGCTCGCCCAGGTGCTCACCGCCGAGTTCACCGCCGCCGAGCTGGAGACCCTGCGGGCGGCTGCGCCGCTGCTGGAACGGCTGGGCGAGAGTCTCTGAGGCCCGAGGCGGCAGGGACTGAAGGGACTCGGAATCGAACAAGGCGTGCGGGCCGGGCTGCCCTGTGCGCCGAGACGGTGCCCGTCGCGGCCGGGGTGGGCGGCGGCCACGCCTTCCGCCCCGACCTCACGACCGTCCCCCTCGGCGGCGGCGAACCGGCCATGTCGTGCCGGACGTGTCGTGCCGGCCATGTCGTGCCGGCCACCCGGGTTCCCGCCAAGGGCACCGCCGCGGCGGTCAGGCGTCGGCCGATTCCTGGGCCTGGGCCTGGGTGTCGGTGGCCGGGGTGCGCTGTGCCGCTTTGGTGGCCGTGTAGAAGACGGACGTGCCCTGCTTGCCGCGCTGGGCCAGGTTCTTGGCCACCAGCCCCTCAAGAGTGGTGCGCACGACGGTGGGCTTGACGTTCCGCTCGGGGTGGGCCTGGCCGAGTGCGGTGGTGACCTCCGCGGCGGAGCGCGGCTCGTGCTGGGCGACGAGGTGGCGGCGGACGAGTTCGACCAGGGTGATCTGGTCCGGCTTGGCGGCGGTCGGCGTGGCTGCGCCGGTCTTGGCCGCGCCGGTCTTGGCCGCGGCCGGCTTGGAGGCGGTCGCCTTGGCCGCCGTCGCCTTGGCCGCGGTGGACTTCGTCGCGGCGGGCTTCGCCGCGGTCGCCTTGGTCGCCGTCGTCGTGGCCGTGGTCTTCGTCGCGGTGGCCTTGGTGGTGGCCTTGGTGGTGGCCTTGGTGGTGGCCTTGGTGGTGGCGGTCTTGGCCGCGGTCGGCTTGGCGGTGGCGGTCGGCTTCGCGGTCGCCGTCTTCCTGCCCGTGGTGCCGCGCCCCTGTGCCGGGGTCTTTTTCTTGCCACGCGCCGATTCGGCCGCGCCGGACTTGGTGGTGTCCTTCTCGGCCGTGGTGGCCCTGGCGGTGCCGGACTTGGCGGTGCCCTTGCCGCGGGGAGTACGGGGAGCGGGGACGACGCCGGTCTCCGGGGCGGTCGTCGGCGGCTGCGCGGGGGCGGCCGAACCGAGCGCCTGCCGCATGTTCACCAGGACGCCGTGATCACGTTGCAGCGCGGCCAACTGCTCCCGCAGCACGGCGATTTCACCGCTGACGCGCTCCTGCTCCTTGAGGTTCTGCTCCAGGTCGTCGCTGACCCGGGCGGTGTACTGCGACGCCAGGTCGGTCGCCGTGGTGGTGTCGGGCATGGTGTGGGCCTCTCCTCGTGTTACCGCGGTTGGCTGGGACGTGACTTGACGCCGACCGGTGCATCATGAGCCGTGCGGCTGAGGGCAGCGTAGTGGATGGTGCACGGAGGGTTCCCACGCATGAGTGATCCGGTTCCGGAAAACAGCGTGCGGCCGTCCTCGCCGCCGGGGGCGGGGGAGTGTCAGTGGTGGCTGCGACGCTGTCCGTATGGATGAGCGGGACATCATGCGGGGCCGGGTCTACGGCGCCGATCACGAGGACGCCGGGCCCCGGTACGGGCGCCGCTACGCGGAGTTGGTGGGCGGGCCGCTCGACGGCCTGCTGCTGGACGTCACCGACCGGGCGGGACCCGAGCCCGGCGGCGGTGTCGTCCTGTTGACGGAGATAGGCCGCTACGGGCCGGGCGGTCGCACCGTGTACGCGCCGCGCCCCTCGGACCCGCGCCGTTTCGACTGGCGCGAGGACGTGCCCTGAGCGAGTGCCGGTGTGTGCGTGCGGTGCCGTCAACGGGAGGTGAGCGGCCGGGCGCGGGCGGCGGCCGCGCGCAGTGTCGGTACGTCGATGAACTCGGTGTGGGTGCCCGCGCTGCCGCACACGAACGCGCCCGCGACCGATCCGGCCAGCACGCAGTCCGCGAGCGGGCGTCCCGCGAAGCGGGAGTGCAGGAAGGCGGTGACGAAGGCGTCCCCGGCACCGTTGGTGTCCACCACCGGCCGCTCCGGACGTACTGCCGGGAAGTGGCGGACCTCGTCCTCGCCGCGCACCAGCACATGGCAGCCGTCGGCGCCGTCGGTGGCGACCACGAGACGGGCCCGGCCCTCGTCGACGATCGCGCGCAGCACCGTCTCCAGCCGGTCGTACAGCGCGGCGGCGCTGAGGAAGACGTAGTCGGAGGCGAGGGCGTAGACGCGGTGGTGCGGGTCGTGTCCGTCCCAGTCGTGCAGGTCGGTGGAGCTGGTCACGCCGAGGCGGTGCACGTCCTCGTACATGTCCCGGTTGGTGCCGGTGATCGACAGGTGGACGTGGGCGGTGCGCTCCAGGAAGGGCAGGTAGAAGGCGCGCGGCAGCCGCAGTCCGGCGGGGTGCCGGCCGTCGAAGAAGGAGAAGCGGCGGCCGTGGGCGTCGACGAGGTTGACCGCGCGCGGGGTGCCGTGCGGGGAGACGACATGGCTGAAGTCGAGGCCGTGGCGCGCGTAGTGCTCCAGGACCGCGCGGCCCTGGGGATCGTCGCCGAGGAAGTCGATGAACTTGGTGCGCAGGCCGAGGGTGTGCCAGCCCAGCGCCACCCCGTTGCCGGTGTGGCCCACATAGTCCCGTACCGGCTCCACGAACACCGAGTCGCCCGGCGGCACCCGGAGTTCCCCGGCCCGCACGACGGTGTCCACGCCCGTCCCGCCGACCACCAGGACGTCGTAGTCGCCGGGGCTCGTTCGGCGCTCGGCACCGGTGGGTTCGGGAACGGTCATGCGCGCGAACGTAGCACCGCTGAAAATTTTGCGAAAGACCTTGCAAGGCGCGGATGGTGGCGGTGCGCCTGCCGAACCGCCTCTGCTGTGCGAAGGGTTGACTTGCGGTGGGGTGGCGCATACGTTCTCGGCCGCAATCCCTTGCAGCAAGAACCGGCAGCGCGAGAACCGGCGACCCGTGAGCCGGCGGCACCCGCTGACCGC
Organism: Streptomyces sp. NPDC047017; assembly: GCF_040644175.1. NCBI lineage: Bacteria > Bacillati > Actinomycetota > Actinomycetes > Kitasatosporales > Streptomycetaceae > Streptomyces > Streptomyces sp. NPDC047017. The sequence continues at coordinate 115,960 of NZ_JBEYVW010000012.1, read as the reverse complement.
TGACCGCCGCCGTCCGGTCCCTCACTTGACCTGCTCGGCGGCCCACTGGGCCCACTCGCGGCGCATGGCGTGGAAGCGCAGGCCGTACTCCAGGGCGATGCGGCCGTAGACCGAGAGATTGTCGTCGTCCCAGTCGACGGACTCCACCAGATCGCGCAGCTCCTCGTGCGACTGGTACGACGAGGTGGCCAGGTCGTCCAGGAAGATGCGGGCCGGCCCGGGTTCGAGCACGCCGAGGAAGAAGACGCGCAGCAGGACGTCGCTGCGGGTGGTGCGCTGCGGCCTGGACTCGGCCAGCCAGCACCGCAGCTCTTCCAGGCCGTCATCGGTGAGGGCGTACTCCTTGCGGCCGCGGGGTCCCTCGGCGGCCACCGTGATGAGTCCGGTGCCCGCCAGTCTGGTCAGCTCCGTGTAGATCTGGCTCTGGGTGGCCGGCCAGACGTTGGCAAGGGAGGTCTCGAACCGCTTCAGCAGGTCGTAACCGCTGGCGGGGTGCTCCGAGAGAAGTCCGAGCAGTGCGTGTCTGAGGCTCATGCTCCCCACTCTACCTTCCACTCTTGACATGTCGCTAGAGGACCTTCTACTTTTGACATGTCGAGAGTGGGACCCGAAAAGGGGAGAGATCAATGTCCTACCTGCGTGCGTTTCTTCCGTGGATCGTCTTCGCCGTGATCCCTTCGGGCAGCTGGCAGTGGGGCGCGCTGGCCGCCCTGGTGGCCGCCGTGGCGATCATCGTGCAGCAGGCGCGGGACGGGGCCCGTTTCGACGCACTGATCATCGAGACCGGATCGGCGGTCTTCTTCGCGGTCCTCGCCGCCATCGCCTTCGCCGATCCGCACTCGGGCGTCCATGACTACTCCGCGGCCCTGTCCTCGGGTGTCCTCGCCCTCATCGCCGGTGTCTCGCTCGCCATCGGCAAGCCCTTCACCCTGGGCATCGCCAAGCGCACCACCCCGCCCGAGGTGTGGAACCTGAAGCCCTTCATCCGCACCAACACGGTCATCACCGCCGTGTGGACCGCGGCCTTCCTGGTCACCGCCCTCGCGCTCGCCGCCATGGCCCACGCGGGGCACGGCCACTCGACCACCGCGACGATCGTGCAGATCGCCGGCTTCGTCGTCCCGATGGTCTTCACCGTCCGCTACGTCGCCCTCGTGCAGGCCCGCGCCGGGCAGGTGGCCCGATGAGCTCCCCCACCCCCAAGCACCTCGCCGGCAACTACGCCCCGGTCACCGAGGAACTCACCGCGCACGACCTGCCGGTCACCGGCACCGTCCCGCCCGAGCTGTCCGGCTGGTACCTGCGCAACGGCCCCAACCCGGCGGACGCCGCCTCCGGGCACTGGTTCTTCGGCGACGGGATGATCCACGGCTTACGGCTGGACGGCGGGCGCGCGGTCTCCTACCGCAACCGCTGGGTGCGCACCACGAGCTTCACCGAGGGCGCGCGGATGTACGACGAGCAGGGACACCGCGACCTCAGCGCGGGCCCGGCCAACACCCACGTCGTCCGGCACGCCGGCCACACCCTCGCCCTGGTCGAGACCGCCCTGCCCTACGAGCTGACCTGCGACCTGGACACCAAGGGCCCCTACGACTTCGGCGGCCGGCTGCACACCGCGATGACCGCCCACCCCAAGACCTGCCCGGCCACCGGCGAACTGCACTTCTTCGGCTACGGCGTGCTGGAGCCCACGCACCTCACCTACCACCGCGCCGACGCCTCCGGCGAGCTGGTGATCAGCCGGCCCATCGAGGTGCCCGCGGCCACCATGCTGCACGACTTCTGCCTGACCGAGCGGTACGTCGTCTTCCTGGACCTGCCGGTCGTCTTCGACCTCGAACTCGCCATGGCGGGCCGGACCATGCCCTACGCCTGGGACGACGGCTACGGCGCCCGGCTGGGCGTGCTGCGCCGCGACGACCCGTACGGCGAGGTGCGCTGGTTCGAGATCGACCCGTGCTACGTCTTCCACTCGCTCAACGCCCATGAGGCCCCGGACGGCACCCTCGTGCTGCACGTGATGCGCTACGCCGAGATCTGGCGGCGCACCCCGCAGGGCCTGACCCCGCCACAGGACGCCGTGCTGTGGAAGTGGACCATCGACCCGGCCGCCGGGCGGGTCCGCGAGGAGCAGCTCGACGACCGGCCGGGCGAGTTCCCCCGCGTCGACGACCGGCTCACCGGCCGCGCCGCCACCCACGGACACGTCACCTGCGACAACTCCCTGGTCCGCTACGACCTGACCACCGGCGCCGTGACCGCGCACGACTTCGGCCCCGACCGCACCCCGGGCGAGGCCGCCTTCGCCCCCGCCGACGACCGGCCCGGCGGCCCCGGCTGGCTGCTGACGTACGTCCATGACGCCGCCACCGACCGCAGCGACCTCGTCGTCCTGGACGCCGACGACCTCGCCGCGGAGCCCGTCGCCACGGTCCATCTGCCCTCCCGGGTGCCGTTCGGCTTCCACGGCAACTGGCTCGCGGACTGACCGGACACCCGGCGGGGGCGTGCAAGCGCCCCTTTAGGCAACCCGTGGAAGATCCCTTCGACATGGGTACGCGAGCCATGCGCGACATGCGAGGGGGATGCAGTTGTCACGCTTCGCCACTTTCACCGACCTCGTCCGGACGCGGTGCGCCGAGTTCGCGGGCGATGACGCACACATCCAACTGCGCGACGCCAAGGACGGCCCGGACGCCGACCGGCTGACGTACGGGGAACTGGACCGCGCCGCGCGCCGCGTCGCGCGGGCGCTGCGGGCGCACGGGGTCGAGGGGCGGCCCGTGCTGCTCATGTACCCGGGCAGCCTGGAGTTCCTGAAGGCGTTCACCGGCTGCCTGTACGCCGGGGCCGTCGCCGTGCCCGCGCCGCTGCCCGAGGGCACCGCGCACGGACGGCTCGGCCGCAGCTCGTCGATGCTGCGCGACTGCGGCGCCAAGGTCGTGCTCACCGACCGGGCCAGCGCCCCGGACGTCGCGCTGTGGCTGGCGACCGAGGGCTGCGGCGACGACGTGGTGTGCGTGGCGAGCGACGCCCTCAAGCCGGACGCCGCGGACGAGACCTGGCAGCCGCCCGCGACCGGACCCGACGACCTCGCCTTCCTGCAGTACACCTCCGGCTCGGTGTCCGAGCCGCGCGGTGTCATGGTCACCCACCGCAATCTGCTGGCCAACCAGGCCGCGTTGCAGCGGGTGCTGGGCACCACGCCCGAGGACCGGTTCGGCGGCTGGCTGCCGCTCTACCACGACATGGGTCTCATCGCGCACCTGCTGCACCCGATCTGGCTGGGCAGCGCTTCGGTGATGCTGTCGCCGACCGCGTTCATCCGACGGCCGCTGCGCTGGCTCCAGGCCATCGACAGCCACCGCGTCACCATCGGCGGCGGCCCCAACTTCTGCTACGACCTGGCGCTGCGCCGTGTCACCGACGAGCAGATCGGCCGGCTCGACCTGTCCCGCTGGCGGCTCGCGCTGAACGGCGCCGAACCGGTGCGCGCCGACACCCTCGACGCGTTCGCCCGCCGCTTCGCCGCCGCCGGTCTGCGCGCCGAGGCCATGTACCCGTGCTACGGGCTGGCCGAGGCCACCCTCGTCGTCTCCGGCGGCGTGCGCGGCGAGGGCTTCCGGCGCCGGGCTGTGGACGCCGCGGCGCTGGCCCGTGACACCGTCGTGACCGCCGAACCGGGCCAGGACAGCCGCACCCTGGTCAGCAGCGGCCGGATCACCGACTTCGACGTGCGGATCGTCGACCCGGTCGGCTACCGGGAGCTGCCCGAGGGCGCCGTCGGGGAGATCTGGCTGCGCGGCGACAGCGTGGCCGCCGGGTACCACGGCAGGCCCGAGCAGAGCGAGGCGACCTTCCGGGCCGTCCTGGACAACGGCGAGGGCGGCTTCCTGCGCACCGGCGACCTCGGCGTCCTCGACGACGGGCAGCTCTATGTCACCGGGCGGCTCAAAGAGGTCGTCATCATCAACGGGCGCAACCTCTACCCGCAGGACGTCGAGCACGCCGTGAAGGCGCTGCACCCCGCGCTCGCCGCGGGCTCCGGCGCCGCGTTCTCCGTGGAGGCCGGCCGCGAACAGCTCGTCCTCGTCCAGGAGGTCCGCGGCGGACAGCTCGACGGGCCGCGCCTGCGCGAACTCGCCCAGCACATCCAGCAGTTGATCGGCAAGGACTTCCACGTCCCGGCGGGCAACGTGCTGCTGGTACGGCCGGGCACCGTGCGCCGCACCACCAGCGGCAAGGTGCAGCGCACCCTCATGCGCAAGGAGTTCCTGGCCGGCGAGGTGCACGGCGAGTACGAGGTGTTCGACCCGGCCGTGCGCGCCCTGGTGCGCCCCGACGACGTCCTGCTCGGGCAAGGGCTCCTGCAGTCCGCCGCCGGCGGTGGCGCATGGTGACGCTCACCGCGGCACCGGTGCGCGAGGCCGAGGCCCAGCGCCGGGTCGCCGCCGTCGAGGACCTGCTGGGCGACCCCGGCGACAGCGCCAACCCGTGCGGCTACGCGGCGCTGTTGGAGGCCGACCGCGACGCCGTGCGCAGCGAGGCCGGCGAGGACGCCCTGGAGCGGTCCGGCATGCACCGCGAGTACGTGCCCGTGGAACTCGGCGGGCGCCTGGAGTCGATGGACACCCTGGTTCGCGTCATGCGCCCGGTCTTCCGGCGGGACGTCGGCCTCGGCATGGGATACGGCGCCATGTCCTTCATGGCCGCCGTCGACGTGTGGATGGCCGGCACCGGCGGCCAGCAGGCCGAGCTGGCCCGGCGGATGCTGCGCGGCTCGCGCGCGGCCATCGCCCAGCTGGAGACCGCGCACAGCAATGACTACGTGCGCAGCCAGGTCTCCGCCCGGCCCGGCGCGCACGGCGGGCTGCTGCTCAACGGCCGCAAACCCGTCATCAACAACTACGACCGGGCCGACGCCCTGGTGCTGTTCGCCCGCACCGACCCCGAGCCCGGCCGCCGCAGCCACACCGCGCTGCTGCTGGACCCGGCCGCCTTCCCCGAGGGCCGCGCCGAGCCGCTGCGCCGCCACACCTCGCTCGGGCTGCGCGGCTGCGTGTTCGGCGGGGTCGACTTCGACGACTGCCCGGTCCCGGACGGCGCCCTGCTCGGACCGGTCGGCGACGGCGTGCCGATCGCGCTGCGCTCCTTCCAGGTCACCCGCACCGTCATCTCCTCGATGGTGCTGGCCGCCGTCGACACCAGCCTGCGCACCGCCGTCGCCTTCGACCACGAGCACCGCGGCGGCGGCTGGTCCACCGGCGGCTCCGACCCGCAGCGCACCGCCGCCACCATCACCGGCGCCTTCGTCAACCTGCTGCTGTACGACGCGCTCGCCACCGTCGCGACGAGGGCCCTGCACATCCTGCCCGAGCAGACCAGCGTGTACTCGGCGGCCGTGAAGTACCTGCTGCCGCGGGTGCTGACCGAGACGATGTACGACCTGTCGATCGTGCTCGGCGCCGGGCTCTACACCCGCGAGGGCACCCTCGGCATCTTCCAGAAGCACCTGCGGGACGTGCCCGTCGTCACCCTCGGGCACGCCGGCAGCGTCGCCTGCCAGGGCACGATCATCCCGCAGCTGCCGCGCCTGGCCCGCCGTTCCTGGTTCGTCGAGGACGAGGCACCGGCCGCGCTGTTCCGGCCGCGCGAGGCGCTGCCGCCGTTCGACGCCGACCGGCTCGCGCTGGCCTGCGGACAGGACAGCCTCAGCGCCACCCTGCTCGCGGTGGCCGCCGAGACACCCGGGCGGGGCGCCGCCGAGCGCGCGCTGCGCGACCTCGCGCTCGTCCTCGTCGACGAGTTCCGCGACCTGCGCGCCCGGGTGCTGGCCCTGGGCCCCGAGCCGGGCGCCGCGCCGTTCCCGCTGATGGACCGCTACGCCCACCTGCTGGCCGCCGCCGCGGTGCTCGGCGTGTGGCGGCACAACCAGGACGGCTCCGACCCGTTCCTCGCCGACCCCGCCTGGGCGGCGGCGGCCCTGCACCGCGTCGCCCGCCGGCTCGGCGCCCCGGCCCCCGACCTGCCGCCCGAGTGCGAGCTGCGCGTGCGCCACGAAGTGCAGCTGCGCTTCAGCGACCGGCGCGGCTACGACCTCTACGACACCCCGCTGCCGGGATGAGCGCGCCCCACGCCCCGCGTCCCGTCCGGCGAATTCCAGCGAAAGGCGTTCGGCCATGAACGTACCGACCACCCGGCAGACCCCGCTGTCCACCTCCGTCCATGTCCCGCCGCGCGGCTGGCTGCTCGACCGGGTCGCGCTCTACCTGGGCAGGGACGCCGACACCATCGACCCGGCCGTGCCGCTGGCCGAGTACGGCATGGACTCGGTGTGCGCGCTGAGCCTGTGCGGCGACCTGGAGGACGAGTTCGGGCTGATGGTCGAGCCGACCCTGCTGTGGGACCACCCCACCGTGGCCAGCCTGCTGGACTTCCTCGCCGTGCAGCTGGCGCCGGCCGGCGCGAACGAGGAGCGGTGATGGCGGACGGGCCCGCCTACGGCGACGGCGTCGCGATCGTCGGCATGGACTGCGCCTTCCCGCTCGCCCGGGACACCGACGCGTACTGGGAGCTGCTGCTGCGCGGCGGCGACGCGATCGGGGACGTACCGGCGCAGCGCTGGGACCCGGCGGACTTCGCGGCCGGTGACGGGCCGGGGCGGGCCGGTCTCGACCGGGGCGGGTTCCTCGACGACGCCGATGTGTTCGACAACGAGTTCTTCTCCGTGTCGCCGCGCGAGGCCGCCGCCATGGACCCGCAGCAGCGGCTGCTGCTGCACTGCGCGTGGCGGGCCGTGGAGGACTCCGGGGTGGCGCCCGGCGCGCTGGCCGGCAGCGGCACCGGGGTGTACGTGGGCGTGATGGGCGGCGAGTGGGGCCGGCTGCACCTGGGCGACTACGACCGGGTGACACCGCAGCTCGGCGCGGGCAGCAGCGCCGGCATGACCGCCAACCGGATCTCCTACCAGCTCGGTTTCACCGGCCCCAGCATGGCCGTCGACACCGCCTGCTCGTCGTCGCTGGTCGCGGTGCACCTCGGGGTGGGGGCGCTGCTGTCGGGGGAGTGCGACACCGTGCTCGCCGGCGGCGTCAACCTCGTCATGTCGCCCACGCTCGGCCTCGTCTACCACCAGCTGGGGCTGGCCGCCGAGGACGGGCGGTGCAAGCCGTTCAGCCTGCACGCCGACGGGATCGGCCGCAGCGAGGGCGTGGGCCTGGTCGTGCTGCGCCGGCTCGCCGACGCGGTCGCCGACGGGCAGCGGATCTACGCCGTGATCCGCGGCACCGCCGTCAACCAGGACGGCCGCAGCAACGGCATCACCGCGCCCAACCGCTGGTCGCAGGAGCAGGTCGTGGCCACCGCCTGCAAGCGGGCCGGGGTGCAGCCGCGGGAGATCTCCTTCATCGAGGCGCACGGCACCGGCACCGCGCTCGGCGACACCATCGAGTGCGCGGCGCTGGGCAGCCTGCACGGCGAGGGCCGCGAGGAGCCGTGCGCGATCGGCTCGGTCAAGGGCAACCTCGGGCACACCGAGGGCGCCGCCGGGATCGCCGGACTGATCAAGGTCGCGCTCGCCCTGCACCACCGGATCGTGCCCGCCAGCCGGTTCGCGGACCGCGAGAACCCGCAGCTGCGGCTCGCCCGGCGCGGGCTGCGGCTGCTCAAGTCACCGCTCAGGCTGCCCCCGGCCCCGGTCCTTGCCGGACTGTCCAGCTTCGGGATGGGCGGCACCAACGCGCACGCCGTGCTCGGCTCCGCGCCGCGCCCCGCCCCGCGCACCAGCGCCGTACGGTCCCGGCCCGGCGTCGGCGTGTTCACGCTCACCGCGGACACCCCGGGCGCCCTGATCCGCAACCTCACCGAGCAGGCGGACGCCGTCGCCCGCCGTCCGAGGACCGGCGCCGCCGCGCTGTGCCGGCGCAGCAACCGGGTCAAGACCGGTCTGCCGTACCGTTTCGCCGTCACCGCCCGGGACACCGAGGAACTGGCGGCCGCGCTGCGCCGGGCGGCCGCCGGCGGCCTGCCCGAGCAGGTGGCGCACCGGCCGTGGAGCCTGCCGTCGGTGGCGTTCCTGTTCTCCGGGCAGGGCGTGCAGTACCCCGGGATGACCGAGGGCCTGTACCGCGAGTCGGCCGCCTACCGGCAGGCCCTGGACGCCGCCGACCGGGCGCTGCTGCCCTACACCGACGTCTCGGTGCGCGCAGCACTGCTCTCCGGCGACGAGCAGGGCGTGCGCGGGGAACTCACCCAGCCCGCGCTGTTCGCCGTTCAGTACGCGCTGGCCGCCACCCTCACCGGGCTCGGCGTACGCCCCGCCGCCGTGCTCGGGCACAGCATCGGCGAGTTCGCCGCCGCCGTCACCGCCGGGGTGCTCACCCTCGACGAGGCCGCGCATCTGGTCGCCACCCGCGGCCGGCTGACGCACGCGCTGCCGGAGGGCGGCGCCATGCTCTCCGTGCAGGCCGGGCCCGAGGCGCTGCGGCAACTGCTCGCCGAGGAACCGCGGGCACACCTCGCCGCGCTGAACGGCCCCCGCGACACCGTGCTGTCCGGCACCGCGGAGGCGCTGGAGCGGATCGCGGAGACCTTGCAGGAGGCGCAGGTCCGCGCCCGTGACCTGGCGGCACCGGCCGCGTTCCACTCGCCGCTGATGCGCCCGGTGCTCGACCGGCTGCGCGCGGCGGCCGCCGGCACCGACCCGAAGGCACCCGAGGTGCCCGTCTTCTCCACCCGCCACGGCCGCTGCCTGGAGCCGGGCGAGCGCATGGACGGCGACTACTGGGCCGAGCAGGCCGCCTCGCCGGTGCTGTTCGCAAACGCGCTGGCCGACCTGGAGACGGTGTGCGCGCCCACCCACCTGGTGGAGATCGGGCCGCGCCCCCAGCTGCTGCCGCTGGCCGGCCGGGCCGGGCTCTCGGCCGGCGTGGAGTTCCTGCACCCGGCCCCGGGACCGGAGGCCGGCGGTGCCGAACTCGCCGACATCGTCGCCCGGTTGTACCGGGCCGGACTCGACCCCGACTGGGAGCGGCTGTACGACTGGGAGACCGCCTCCGGCACCACCGAGAAGCTGCGCGGCTACGCCTTCTCCACCGCGCACCGGTACTGGACCGCCGCACCGGCGCCGCGCGCCGGGCAGGGTGCCCGGCCACGCACCGAGGCCGCGCCGCCCCGGCCCGTGTCGCGCGCCGAGGCGCCCGGGACGGCCGACCCGGTCTCCCGGGACCGCGATCCGGTGCTGGCCGCCGTCGTGGACGCGGTCGCGGAGGTCGGCTCCTACCCGCTGGAGCAGGTCGTCTCCACCGCCCGCTTCTACGAGGACCTGGGCTTCGACTCGGTGATGATCATGCAGTTGAAGGACCGCGTCGAGGCCCGGCTGCCGCACCTGGGCGAGCTGTCCGTGCAGCAACTGCTGCCCGCCCTGCGGTCGGTGGGCACCCTCGCCCAGTTCCTCGGCGGGCACCTCAGCGAAGGGGCCATGGCGTGAGCGCGGCGGGGAACCGCACCGGAGGAGTGACGCCCGGCGGCGTCGGAGTGACCGGGGCCGGCACGTTCGGCCTCCGACCGGAAGGAGTGTGCGCGTGAGCGCAACCGTCTACGTCGCGGCGACCGCGAGCGCGCTGCCCGGCCCGCCCGTCGACAACGCGACCCTCGGCAGGGCGCTCGGGGTCAGCGAGGAATGGGTCGACATCTTCGTCGGCACCCGCACCCGGCACTTCGGCTGGGACCTGGAGACCGGACAGGTCCGGCACACCCTGGCCGACCTGTGCGCGCAGGCCGGCGGCGCGGCCATCGAGGCGGCCGGACTCGACCCGGTCGACATCGAGTTCGTGCTGCTGGCCACCGCCACCCCGGACACCCTGCTGCCGACCACCGCCAGCGAGGTCGCCGACCGGCTCGGCCTGATGTACCTGCCGGCCTTCCAGCTCCAGTCCGGCTGCTCGGGCGCCGTGCAGGCGCTCGACCTGGGCCGCACCCTGATCTCCGGCGGCGCCCGGGCCGGCCTCGTCATCGGCGGCGACGTCACCCACCGCCACCTCGACGTGCACCGCGACGTGGCCCGGATGCCCACCGAGGAACTCGTCAACTACGTGCTGTTCGGCGACGGCGCCGGCGCGGCCGTGCTCACCGCCGAACCGGTCGCCGAACGCGTCGCCATCCGCGGTGTCCTCAACCGCTTCACCGGACTGGGCCGCCCGGCCGGCCAGACCGTCGACTGGTACGGCATCAGCGACCGGCACAGCGAACGCCCCATGGTGATCGAGGACTACAAGGCCATCGAGGAGTCCGTGCCGGTGATGGCCCGCGAGATCCTCTGGGAACTCCTCGACCAGCTGGAGTGGACCCCCGACGACCTGGACTTCCTGCTGCCGCCGCAGCTGTCGGGCCGGATGACCGAGCGGATCACCGAACAGCTCGACGTGCCCGGCGCCAAGGAGGTCTCCTGCGTCGCCGAGACCGGCAACACCGGCAACGCCCTGGTCCTCCAGCAGCTCTCCCGGCTCCTGCCCGACCTGCCCACCGGCGGCCGGGCCCTGGCCATCGCCGTGGAGTCCAGCAAGTGGATCAAGACCGGGCTCGGCCTGGAGAAGGTGTAGGACATGGCCGTACTGGAGCGCGCGACGAGGCGCGGCGAGCCCCTGGACAGACTGCGGGAACTCGCCGCGCAGGGGCGCCTGGAGACGGCGTACGACGAGGTCGCACCGCTGCTGGCCGAGCTGGCCGACGACCCGGCGCCCCGGCCCGGCTGGGCCCGGCGGGCCGGGCGGCTGCTGGGCCGCGCCGACACCGCCGCCGTGCTCGCCCGCCATCCCGCCCTCAGCCGCGTCACGGTCGCGGTCACCGGGCAGTCCACCGTCGCGGACGTCGTCGAACCGCTGACCGGGGAACTGGCCCGGCACGGACTGCTGCTGGACGCGGTCGTCGGTGACCACGGCGCCTATCTGCGCGACCTCACCGACCCGTCCGGTGCCTTCGCCGGCGTCGCCGCCGACCTCACGCTGTGCCTGCTGGACGACTCCACCGTCTTCGCCGAGGTGCCCGCCGTATGGGGCCCCGACGACGTCGCCCGCGCGGCCGGCGAGGTGGCCGCCCGTATCGAGGGCCTGGTCCGCCGGCGCGCCGCGACCGGGGCCGGCACCCTCGTCCTCACCACGCTGCCACTGCCCCGCGAACGCACCCACCAGCTCCTCGACCACCGCTCCCGGGCCCGGCTCGGCATGGTGTGGCGGGAGTTCAACACCCGGCTGCTGCGCCTGGGCGCCGAGGAGGCGGGCGTCGTCGTCCTCGACCTCGACCCGCTGCTCGCCGCCGGCCCCCCGGCCGCCGACGTCCGCCTCGCCCAGTACGCCGGGGCCCGCCTCGGCGCCGCCCTCCTGGACGCCTGCGCCCGCGAAGTCGCCCACCTCGCAAGGGCGTTGACCGGACGCACCCGCAAGTGCCTGGTCCTGGACCTCGACCACACCCTGTGGGACGGCGTGCTCGGTGACGACGGCCCCGACAAGATCGCCGCCGCCGGGACGCTGCGCGGCGAGGCGTTCGGCGCCTTCCAGCGCGTGGTGCGCCAGCTCGCAGGACAGGGCGTGCTGCTCGCCGTGAGCAGCAAGAACGACCGCGACACCGTGCTGCGGACCCTGCGCACCCACCCCGACCTGCTGCTGCGCGAGGACGACTTCGCGCGCGTGCACGCCGACTGGGAACCCAAGAGCGGCCATCTCGCCGCCGTCGCCGGTGCGCTCGGCATCGGTGACGACGCGCTCGTCCTCGCCGACGACTCGCCCGCCGAACGCGCCGAGGTACGCCACTCGGGCGTCCGCGCCGCCGTCGTACCGCTCGACGACGAACCCGCCCTGCACGTGCAACGGCTGCTCGCCGACGGCTGGTTCGACACGCTCGCCGTCACCGACGAGGACCGGGCCCGCACCGCGCACTACCGGGCCGCCGGGGAGCGCGCCGCACTGCGCGCCACGGCCGGCACCCACCAGGACTTCCTGCGGGAACTCGGGGTCAGCGTCGAGCTGTCCGCGCCCGCGCTCCACGAGCACGAACGGCTCTCCCAGCTCACGCAGCGCACCAATCAGTTCAACCTGACCGGGCTGCGGCTGACCCCCGCCGAGGTGGCCCGGGCCGCCGCCGACCCGGGACGGCTGCTGCTGGCGGCCCGCACCGCCGACCGGTTCGGCGCCGGCGGCCTGACCGGCGCCCTGCTGGCCGGCCGCGAGCAGGACGTGCTGCGGATCGACAACGCCTGGCTGAGCTGCCGGGTGCTGGCCCGCGGCATCGAACAGGCACTGCTCGCCGCCGTACTGGACCACGCCCGGCGCCAGGGGCACCGCGCGGTGCTCGCCGTCTTCCGGCCCACCGCGAAGAACACCCGGGCCCGCGGCCTGTACCCCTCGCTCGGCTTCACCGCCGAGGGCGAGCGGGAAGGGGCGCTGCACTTCCGGCACGACCTGCTGGAGCTGCCCGCCCCGCCGGAGCACGTGCGGATCACCGGGCCGCTCACCGGCGGCCTCGACCGAAGGAACGACAGAAGGAAGCAGACATGAGCGCGGCCGACACCCTCGACGGGTTCCTCGCACTGCTCAGGGACGAACTGGGCCTGGAGGCGACGGCCGGGCAGGCCCGCGGCAACCTGACGGACCTGCCCCGCTGGGACTCGCTGTACCTGCTGCGCCTGGTCACCCTGGTCGAGGAGGAGACCGGCCGGCGGCTGCCGCTGTCCGAGGTCCTCCAGGCCCGCACGCTCGTCGAGATCCACGCCGTCGTGGCACGGCGCCAGCATCAGGTGGAGGCACAGGCATGACCGTCCCCGGCAATTCCACGCTCGGGCCGCCGCTCGGCACACCCGTCGAGGTGGGCACCGACGACGCCGCGTGGGACCGGGTCAGGGCCGACCTCAAGGAGCGCGGGACCGCCCTGCTGTACGCCCACCGGCCCGTACTGCAACCGCGGTTGCCCTCCGGGGACGGGCTGCGCAGGCTGCTCGGCCGGGACTGGTCGCGCTACCTCGACCTCGCCCACGCCGACGTCCGCGACCGGTACGCGGCCTCCCGGATGCTGCTCAAGTCGGCGGCGGCCGCGGTGCTGCGCGGCGACCCGGAGGCGCTGGAGCTGGCGTACGGGCCCACCGGGCGGCCGTATCTGCGCGGCTGCGACCAGGTCGACATCAGCCTCAGCCACACCGACGAACTCCTCGTCGTCGGACTGACCACCCGCGGCCTGATCGGCGTCGACGCCGAGCGCGCCGACCGGCAGATGTACGGCGGCGGCCTGGGCCGGCACGTGTGCACCCCGTACGAGATGATCACGCTGGCCGCGCTGCCCGAGGAGCAGCGCAATCCGTCCCTGGTACGGCTGTGGACGCTGAAGGAGGCGTACAGCAAGGCGATCGGGCAGGGCATGCAGTTCCGGTTCACCGAGTTCGGGTTCGGACCCGACGGCAAGCCGGTGCGGGTGCAGCGGCCCGACGGCAGCGCCGGAACCGGGGACGAGTGGGCCTTTCGTACGTTCCCGCTGGCCAGCGGTTACTGCGTGAGCGCGGCCGTGTACGACGCCGGGTTCGGGGAGCCGGGCGACACGGACATCACGACCATGCTGGACGCGGACTGCGTGGAGACCATCGAGGAGACGCTGGACGAGACGTGAGACGTGAGACGTGGGAGGTGGGAGGTCGGAGGTGGGAAGTGACAGCTGAGGCGCGGGGCCGGGGCGTCAGGCGGGACCCGGGCCGGGGTCGGTGTCCCGGCCGGGGTTCACGCGCTGCCGCATCTCGGACATCGCCGCGTTGTAACCGGCCTGGAAGCGGCTGGTGGCCTCCAGTTCCTCGGTGATCTCCGAGATGTGCCGGCGGCAGGTGCGCACCGACATGCCCAGGCGCCGGGCGACCATCTCGTCCTTGTAGCCCTTCGCCATCAGGCGCAGGATGGACTGCTTGAGGTCGTCGGCGATGGTGGGCGCGCGCGTGGTGTCCGGCACGAACGGCGTGGCGCCGTCCCACAGATGCTCGAAGACGTTGCAGACGAACGCCACCAGGGTGGGTTCGCGCACGACGATCGCCCCGTTGATGGCGTGCTCCTCCGCGTCCGACCGGTCGCGGGTGGGCAGGAACACCGTCTCGCGGTCGTAGATGAGGATCCGCTCGATCACCTGGTCGGCGGTGCGTATCTCGGCGCCGGCCGCCGTCACGTCGCGCACATAGGCGCGGGTGGCGAGGTCGCTGCGGGCGGTGTGCTGGTAGACGGTGCGCACCGCGACCCCGCGCTCGCGCATGCTCAGGGCGGACTGGCGGGCCGCGAGCAGGGCGGGGCGGGGGCGGGAGCCGCCCGGGGCGACGGATTCCATGGTCTGCCGGCAGTGCTGGCTGAGGTGGTCGAGCATGGACTGCACGGTGTCGCGGTCGGTGATGACGTCGAACGCCTCCAGCCGGTTGCGCAGCCGGCGGCCCTCGAAGTAGACGGGGGTGAGCGACATCAGGCGGCCGCGCACATCGGTGACCGCCTGCTGCAGGTCGCGGACCTGCGTCTCGGCCGAGCTGACCAGGTCGGCGGTGGCGACGTCGGGGGCCACGGGGACGAGGACGTCGGGGCTGCCCGGCATGGGCTGGAGCAGGCGCAGCAGGATGAGCACCTTTTCCGCGCGCTCGATCTCCGCCGGGGAGAGCGCCAGTTGAACGGCTATGTCCTTGCCGATGAAGCGGCCCAATTCCACAGCCTGTCCATAGGCTGCGGCGCTGATGTCGTCCAGCTCCGCGAATTCGGAATGGGAGTAATTCATTCCGTCCACCCGAACGAAGCGCGGCCGGTGCGGAGTTGTTGCCGTGCAGCTTTGAGCCAGCGCGTGACTCTTGGGTTGTGCTCGGGTGTTTCGAGATGGTGTTCCTGTCGGCGGGAGAGACCGGCGGTGAACTCGGAACCCACCGGGTTCATGACGCTCCTTCCCGTTCGGCACCGACACATCGATCCTGTGGGGGGAACCGTGCACGTCATGTCAAGCATGATCAACATCGTCGCTCGTGGTGCAGCTCTGGGTAGTGCTCTTGGTGTGTTGTTTACCGGCGCCTTGCTCGCCGGGCAGCACGACGGCGCGGCGGGGGTTGCCGCGCAGTCCAGAACGGTGATCAGTGTATCGACCGGCATGCACACCGACGACGACCAGTGGATCTGACCGCGCACTGTCCTCGCACCGCTTCCGGGACATCCGCGCGACCCGTGCACCCGTGACAGGCGCCTCCCCGCTCAGACGAGCTGGGGGGCGCCTGCCGTCGTACGGGGCAGGGTGGCGGCGTGCCGCGCCGCCGGTACCGCGATGGCGCTCAGCACCAGGCCGCCGGTGGCCGAGAAACGGCCGGTGAACACGCGCCGGGGGGAACCGGGGGCGGCGGCCGGGTCGTTGAGCAGC
Source organism: Streptomyces sp. NPDC047017 (assembly GCF_040644175.1). Lineage (NCBI taxonomy): Bacteria > Bacillati > Actinomycetota > Actinomycetes > Kitasatosporales > Streptomycetaceae > Streptomyces > Streptomyces sp. NPDC047017. Next base: position 100,558 of record NZ_JBEYVW010000012.1, on the reverse strand, counting down.
GCCGCGCGGAACGTGCCGCGTTCGGCGTCCACCGTGAGCAGCGCGTCCTCGAACTCCAGGGTGTGGCCGGTGAGCGGGAAGTACGCCTTGTAGACGGACTCCTTCATGGAGAACAGCAGCCGGTCCCAGCGGACTTCGGGCAGGGTGCGCAGCAGCCGCGCCACCCAGGACCGCTCCTGCGGCAGCCCGATCGACTCCAGGATGCCCTCGGGCAGCGGCTGGTTGGGCTCGGCGTCGATGCCCAGCGCGGCGATGTCGCCGGCCCGGGCCAGGGCGGCGCCCCGGTAGCCGGCGCAGTGCGTGACGGAACCGACCAGGCCGGGCGCCCACTGCGGCGCGCCGCGCAGGCCCGGCAGCACCGGGGCGGCCTCCTGGCCGAGGACGGCCATCGCGCGCCGGGCGCACCAGCGGGCCGTGGTGTACTCCCGCCGCCGCGCCTCGACCGCGCGGGCGATCTGCTCCTCCTCCGCCGGGAAGAGAGCCACGTCGGTGCGGTCCACGGTCGTGTCGACCGCGGCGACCTCGGCCGGGAGCAGCGTTTCGATCATGGTGATCACCCTTGCGGACGGGCCGCTGCCAAGGGGGCCGCGGCGGTGAATCCACCGTCGCCGCCGGCCCCCCGCCCCCTCAACGCGTAGCCGCCCGCCCGGCCCGGAGGGCACCCTTCCGCCCCACTGGAGCACCTGTGCCCTGCTAGGGGCGGGGCGGTGGGGTGGGGGGCTGTCATGAGGTTGCTATAGGTCCACGGTCCACCCTCGGCGGGGGCCCGCGGTCCCCGCTCCGCGCCGCGCGTCGTCGCGCCGCCCGGTGGCGGTAGGGGGTTTCAGGGGGTACGGCGGCGGTGGGCGGGGCGCCTATGGTCGCGGGATGGCGCACGGAAAGCTGATGGCCATCAGTGACCTGCACGTGGCGTTCGAGGACAACCGGCGGGTTCTGGAGGAGCTGCGGCCCGAGGACCCCGGGGACTGGCTGCTCGTCGCGGGGGACGTGGGGGAGCTGCTGTCGGACGTCGAGTGGGCGCTCGGGGTGCTCGCCGACCGCTGGGCGCGGGTGGTGTGGGCGCCCGGCAACCACGATCTGTGGACCGCCCAGGAGGACCCCGCCCAGCTCCGCGGCGACGCCCGCTACCGCCGGCTGGTGCAGATCTGCCGGAGTCTCGGCGTGCACACCCCCGAGGACCCCTACCCCGTCTGGTGCGGGCCCGGCGGCCCCGCCGTCGTGGCGCCGCTGTTCCTGCTCTACGACTACTCGTGGCGCACCCCGGCCGCGGCCACCGCCCAGCAGGCGCTGGAGCAGGCGTACGCGGCCGGCGTGGTGTGCTCGGACGAGTTCCTGCTGCACCCGGACCCGTACCCGAGCCGCGAGGCATGGTGCCGGGCCCGGGTCGCGCAGACCGGACGGCGGCTGGCCGAGTGCGACCCGAGCCTGCCGACCGTGCTGGTCAACCACTTCCCGCTGGTGCGCACCCCCACCGACATCCTGCGCCACCCCGAGTTCGCCCAGTGGTGCGGCACCGAGCTGACCGCCGACTGGCACCTGCGCTTCCGGGCCGCCGCGGTCGTCTACGGCCACCTGCACATCCCGCGCACCACCGTGCACGACGGCGTCCGCTTCGAGGAGGTGTCGGTCGGCTATCCGCGCGAATGGCACCGCCCCGGCCGGCCCAGGCCCGTCCCGCGGCGCATTCTGCCCGCTTGACAGTCGCCGGCCGCCGCCGCTGGGGACTTGCTGTCGTGCAGCTTTCGGCCAGCGGCAGCCGCCGATCCGCTCCGTAGACTGCTCCTTGATGGACGGTTGCCCCGCGCAAGGGAATTGCTTTGCGCTGTCTTGGGGAAAGCATGGGGGCGCCTGGAGGAAGTAACCAAGAAGTCCCCGTCGGTACTCCTGAAAGTCCCGGTGGATTTCGGCTTCCTTGACAACGGGGGGATGGTGACGGCGGCGATGCGCAGGAACCGGGAAAACCAAATCCGCTTGCTGAAAAACGCGGTGCGCGAAGCGTTCGACGGATCGGCCAGAGTCGTGCTCGGCGAAGGCGCGGTGGGCTGCGGAAAGACGGAACTGATCGAATCCGCCGCCGAAATGGCGGCCGGTGCGGGGGCGCTGGTGCTGCGCGCGGAAGGCACCCGGGCTGAACGGAACATTCCCTTCGGGGTGATCGCCCAGTTGGCGGCCTGTGCCCCGGAGGGCGCCTTCGACGCCGTACCGCCCGCCGTACCGCCTTCCGTACCGCCCGCAGCGCCGGACGGGGACCCGGCGCGCGGGGCCGGCGGCGTCGCGGCCCGCCAGGCGTTCGTCACCGCCGTGCAGCGGCTCGCCGCCCGCGCGCCGGTGGCCATCTGCGTCGACGACCTGCACCACGCCGACGAACCCTCCCGCCGCTACCTGCTGCACTCGGCGGGCCGGCTGCGCCAGGCCAGCGCCCTGCTGGTGTTCACCGAGTCCCTGCACGAACGCACCGACGACCCCGAACTCGGCACCGACCTGCTGCGCAGACCCGGCTTCGCCCGGATACGCCTGGAACCCCTCACCCGCGAGGGCGTCGCCGCGGCCCTGGCCCGCACCGGCGACACCTCCCGTGACCCGGCCGAGGCGCACGCGCTCACCGGCGGCAACCCGCTGCTGCTGCGCGCCCTCACCGAGGACGACGGCCCCGGACGCGCCTATGTGCAGGCGTTCCTGGCCTGCCTGCGGCGCAGCGGCGACCACACCGAGGACATCGCGGGCGCGCTCGCCGTCCTCGGCGCCCTCGCCACCCCCGCCACCACCGCGGGCCTGCTCGGCCTGCCGGAGGCCCAGGTACGGGCCGGCCTGGACACCCTGCACCGCGCCGGGCTCCTGGACGGCACCGCCTTCCGGCACTCCGCCGCCCGCGCCGCCCTGCTCGACCAGCTCGACCCCGCGGTACGCGCCGAGCGGCACCGCAAGGCCGCCGAACTCGCCCACGCCCAGGGGCATCCCGCCGCCGACGTCGCCGCCCAGCTCCTCGCGGCCGGCGGTCCGGCGCCCGCCTGGGCCGTCCCCGTGCTGCGCGCCGCGGCCGACCGGCTGCTGGCCGACGGGGAGCACCGGCGGGCGCTGCGCTGCCTGACGGCGGCCCTGGAGGGGGCCGGCGACGACGCGGCCGGCGCCGAACTGCGCACCGCGCTGGCCGCCGCCCAGCTCGCCGTCGACCCGGCCGCCGCGGAACGGCAGTTGGCGGAGCCGCTGGCCGCCGCGCGGGCCGGACGGCTGCCCGCCCCCGTCGCCGCCCGGCTCGCCCGCCTCCTGGTCACCCAGGGCCGGATCGACGAGGCCGGCGAGGTGCTGCGGGAACTCGGCGTCGACACCGCCGCCGCCGAGGGCAGTCCGTGGGACGACCTCAGAGGCGTACCGCTGCTTGACGGCCTGTCCGCCTTCCCGTACTGGTCCGCGCGGACCGCGCCGCCCACCGCCGCGCCCCGTCCGAAGGACCACCCCGCACCCCACCGCGGCGCCCCGGCCGCTGCCGCGCCGCACCGCCCCGCCCTCGCGCCGAGTGGCGGCCATGGCTATGTGTCGGGCGGCCTCGCGCAGAGCGGTCACGGGCAGAGCGGCTTCGCGCCGAGCGGCAACGGACAGCTGGGCCACGGGCAGCTGGGCCACGCACCCGGCGGCCATGCCCAGAGCGCCCACGCCCCCGGCACCCCCGTGCCGGGCGGTCCCGGCTGGGCCGCGGCCTTCTGGGGCGTGCCCGAGTGGGAGCGCTCGGCCCGCGGCACCGAGATGGCCGAGGCGCTGCTGCGCCGCACCAGCCCCGCCGAGACCACCCTCGCCCCCGTGCTCCAGGCGATGCGCGCCCTGCTGTACCTCGACGGGCCGCGCCGCGCACTGCCCTGGACCCGTACCTACATGGACGAGGCGGCCCGCCGCGGCGCACCCGGCTGGCAGGCCGTGTTCGCCCTGGTCCGGGCCGAGGCACTGCTGCGCCAGGGCGACCTGCCCGGCGCCGAGTCGCTCGCCCTCCAGGCCCGCGCCCTGGTCCCCGAACACGACGACAGCCTCTTCCACAGCGGCGCGGGCGCGCTGCTCGCCGCCGCCCGCACCCCGATGGGCCGGCACGACGACGCGGGCCGCGAGGTGTGCCGGCCGCAGCCGGACCACCTCGCCCAGAGCCGGTACCTGCTCACCCACCTGCGGGCGCGCGGCTCCTACTACTTCGCCACCAACCGCTACCAGGCCGCGCTCGCCGACTTCCTCGACATCGGCCGGGCCATGCGCCGCTGGGGCATCGACCGGCCGGTCGTCCTGCCCTGGCGCACCCTGGCCGCCGAGGCCCTGCTCCAACTCGGTGAGGTACGGCAGGCCGGGCGGCTGGTCGCCGACCAGTTCGCCTCGCGCGACATCGCGCACCCCTGGGTCAACGGCCTGACGCTGCGCACCAAGGCCGCGCTGGGCGAGCCCGCCGAGCGGCCCGCGCTGCTCACCCGCGCCGTCGACGACCTGCGCCGCTCCGGGGACCGGCTCGAACTCGCCCGCGCCATGGCGGACCTGGGCGACGCGTTCAAGCAGTGCGGCGACCCGGGCCGGGCCAACATGGTCAACCGGCGCGCCTGGCAGCTGGCCAAGGAGTGCGGCGCGCAGACCCTGCGAGAGCGGATCCTGCCCGGCCGGACGGCGGGCGTCGCCGAGCCGCCCGACGCCGCCCGGCACGCCGAACTCGACGCGAAACTCAGCGAGTCGGAGAAGCGGGTCGCCCTGCTCGCCGTGCACGGCCACACCAACCGGGAGATCGCGCTGAAGCTGTACATCACCGTGAGCACGGTCGAGCAGCACCTCACCCGCGTCTACCGCAAGCTGAACATCACCCGCCGCCAGGACCTGCCCGCCGACCTCCCGTTCAGCGAGGCCCTCGACCTGGCCTGAGCGCGCCCGAGCGTGCCGGAGTCGCCGGAGTCCCCGGCCATCATGAGGAAGAAAGAGGTACGACCGTGAGCGGTACGCCGTTCGAGAACCCCGACGCCGAGTACCTGGCGCTGGTCAACGACGAGGGCCAGTACTCGGTGTGGCCGGCCGCCGCCGAGGTGCCCGCGGGCTGGCAGGTCGCCCTGGCGCGCTCGCCCCGGCAGGCCGTGCTCGACCACATCGACCGGCACTGGAGCGACGCCCGGCCCGTCTCACTGCGGGCCGCCGACGGGCAGCCGCGCGAGTGAGGCCCGCGCGTACACCGCCTGGCAGCCGGGGACGATGAACAGGGACTCGCGCAGCGCGGAGGCGGACTCGGTCGTCAACTCCTCGACCGCGTCCGCCTCTTCGTACATCAGAGCGCGTTCCAGCTCGAAGTAGTGCAGGTTGAAGGCGTCCACCTGCCGCTGGTACAGCCACCAGCGGTGGCCCTCCTCGGGGGTGCCGCGCGCACGCAGGTAGGCGGCCGTCAGCTGCTCCTCCAGGCGGTGCGCCAGCCGCTCGGAGGCCAGCCGGGCGCGGATGCCGGTGCCCGGCCGGGCCCGTTCGTACAGGCAGTGGCCCAGCTCGTGGGCGACCCCGGCCAGTGCGCCGAGGGTGGGTCCGTCGGCGCCGAGGATGACGGCGGCGTGCGGCGGGCCGACCGTGCGGAACGGTGTGCCGCGCTCGGCCAGCGAGGATGCGGCGAGGATGCGCAGCACCTGCGCGCGCCAGGGCCGTAGCTGCGGCAGTTCGGGCAGGATCTGCGCGGCCGGGGCGTGCGTGGGGTGGCTCAGGATCAGGTCGTCGGCCGGCAGCGGCAGCGGCAGCTCGGCCAGGTGCACCAGCATGGAGCGGCGCAGCGGGAGCACGGCCGCGTACCGGGGCGCCGCCAGGACCTGGCGCACCTGCCGGTGGGTCACGTCGAACAAGCGCCGGACCCAGGGCAGTCGCCGCAGTGCGGCGAGCCGGGCGCGGCGCTCGGTGAGCAGCTTCTCGATCAGGTCCCCGGTACCGAGGACGGCCTCGCGCTGGAGGCGCCGGCGTTCGTCCCGGTAGGCGGCGACGGCCAGAGGGTCGCCGGGGAGGTCGTGCTGCGGGGCGGGCCGGTGCGCCCCGCCCCGCGGGGAAGCCATCGTCAGTTGTTGATGCTGTTGTTCGCGTTGTCGCTGCTGATGTTGTTGCCGTTGTTGTTGTTCGCGTTGTTGTTGCTGTTGTTGTCGTTGGCAACGATCGACAGGTCCTCCGCGAGCGCGTTGATGTCCGTGGCGGTCACGCTCTGCAGGCGCGGGGCGTTGATGTCGTCGGACATCGACGGGTTGGCGTTGTCGTTGTTCGCGTTCTCGTTGTTGTTGTTGTTGTTGCTGGTGTTCGCGTTGGTGCTGTTGTTCGACAGGGAGTTGTTCGCCGGGGAGTTGTTCACGGTGGGTCTCCTGTGGACGAGCGGGTCGCCGGGGCGGTGCCCGGTCTGCGTGTCGAGCAGCGAGTCCATTGACGGCCATGGCGCTAAAGCGGCGGATGGCCGACGCAAGCGCAGGGCCTGCGGCGTCGGCGGCATGCAAGCGCATGGCAAGGGCATGGCAAGGGTGCCGGCGGGCAGGCCCCGGACATGGCAGGAAACAGCCGCGTGCCCGGCGGGGGCCGGGGAAAGACTCGGAACGTCCGCTTCCCGCGTTGTGGTCGGGTGACGTATCCGGCAGGGTCGGTCGCAGTCCGTAGCCCGGCAGGAGGCCCATCATGATCACGGATTGGGACCACACGGCGCCGTCCCCGACACGGCAGCGCGAGGAGCTGCTCGACCGCGTCGAAGCCAGGCTGCGGTCACTCCTCAACGACGAGTACCGCCGCCACTCGGGGCACGCGCGGGCCGCCGTCCTCGTCGAGTCGCTGGCCGAGCTGGTCGCGGCGGGCGGCGAACGGGTGCGTCCCGTCGTGCTGTTCACCGGCTACCTCGCGGCGGGCGGCAGCCCGGACGACCCCCGCGCGGTCGACACGGCCGCCGCCCTCGAACTCCTGGACACCGCGACCCTGCTGCGCACCGACGTGCACGACAACGTGGCCGTCCGCCGCGGCATGCCCACCCCGCACGTGGTCCGCGCCGCCGAGCACGAGCGCGGCGGCTGGGGCGGCGACGCCCGGCGCCACGGCGCCTACTCGGCCACGCTCGCCGGTGACCTCGCGCTGGCCTGCGCCGACCGGCTCGCGGGCGCGCTGACCGGCACCGCCCGGGCCCACTGGGACGAACTGCGCGCCGACCGCTGCGTCGGCATGTACGCGCGCGAGGCGATGACCGTCGCCTACCTCGACAACCCGTGGCCGGGCCGGTGCGTGTCCGGCTGCGACAGCGGCTGCCGGGCGGGCTGGTACGCGCTGCGCGGTCCGCTGCTGATCGGCGCGGCGCTGGCCGGCCGCGACGACCTCGCCCCCGCCTACGAGGCGTACGCCGGCGCCCTGCACGCCGCCTGGCGGCTGCGCGGCTTCCTCGACGGCGGGCCCGAGTACGCCTGGGAGGCGGACCTGCTGCGCGAGATGCTGCTCGACGGTGAGGAGCGCGACATCGCCGAGCGCATGATCCGTGACCTCGTCCACCGCGCGGGCCGCGCGGCCGACGGCGCCCCCCTGACCGGCCAGTGGCGCGGCGAACTGGCCTCGTTCGGGGAGCGGGTGGCGTCGGTGTGAGGCGGCGGGGCGGCGCGGGGGCGTCGGTGTGAGGCGGTGGGGGTGCGCGGGGCGCGGGGGTCCGATGGCGGGCGCGGTGACGGCTTCCGCGTGCGCGGGGGTGTGACCCTTGCGGGTACGTACGGTACGAGGCTCTGGGCGGTGCGGGGGCGGGCGGTCGCCCTGGTCGTCGGCCGGGGCGGGCGCCGTACGGGGTGCCGCGCCGCCGGTGGCGGAGTGCCCATATCCCGACGGGCGTGGCCTCACTCGTGCGGCGGGTCCTCCGGGGCGGTCGGCGCGCGGCGCGGGGTGCCCGGGCGCAGGCGGGTGAGCCAGGTGCGCAGAACCTCCTTGCGGAGTTCGCCGCGGGCGTCGCGGGGCAGGGAGCCGACCAGTTCCAGGCGGGTGGGCAGGAACGCCTCCGTCAGGCCGCGCCGGGCGAGGTGGTCCCGGAGTTCCACCAGGCCCGGCGGCTCCTCCTGGAGCGCGGGGACGACGACCGCGCAGGGCATCTCCCCGTACGTCGCGTCCGTGTACTCCACCACGGCCGCCTCCCGTACCCGCGGATGCGCGCGCAGCCCCACCTCCAGCTCGTCGACCGGTACGACGAACAGCCCGCCGGTGCGTTCGCCGGCCCGGCCCACCACCGTCACCTCGCCCGGCCGCCCCGGAACGGCCGCGTCCCCCGTGTCCAGCCAGCCCTCCGCCGTCCCCCAGGCGCCCTCGACGCCCTCGCCGTGCCGCCAGGCCGCCAGCGCCACCGAGGGACCGCGCACCCGCAGCCGCCCGCCGGACACGGTGGCCTCCACGCCCGGCAGCAGCCGCTTCCCGGACCCGTACGACCGCTTCCCGGACCCGTACGACAGGGCTCCGAGCCCCGCCTCCGGGGAACCCCAGGCGCTGCGCACCCGGACGTCGAACTCCCCGCTCAGCTCGTCGAGCAGGGCCTCGGGAGTCTCCACCCGGCCGCCGGTCAGGGCGTACCGCAGCCCGGACAGGTCACGGCGTTCCTGGCGCTGGGCGGCCAGCAGCTCCGCCCACAGCGCGGGGGTGGCGTACACCCGGTCCACCCGGGCGGACTCGACGAGACCGAGGAACACCCGCGGGTCCCACCCGTCCTGGAGCACCCCGGTGCCGCCGGACGCCAGCGGCCAGCACACCGTGTAGAGCAGCCCGGCGAGCGAGGTGAGGGGGAGGGGCGAGGCGAACACCGGGTTCGCCGGGGGCGGTACCGCCGCCTCTTCCGTGTCCTCCGTCGCCGCCTCTGCCCGCTGCGCCGCCAGCCCGGCGTACAGCGTGTTGCCCGTGTGCAGCACCGCGCCGTGGTCCTCGCCCATCCCCATGACGTTCAGCAGCAGCGCCGGGCGGTCCGGGCCGGCCGGGGAGAGGGACGACTCCCGTCCGTGCGGCCCGCGTTCGTGGGCGGTGCGCAGGAAGTACGTACCGAAGTCCACCGCGCCCGTCGCCGCCGCGTCACCGATCACCACCCGGCGGCGCAGCCAGGGCAGCCGGTGCGCGAGCTGGGCCAGCACCTCGGCGTTCCCGTACTCCTCCCAGCGGTCCGGGACCACGCACACCCGGGCCTGCGCGGCGGTCAGGACCCGCTCCAGGTCGGGCGCGCGCACCCCGGGCAGCACCGGCACCACGACCGCGCCGATCCGCCAGCAGGCCAGCGCCAGCGCCGCCGCCTCCCACCAGTTGGGCAGTTGCAGCGCCACCGGATCGCCCGCGCCGATGCCCAGTGAGCGCAGCGCCGCCGCGAAGCGGTCCATGTACAGCGCGAGCCGGGCGTACGACACGGTCACCGACCTGCGGCCGGCGGGCAGGTGGGCGCGGTGGCCGGTGAACGCCGGGCGGTCGGGAGCCGCGGCGGCCGTGCGCAGCACGTCGTGCACGAAACCCCCGGCCCGCCACAGCCCGGCCGCGCGCCAGCGGTCCGCGACCGGGGCAGGGACGCCGGAGCCGTCGGGCAGCGGGCCCAGCGCCCGGGGGGCCGGGGTATGCGTGTGGTCCGCGATGCCCCTCGCGTTCGTCTTGTCCGCGATGCCCGTCGCGTTCGTCATGACCACCGGCCCACCGACCAGGCGACCTGGAGGCGGGAGGCGCAGCCGAGCCGGCGCATGATCTGCCGGACGTGGTTGACGACCGTCCACTCGGAGATGTCCAGGCGCGCGGCGATCTGCCGGTTGGTCAGCCCCTCCGCGACCAGCATCGCCACCTGCACCTGGCGCGGGGTGAGCGGCTGGGCCTCGGGGGTGGGGGCCGCCGGGCGGGCGTCCGGGGCGGGCGCGGCCAGGGCCTCCGCCACGGCGACGGCGGGCGGCATGCGCGTGCCCTCGGCCCAGGCGGCCGCGTAGGCGGTGGCGTGCAGGCGGGACCGCAGGGTCTCCAGGGCCTCGTCGACGGCGGCCCGGCGGGCGGCGGGGGGCGTGCTGCCCAGGGCCCGGCGCAGGGCCGCGCAGGCCGCCAGCGCGCGGGTCGCCCGGGGCCCGGCCGAGGGGTCGGTGCGCAGCCACAGCAGGGCCAGTTCCTCCAGTACGCCCGGCAGTTCGGTGCGTTCACCGAGCGTGTGGTACAGCTCCAGGCACTCGCGCAGCGCGGCGGCCGCGGCCCGGGTGTCGTCGTGTTCCCCGGCGGCGGCCGCCGTCTCGCGCAGCGCCGCCGCCAGGCCGCGGGCGTCGGCGACCCGGCGGTGCGCGTCCAGGCCCTTGTCCAGCAGGTCGCGCGCCTTGCGGGCGTCGCCCCGGGCGCGCAGCGCCGCCGCCAGCGCGACGGCCGCGTCCGCCGCGGGGGCCGCCGCGCCCAGCGACTCCAGGGAGGTGAGCGCGGGGCCGAGGGCCGCGACGGCACCCGCCGGGTCACCGAACTGGAGCAGTGCCGACCCCATCCGCGCCGTGACCAGCGCCGTCTGCCGCCGGTCACCGAGCCGTTTGCACAGGGCGAGGGCGCGCCGGTGGCGGCGTACGGCGAGGTCGGCGTCGCCGAGCGCCAGCGTGAACGTCGCGGAGAGATCGACGAGACGGGCGCGCAGCGGCTCGGACAGCGCGGACCGGACGGCGCCCACGCCGACGGCTCCCCCCGCTTCCCTCACCGGACTCGCCGCCCCCACGCCTGCCGCGCCCGCCGTCCACGCGCCCCCCGCCGCCGTCCCGGCCTCCGGCTCCGCGTCGGGGTCGGACGCGTCGCACCACTGGACCCACTCCAGGCCCTCTCTGAGGTGCCCCCGCACGAGCCAGGGCAGGCGCAGCGCGAGGACCAGCGAGGCGACCTCCTCGGCCGCACCGCACTGCCGCAGGCGGCGCAGCGCGGCCACGATGTTGCCGTGCTCGGCGGCCAGCACGCGCAGCCAGTGGCCCTGCCGGGGCCCGGTCAGGCGCGGCTCCACGCCGGTCACCAGCCGCCGGTACGCGGCGGCGTGCCGGTCCAGGGCCGCGTCGAGCAGGCCGTCGGCGGCCAGTTCCTCGCCCATGTGCGAGCGGACCGGCTCGGGCACCGCGAACCTCGGCTCCTCCTGCTCCTGGTCGAGCGCCACCACGAGGCTCCGGTCGAGCAGCGAGTCGAACACGGCGTCGGTGTCGGCGCGCGGCAGCGGCGTCACCCGTTCCAGCATCGGCAGCCCGAACCCCGGTTCGAACACGGCGAGTTGCCCGAGCAGTGCGAGCTGGCCGCGGCTCAGCCGTGCCACGGAGGACTCCGCGAGCGCCGCCAGCGAACGGTGCCGGGCCGGAGCGCCGGCCGGCCCGCCGGACAGCGCGGTCAGGGCGCCCCCGCGGTGCCGCAGCCGGGCCAGCAGCACCTGCGGCGTGAACAGCCGCAGCCGTCCCGCCGCCAGTTCCAGCGCCAGCGGCAGACCTTCGAGCAGGGTGCACAGGGCGGCCACCGCGCCCGCGTTCTCCTCGGTCAGCGCGAAGCCGGGCACCGCGTCGCGCGCCGCGTGGGTGAACAACGCGGCCGAGGCGTTGCCGGCCAGGTCGGCCAGGTCGGCCAGGTCGGCCGGATCGGCCGGAACGTGGGCGCCGGTCGCCGGAACCGGCAGCCGGCCCACCGGGAACAGCCGCTCACCGGCCACCCGCAGCGGCTCCCGCGAGGTGGCCAGCACCCGCAGCCGGCCCGCCGGGGCGAGCAGTTCGGCGAGCATCGTGGTGAGCGGCTCCCCGTGGTGGTCGCAGCCGTCCAGGACCAGCAGCGCGTCCGCGGCGCCGGGCACGCGGCGCAGTTCGGCCGCCAGTCGCAGCACCGTCGCCGCTGCCTCGTCGGCGGACGCCGCAGGCCCCAGATGGGCCGCCCGCACCCCGCGGAACTGCTCCGGTTCCGCCTCGAACGCCAGCGCCAGCGCGCTCTTGCCGACGCCTCCCGGGCCGATGAGCGTCACCAGCCGCGCGTCCGGGTCCGCCAGCCTGCCGCGCAGGACGAGGAGTTCGGTCTCCCTGCCGACCAGCGCGCGCCCGCTGCCCGCCGGCACCGGCCGTATCCCCTGCGCACCCGGAACCTGCTGAGCGACGGTCATGGCTTCCCCCTGGAGGTTTGCAGGGGAGCAGGGTGCCGGGTCCGGCCAAAGCGCGGCTAAACGCCTCCTCGGGGAGGGCGCCCGGAGGCGGGTGTTCGTGATCGAACTATCATCGCCCGGACATCAGGACAACGGGGGGAAGAGACGTGGGACGTCGATGGGTGAAGGTCCTGGCGATCACCGTGGTGGTGCTTGCCGTGCTGTTCACGGCCGCCGACCGGATCGCCGTGCACTACGCGGACAAGGAGGCCGCGCGGCTCGCGCGGGAGAAGTACGACTACGGCAACACCACCGACGGCTCCCTGGACGTGTCGGTGAAGGGCTTCCCGTTCCTGACACAGGCGGCCGGCGGTGACTTCGACCATGTCGAACTGACCGCGCAGAAGTTCTACGTCGACAGCACCGGCAACCGGCAGGGCGGCTATCTCACCGTCGACCGCCTCCACCTCGACCTGCGCGGCGTCACGGTGTCCTCCCTGACGGCGCGGAGCGCGGAGGCGAACCTCGTCACGGGCACCCTCACCCTGTCGTACGCGCAGTTGTCCGACGTGGTGACCCGGATCGGGGGCAGCGGCCCGATCCGGGTCTCCCAGGCCCCGGGCTCGGACGGCCAGGCGGCCCGCCTCAAGGTGTCGGGCACGGTCGGCGGTACGCCGCTGAACAGCACCGGAACCCTGCTGGCCCAGGGCGACGAGCTGTCCCTGACGGTGCCCGGCGCCGGCCGCGCCACCTCCTCGTGGCGGATCGGCCTCCCGCAGAACGTCGGCTTCACCGCGGCCCGCTCCACCGCCGACGGCGTCGAGATCAGCGTGGTCGGCCACCAGGTGTCCCTCGGCACGTCACGCTTCGGGGGCTGAGGGACGGACGGGACGACCGGGAAGTCACCGGGGCCGGCCGTGACGATCTCGGGCCCACCAGCACCTGGAGCGCTCCGTCGACGACGGAGAACGGCTCGGACGAGTGGTCGTGCCGGTGCGGGACCGCGCCGTCGGCGCCGCGCGCGACCTGGACCCGGCGGGGGCGCTGAGCGCGCCGCCGGTGGCACCGGCGTCGGCCAGTAGCCGGTGCCCGGTCTCGGGCACCTGCTCGGCGTCGTCCGCGCGGACGACGACCGGGGCGTACGGAGTGGAAGGCATCGAAGCGGTGTTCGTGGACGCACACCTGGGGCAGGAGCGCGGAGTTCTTCCAGGAACTCGGTGACGAGCCGGAGACCTCCGAGGGCGACGGCTCCGGGGCGGGCCGTCCGGTTACGCCGCCTCCCGAAGGCGCCACACCCCCGGGCGGACCTCCACCGCCGGGTCGGGGTCGTCCGGGGTGTCGGTGAGGCGGCGGAGGCAGCGGCGGGCGTAGGCCTCCAGGCGGCGGTCGCGCAGGGCTGTGGCCAGGTCGCGGCAGGCGGTGAAGCGGGCCGTGGCGGTGGCCTCGTCGCCCTGGTCCAGGGCGAGCAGCGCGCCGGCCCGCAGGGCGTCGAAGCGGGCCGGGGAGCGGTCCGGCAGGGAACCGAGCGCCGTGTCCAGGAGGGTGCCCGCCTCGTCGTAGGCGCCCGCGTCCAGCCGTACATCGACCAGGCCGACCAGCGCCCGCCCGTGCTCATGGCCGTCCGCGCAGCCCAGCGCGGCCCGCGCCGCCGCCTCGTACAGCTCCTCGCAGCGCGCCAACTGCCGCTGCTGCCAGGCCAGATCGCCCAGCGACCGCAGCATCCGCGCCTCGCCCGCCCGGTCCCTGGACCGGCGCGCCGCGTCCAGGCCGAGGGTGTGCGCGGTGCGCCACAGCGGCCAGGCGGCGTGCGACTCCAGGCCGCCGGACAGCGCGTCGGCCAGCCGCAGCGCCGACGGCCAGGCGCCGTGGGCGTGCGCGGTGCGCAGCACCTCGACCTGGCCGGCCAGCTCCGCGCCCGAGGGCGCGGGGGCCGCGGCCGCCAGGGTGCCGGCGTGCGCCTCGGCCAGGCGGCCCGCCGCGTCCCGGGCCGAGTCCTCCGGCTCGTGCCGGGCGAGGAGTTCGGCCGCCAGCAGCCGCAGCAGGCGATGGAAGCGGTAACGGCCCTCCGCGTCGGCCTCCAGCAGCCGCGCGTCGACCAGGGCCTCCACCCGGTGGCCGGCCTCCTCGGCCCCCACGCCCAGCACGGCCGCCGCCGCACCCGTCCCGAACGGGGCGTCCGGCAGCAGGGCGAGCAGCCGGAAGGACCGCTGCTGGCGGGCGGGCACCGCCGCGTACGCCGCCGACAGCACGCCGTGCACGTCGAGTTCGCCGACGCCCAGCGCGGCCAGCCGGTCCCGGGCGCCGCGCAGCCGGTCCGCGAGGGTCCGCGGCGTCCAGTGCGGACGGGCGGCGAGCTGCGCCGCCGCCGCGCGCAGGGCCAGCGGCAGCCGGCCGCACAGCTCGGCCACCTCCGTGAGGGCCGCGTCCTCCCGGCCGAGGCCCGCCGCCGTCGCCAGCAGCGCCCGGGCCGCCGCCGGCCGCAGCGGCGCCAGCGACACCGTACGGACCGAGGGCAGCGAGGCGGGCGTGCGGCGGATGGTGATCAGGGCCCGGCAGCCCTCGGCGGCCGGCAGCAGCGCGCGTAACCGCGCCTCGGAGTCCGCGTGGTCGAGGACCAGCAGCACCCGCCGCCCGGCAAGGAAGGAGTGCAGGGCGTCCCGCAGGTCCTCCACCGCCTCGGGCAGCGGACCGGTCTCGCCCGCCCGCCGCAGCAGCCGGGTCAGCGCCTGCGCGCCGGTCAGCGGACGGCCCGGCTCGGGCTCCAGGTCCAGGAAGAGCCGGCCGTCCGGGAACGCGTCCGCGCACCGGTGCGCCGCCTCCACGGCCAGCGCGGTCTTGCCCACCCCCGGCATCCCCGCCACGGCCACACACGTGCCCGGCGCCGACGACGTCAACAGCTCCGTCACCCGCGTCAGTTCGTCCTCGCGGCCGGTGAAGGCCGGGTCCGCCGCGGGCAGCGCGACGGGCCGCCCGCCGCCCGCGCTCACCGTGACCGCACCGGGACGCGCGGCCTCCTCGACGAGCAGGCTCTCGTCCCCCGCCAGAATGCGCCCGTGCAGCCGCTGCAACGCCGGGCCCGGCTCGATCGCCAGCTCCTCCACGAGCGTGCGCCGCAGCAGCGTGAACGCGCGCAGCGCTTCCGCCTGCCGCCCCGTCCGGAACAGCGCCAGCATCAGATGGCCGTGGAACTCCTCGCGCAGCGGGTACCGGGTCGTCACCGACTGGAGTTCGGCGATCAGGTCGCGGTGCCGGCCCAGTTCCAGATCGGCGCGCACCCGCTGCTCCAGCGCGGCCACCCCGGCCTCGTCCAGCCGTACCGCCGCGGCCCCCAGGGCCGGGCCGTGCGGGGTGTCCGACAGCAGCGGGCCGCGCCACAGCTCGATCGCCCGGCGCTGCAACGCCGACGCCTGCGCGAAGTCGCCCGCCTCCAGCGCCCGCCGGCCGCTCGCGTGCAGCGCCTCGAACCGGGTCAGGTCCAGCTGGTCCGGCTCCAGCCGCAGCACATAGCCGGGCTGCCGGGTCACCAGCGCCTGCCGGCCGAACCCGTCCCCGGCGGCGTCGAGCTGCTTGCGCAGCTGCGAGATGTACACCTGGAGCGTGGTCGTCGCGGTGCGCGGCGGGCCGTCCTGCCACAGCTCGTCCGTCAGCGCCTCCACGGACACCACCTCGCCGCTGCGCACCAGCAGCGCGCCGAGGACGACACGGAGTTTCGCGGCCCGCGGCGTGTACGACACGTCGGGGCCCGCGCTGCCCTCGATCTCCATCGGGCCGAGGATACGGAATCTCATCGGGGCGCCCGGGTCACAGATCCTGCACGACGCTGGTGCGGGCCTCGGCCACCGCGCGCCGGTGCTGCGTCACCGTCAGCGTCACCGGCACCGAGGGCCGGCCCTCCGCGTCCCGCTCCAGCGGCCCCGGCACCGCCACGCAGCGCAGCGGCAGCCCCGCCTGCGCGTACCCGCGGAAGTGCACGTCCCAGCCGGTCACCAGGGCCCGGTCCGCGTCGAAGCCGCTGGCCCGGCCGGCCGTCAGGATCGACGTCTGGCGCAGCGCCTCCAGCAGCAGCAGCCCCGAGACCTGGCCGTCCCCGGACGGCGCCAGCGCCGGATTGTCCCCCCGGGTCAGCACCCACGTCGTCAGCCGCCCCTGCGCCGACACACTCGGCTCGCACACCACCACGTTGCCGGGCGCGCGCCGGCCGATCTCCGCCGGGTCCACCGGCCAGCCCGCGCCGTCCGGCACGTCGTCCAGCTCCGGCGCCGCGCGCAGCGCACGCCGGCTGTGCTCGATGTGGTTGCGGTGCAGCACCGGGGTCAGGAACACCAGCCCGGCCCGGCCCGTGCAGCACGGCACGTCGTCGATGCGCACCTCGACGTCGAAGGTCAGCCCGCGCGGCACCCCGCCGATCACATGGTCGGGGCGCGCGGTCAGCCGGGTCGTCATCCGGGGCGGCTCCGCCCCGTCCGCCCGCCAGGCCCGTACGTCGGTCAGGTCCAGCGCGAACCGGTAGAACAGCCCCGGCCGCTCGCGCGGCACACCGAAGTACCGGTGCCCCACGAACTCACCGACCTCGCGCACCTCCTCGGTGACGGACTGCGCGTCGTGGAAGTGCCCGGGACCGTCGTTGAACAGCGGGTGCCCGGTGGGCACGGAACCGGCCAGTACGAAGTTCTCCTCGCCGCTGCTGGGCGCGTCCAGGAGGTAGTGCTCCCAGGACGTCGGGCAGTGGATCAGATGGCGGGTGGCGTACTTGAGTTCCTGGACGGTGGTGCTCGTCGTGTCGACAGTCATGGTCTCTCCTCGGCGCGATGGGAGCGCTCCCTGCTCGCAGAGCGTGGGGGAGGGCCCGTCGTGCGGCGCGCGCTGTCCCCGTGGCCGTCACGCGGACGGCCCGCGCCCACCAGGGTGCGGATCGCAAGGGTGCGGATGCCAGCCGGGGACGGTGGCAGCAAGTTGCACGGCAGGTTGTTGAGGTGCGGGACGGGGTACCCGCAGTTGTTTCGGCGCCGGTTCGGGGTCCTCCGGCGCTGATTCGGGGTCTTCTGGGCCGGTGTCGATGTCGGCTCCGGTGCCGGCCTCGGTGTCAGGCCCGCTTTAGCGCGGCTCAGGCGGGCGGCGGCACAGTGGCCGGCACGGCACGGTCACCGCTGAACCCCCCGTCACCGTGTGCCCGTGCCGGGCGCCTGCCCTGCCCCGGAACGTCGTCCCCCGCCGTCCGGGGCGGGGCCCGCGCCCCGTCCCACCCAGTGCGCCACCTGCGCCCGCGAAGTGATCGCGAGCTTCTTGAAGATGCGGCTGAGATGGGTCTCGACGGTCTTCGGACTGACCTGGAGCCGGACGGCGATCTGCTGGTTCGTGCACCCCTCGCTGACCAGGACGGCCACCTGTGCCTCCCGCCTGCTCAACACCGCCGCCGGCGGGAGCGGATGAGGGGCGGGGGACTCGGGAACGTGACCGGAAAAGGGAGAGGCAGAGGCAGAGGCAGAGGCAGAGCGAGCGGGGACGGGCGGTTCGTGGTCCTGGACCATCCGTACCTCCCGCAGCCGGGCCGCCGCCCGGTCCCGCCACACTCCGCCCAGCGGGTGCGCGGCCCGTGCCGCCGACTCGGCGGCGGCCAGCGCGGCGGTGCCGTCGCCCGCGGCCAGCCGCACCCGGGCCAGACACAGTTCCGCGTCCACGGCCAGCGGCACCGCGCCCGTGCGGTACGCCGTCGCGGCCGCCCGCTCGGCCCACCGCCCGGCCGAGGCCAGGTCCTCCGCGGCGAGCCGGGCCCGGGCGAGCCCCAGCTCCAGCCGGCCCGCCACCTCCTCCTGGGCCGACTCGCGCGCCCTCACCAGCGCTTCCTCCAGCCGCCGTTCCGCCGCGTGCCGGCGGCCCGTACGGAACAGGGCGTCGGCCAGCCGGTGCACCGCGTCCAGCCGCCGCAGCGCGGCGTCCTCCCCGAGCCGGTCCAGCGCCTGAGCGGCCTCGTCGGCCGCGTCGAGCGCCGCCCCGAAGAGCCCTGCGGCGGCGTAGGCGGCGGCCAGCAGGCAGCGGGCGTGCGCGAGATCGGCGGCGCAGGCGTCCGTACCGGCGTCGGTGTGCCCGTATGTGGGCCCGTGCGTGGGCCCGTACGTGTCACCGGTGACGTACGCCAGTGCCGTCCGCGCCCACTGCTGTGCCGTGCGGCCCAGGACCGGTTCGCCCCGGTCCAGGGCGAGGGCGGTGCCCTCCACGGCCCACTCCGTGCCCCGTTCCGCCGAGCCGTCCAGGCAGCGTTCGGCGAGGTCCCAGCGGCCCAGCAGCCGCAGCGCCGCCGCGCGGGCCGGCGCGTCGTCGCCCGCGTCCGGCGGCACCCGGGCGAACGCCCGCAGCGCGGCCTCCGGGCGGCCGGCCAGCACCAGCGCCCGCCCGCGCAGCAGCCCCGCCGCCGCGTCGCCGGGCGGCAGCAGCCGCAACAGCGACGCGGCGGTGGCCGCCTCACGGTGCAGCCCGTCCGCCGCGACGCGCAGCAGCACGGCCCCCGGCAGCAGCCCCGTACCGTCCAAGGCGCTGTCGAGCAGCCCCGTACCGTCCATGACCCCGCCGCGCAGCCCGCTGCCGTCCATGACCCCGTCGACTCGCATCCGCGCTCACCCTCCCCTTCGGGGACGAGCCTCTCCCGCCCGCGCCCCCGGTTCCAAGGTCCCCGCCCTGTCCGGTAGTTGCACGACAGGAAGTCCCCCGGGTGTCCGGTGAATCCCCGACTACTGCGCCGGCCGGGAGCGGGTCAGGCTCGGACCATGGCTGTCGACTCCACGCCCCTCGCCCGCCCGGGGACCGCGCCCCCGGTACCCGGAACCGGCCGCGGACCGCGCGCGGGGTACGCCTCCGGCGCCCTGGTCACCGGCGTGTTCAGCACGCTGCCCGGGCTCCTCCTGCTGCCCTACCTCACCGACACCCTCGGCACCGGCGCGGTCCTCGCCGGAACCGTGGTGCTCCTCCCCAAGGCGTGGAACGCCCTGCTGGGGCCCCTCGTGGGCCACGCCGGGGACCGCAGGCCGCGCCGCCGCGCCCATCTGCTGGGCGGCGGTGTCTGCGTGGCCGCCGCGTTCGTCCTGATGTTCTCGGCGCCCGGGCCCGCCTCCGCCGGGGTGTGGTGGGCCGCGGCGGGCTTCTTCCTCGCCGCGACCGCCTACGCGTTCTTCCAGGTCCCCTACGCCGCGCTGCCCGCCGAACTCACCGACCGCCCCGCCGCCCGGGTCGCCCTCGTGGCCGCCCGGGTCGCCGCGATCGCCGTGTCCGCGCTGCTCATCGGCGCGGTCGGGCCCTCGCTCGCGGACGCGGGCGGCGGCGGGGTGCCGGGCTACCGGCTGGTGGGCGTGTTCGGCGCGGTGTCCGTGCTCGCCGGCACGCTCGGCGTACTGCTCGGCATCAGGGGCCTCCCGCTGGGCGCCGCGCGGCTCCCGCTGGGCGCCGCGCGGACTTCGTCCCCGGCCGCCCCGTCCGTCCCGGCCGCCCCGTCCGTGCCGGCTGCCCCGTCCATGTCATCCATTTCATCCGACCCGGCCGCCCCGGCCGAGGGGGCCGTGCCGTCCGCCTGGTCCGGGCTGCGCGGGCAGCTCGCCTTCGCCCGCCGGGTGGCGGGGTTCCCCGCGCTGCTCGCCGGGATCGTCGTCCAGTCCGTCGCCACCGGCGCGCTGACGGCCGGCGCGTCCTACTTCAGCGAGCACATCATCGGGGACAAGAACGCCACCGGACTGCTCGTCGCCGCGTTCGTCGTCCCGAACCTGCTCACCGTACGGGCCTGGACGCGCCTGGGAGCCCGCCGGGGCCACCGCGCCGGATACCGGTGGGCGTGCGCCGTGTTCGCCGCCGGCTGCCTGCTGCTGTGCGCCGCGCCCGTGCTGCCGCTGCCGGTGGTGCTGCTGGTGATGGCCGTGGCCGGCGCCGGGCACGCGGGCCAACTGCTGTTCCTGTACTCGCTGTTGCAGGAGAGCATCGCGGGCGAGGGACTGCGCGGGGCGGGGGTGTCCTCCGGGCTGTTCACCACCTGCGAGACCCTGGGCCTGGCCGTCGGCCCGTTCCTGTACGCGCTCACCCTCGCGCTCTTCGGCTACGCCTCCTCCGGCACCGGACACGCCGCCGCCCAGTCGACCACGGCCCACGCGGGCATCCTCGTCGGCATCGGCGTGCTGCCCGCACTGGCGGCGGTGGCGGCGACGGCGGTACTGGGGCGGGGAGCCCGGACAGGCTCGTAGCAGGGCCACGCGGAGCACCGCACCACACACCCGCAGAGCCCCCCCACGGCCCCCCCACGGACAGGCCGGAGCGCCGGCCGTTCACAGCAGCCGAGCCGGTGCGTCCCCTTCCGACTCGTCCGGCAGCGGTGTCAACGCGCCCGCCAGGGACCGTACTTCCACCGCACCGGCCGGGGCGCCGCGCACCTGGCCGACCGATGTGGCCAGCCGGCCGCCGCGGTGTCCGCGCAGCGCGGCCAGGGCGGCGGCCTCCAGCGCCGGGTCGACGACCAGGCAGACACAGCCCGCCCCGGCCGCGTACAACGGGTCAAGGCCCAGGACGTCGAACGCCTCGCGGGCCCCGTACGGCACCGGCAGCGCGGCCTCGTCGACGCGGACCGCCGAACCGGAGGCCCGCGCGAAGCGGCGCAGCACGGCCGCGAGGCCGCCCTCGCCGACCATGTCGGCCGCCCGTACCGCGTCCGCGGGCAGGGCCGCGCGGACCGTCTCGACCAGGGCGCCGAGCGGGGCCACGTCACTGGGCACGTGGTACTCGAAACCGAGCCCGGCGCGCAGCGACAGCACATGGACGGCGTGGCTGCCCAGCGGGGCGGACAGCAGCACCCGGTCGCCGGGGCGGATCGCGGCGGCGTCCAGCGGCCCGCGGGTGAACGCGCCGAAGCCGGTGACGGCGAGCGTGATCCGGTCGACCTCACCGGCCCGCACCACCCGCGCGTCCACCGCCGAGACCCGCACCCCGGCCTCCCGCACCGCGTCCCGCACCGAAGCGGCGGCCCGGTGCAGCAGCGCGGCGGGCAGCCCCGCCTCGATGACCGCGGCCAGCGTCAGCCGGCGCGGCGCCGCACCGGCGACCGCGAGCGCGTTGACGGCCGCGCACACCGCGAGCCGCCCGATGTCGCCGTTGCCGAAGAACGGCGGCTCGACGACGCAGGAGACGGTACGCACGGCCAACGGGGCCCGCTCGGTGAGCGGTCCGGGGTCGTAGAGGTCGCCGAGCGCCGCGGTGAACACCCCGGCCGGCGACGTGCCGCCGCCGTGGCCGTCACGCAGCGCCACCTGCCCCACGGGCAGCGGAACGTCGTCCCGCAGCAAGGAAATCCCCCCTCCCGGACCCGGGAAAACATGGCGGCTTCCACCACCACTGTGCGCGCCGGTCCCCGCCGGCGCCACCGCAACCGTAGCCCGGAATCCGAGGGACAACGCGCAGGCAGGGGTGGGAATTGAGGGGTGGACAGGGGTCCGTCAAGGGGGACTGCCCGCCCCCGCGGCCTTCCTAGGGTCGAAGACCCGGAGCGCGCAGCGCCCGGGACACCCGCAGCGCCCGCAGCGCCCGCAGCGCCCGGGACAGCCAACCGACTGGGAGCGGCCATGGTGGACCTCAGTACGCGACCGGCGCGGCAGCAGGCCGCCGCCGACCGCCTCGACGAGCGGCTCGGCGTGTTCGTACGCCGCTTCGGCACACCCGGTGCGGAGCCCGCCGGGGCCACCGGCGGACAGGCGGCGGGGACCTCCGGTGAGCAGGCCGCAGGGACCTCCGGCCGGCAGGCGGCGGCCGGGGGCGACGGGCCGCTGCGCGGTGTCACCCTCGGGATCAAGGACCTCTTCGCCACCCGCGAGGCGGTGCCCACCGCGCACAGCAGGGTGCACGACCCCGACTGGCACCGCGGCCGCGACGCCGTCGCCGTGCACCGGCTGCGGGCCGCCGGCGCCGTGCCGGTGGGCATGACCACCGCCGGCGAACACGCGCTGGGCCGCCCCGACCCGGCCCTGCCCTTCCCCGTGCCCCGCAACCCCTGGGACCCCGACCGCTACCCCGGCGGCTCCAGCAGCGGCAGCGCCGCCGGACTCGTGCACGGCCTGTTCGACGTGGGCCTGGGCACCGACACCGGCGGCAGCATCCGCATCCCCGCCGCGCTGTGCGGCGTCACCGGCGTCAAGCCCACCCACGGCCTGATCCCGACCGCCGGCTGCCGCGCCCTGGCGCCCAGCCTCGACACCGTCGGCACCCTGGCCCGCACCGTCCGCGACGCCACCCGCACGCTCGGCGTCGCCGCCGCCTGGGACACCCCCGAACCCCGCTGGCGCACCGGCCTGGACGGCGTCCGCGTCGGCGTGCCCGACCGCGCCCTGGAAGAGGCCGGACAGCTCACCCCGGAGTGCCGCGACGCCTTCGACACCGCCCTGGAACGGCTGCGCGACCAGGGCGCCAAGGTGATCAGCGTCGAACTGCCCGAGCTGTACCCGCTGTTCGCCGCCCAGCTGATCACGCTACTGTCCGAGGGCTTCGAACGGCACGGCGCCGGACTGCGGGCCGGCTGGGACCAGTACGGCCGCCCCTTCCGGCGCACCCTGGTGCTCGGCGGCCTGATCCCCGCCTCCGTCTACGTCCACGCGCAGCGCGTACGCGCCTGGGGCGCCGCCGAACTGCGCGGCCGGCTGGCCGGACTCGACGCCGTCGCCACCCCCACCTGGCCCGGCGCCGCACCCCGCTACGACGACGCCGCCGCACTGGCCGCCGTGTCCTGGCTGCCCAGCCTGTGGAGCGCCGTCGGCTTCCCCGCCGTCGCCCTGCCGATGGGCTTCGACACGGCCGGACTGCCGCTGTCCCTGCAACTGGCCGGCACCCCCGGCACCGACCGCGCCCTGCTCACCGTGGCCGACGCCTACCAGCGGCACACCGACTGGCACCTGCGGGCCCCCGCCCCGCTGCCCGCCACCCGGCCGGCCCCCGTCGCCCTGCCGCAGGGCGCGCCCAGCGAGGCGGAGGCGCAGCGGCTGCTCGGCGAGGCGCTGCGCCGCGCCCAGGTGCCCGTACCGGCGTCCGAACTCGTCGAGTTCGCCGGGCAGTGGCAGCTCACCGAAATGCTCTTCGGTTTCCTGCCGGACATTCCCGAGCCGGATCTTTTCGACGACGAGACCCGATAAACCCGCTGAACCCGCTGAAGGGGCCTTCATGACCGTCCAGCAAAGCCTGCCGCAGACCGTCTCCGCCGTGCCCGAGGAAAGTGCCTGGGTCCGCCGCTACCACCCCGCCGTCGCCGGTGCGCCGCGCCTGGTCTGCTTTCCGCACGCGGGCGGTTCGGCGAGTTTCTATTTCCCCGTCGCCGGCGCCCTGACCCCCGCCGTCGACGTCCTCGTCGTGCAGTACCCCGGCCGCCAGGAACGCCGCCGCGAACCCCTCATCGACAACGTCCCCGAACTCGCCGACCGCGCCTTCGAGGAACTGCGCCACTACACCGACCGGCCGCTGTACCTGTTCGGCCACAGCATGGGCGCCACCGTCGCCTTCGAGATCACCCGCCGCTTCGCCGCCGCCGGGCTGCCCGCCCCGGCCCGGCTGTTCGCCTCCGCCCGCCGCGCCCCCTCCCGCACCCGCGACGACCGCGTCCACACCCGCGACGACGAGGGCGTCATCCGCGAACTGCGCAGGCTCAGCGGCACCGACGCCCGGGTCCTGGGCAACGAGGAGATCATGCGGATGGCACTGCCCGCCATCCGCAACGACTACAAGGCCGTCGAGACCTACCGCGCCGCCGCCGACGCCCGCATCGACAGCCCCGTCACCGTCCTGACCGGCGACAGCGACCCCAACACCACCCTCGACGAGGCCCGCGCCTGGGCCGGGCACACCACCGCCGGCTGCGAGGTCCAGGTGTTCCCCGGCGGCCATTTCTACCTCGTCGACCAGCAGCGTGCCGTACTCGACGCCATCAGCGCGCACATCACCGCTCCGGCCGCCCGGTGAGGTTAGGGGTGGCCCCGCCGCGAGGTAGGGGTCCGCAACGCGGCCATCCGCATCTAGCGTGAACTTCACCGCTGCTGCCACGAATTCTCCTTTTGTGGCCCGAGGACAGGAACAGGGAATCGCCGTGAGTCGAATAGCGTGGAAGACGCTGAGCAGCGGGGAGAGTGACACACTCCTGCTGGCGGTCGACTTCGCCGCGGGAAGCCGCGCGCCAGCCCAATTCGCCGACCTCGCCCCGCTCCTCGATCCGCCGCTCACCCTGTGGGCGAGCCGGCCCCCCGGCCCCGACGATCAGGTGCCGCCCACCGGGCACGCCTACCTCGACTGGTGGCTCGGCGAGGTCCGCGCCGACGGCACCCCCGTCGAGGCGGTGCTCGGCTACTGCGCCGGCGCCGTCTTCGCCGCCGCCCTCGCCGAACGCGTCGCCGACTGGCAGCCGGCCCCCCGGATCATCCTGCTCGACCCCGAACTCCCCGCCGCCAGCGGCCTCTACGAGGACTTCCACACGGCCGGCGACTCCCTCGGGGCGCTGCTCACCCCCGCCGAACTCGACGCCTTCCACGCCCGCGGCGAGGCCCTGAAGGCCCAGTACGGCGACGACCAGCTGCCCGTCGTGGGACGCGAACTCGCCGACACCTTCACCGCCGCGGTGGCCGCCGCCGCCGACCGGCTCGACCTGGACGAGGACATCCGCGACGAACTCTCCGGCGCGTTCGTCTCCCTGGTCTCCTACCTCACCGCGGCCACCACGCTGAGCCCGCTGCCCGCCTGGGCCACCGCCGACGCCCTCACCACCACCGCCCCCGGCCGGCCGGTCGGCCGCGAACGGCGCCTGCCCGTCGCCCACGACGACCTGCTGCGCTCCCCGGCCACCGCACACGCCCTGCGGGACCTGCTGGCCGACACCCCGGCCACCACCGCGCCCGGCCGGGCCGGGTGACCACGATGACGACCACGACCCCACCCACCACCGGCACGGACACCCGGGCGGCCGCCACGACCGAGGGCCCCCGGACGGACGGCGCCACCCCGGCCACCCCGGCCACCTCGGCCACCTCGGTCACCGAGTCTCGGTCCACGGCCACCACCGAGCCGACCGCCCAGCTCGCCGCCCAGCCGCCCGCCCTGCTCCCCGCCCTGCTCGCCCGGCAGGCCCGCCGCACCCCCGGCGCGATCGCCGTCGCCGACGGCGACACCCGCCTCACCTACCGCGAACTCGCCGAGCGATCAGCACAGTTGGCACACCACCTGATCTCCCTCGGCCTCGGTCCGGAGGACATCGTCGCGGTCGGCATGCGGCGCGGCGCGGACCTCGTCACCGCCTTCCTCGCCGTACTCAAGACCGGCGCCGCCTACCTGCCGCTGGACCTCCTGAACCCGGCGCGGCGCCTGGCCCTGATGACCGAGGACGCCCGCCCCGCCGCCCTCATCACCCACACTCACGCGCAGAGCACCGCACCGGCCGGCGCCGCGGCCACCGTCCTCCTCGACGACCCCGCCACCCGCGCCCGGCTCGCCGCCGCCCCCACCACCGACCCCGGCGACACCGACCGCGTACGGCCGCTGCGACCCGACCACCCCGCCTACATCATCTACACCTCCGGCTCCACCGGCCGGCCCAAGGGCGTCGTCGTCACCCACCGCCCCCTCGCCGCCTACCTCGACTACGCGCGCGCCACCTACCCCAGCGCCGCCCGCACCACCCTGCTGCACTCCTCGGTCGCCTTCGACATGACCGTCACCACCCTGTACGCCCCCCTCACCAGCGGCGGCACCATCCGCGTCGGCACGCTGGAGGAGTCCGGCGCGAGCCCGGCCCTGCTCAAGGTCACCCCGTCCCACATGGCGCTGCTCGCCACCCTGCCGCCCGAGGCCGCCCCCACCGAGGACCTCGTCGTCGGCGGCGAACTCCTGCTCTCCGAGACCGTCGACGCCTTCCGCGCCCGCCACCCCCGGGTCACCGTCCTCAACGAGTACGGCCCCACCGAGGCCACCGTGGGCTGCTGTGTGCACGCGGTCCGCCCCGGCGACACCCTCCCGGCCGGCGCCGTCGCCATCGGCCGCCCCACCTGGGCCACCGAACTGCGGGTCCTGGACGAGGAGTTGCGTCCCACCGACGACGGTGAGCTGTACATCGCGGGCGGCCAGCTCGCCCGCGGCTACCTGCGCCGCCCCGCCCTCACCGCGGAACGCTTCGTCGCCGACCCCTACGGCCCGCCCGGCAGCCGCATGTACCGCACCGGCGACCGCGTACGCCGCGACCAGGACGGCACCCTGTACTTCCTCGGCCGCCTCGACGGCCAGGTCAAGATCCGCGGCTACCGCGTCGAACTCGGCGAGATCGAGTCGGCCCTGCTGCGCCACCCCGCCGTCTCCCGCGCCGCCGTCACCATCCACCGGACCACCACCGGCGACACCCACCTCGTCGCCTACGTCGTCCCCGGCACCCGGGACGGCGCCGACGGCCATCACGGCATTCAGGCTATTCGGACTATTCAGGGTATTCACGGCATCCGCAGTGACGAGCTGAGGAAGCACCTGGCCGACACCCTGCCCGACTACATGGTGCCCAGCGCCTTCCTCACCCTCGACACCCTGCCCCTGAACGCCAACGGCAAACTGGAGACGGACCGCCTCCCGGCCCCCGACTTCGCCGCCGTCACCGGCTACCGGGCCCCCGCCACCCCCGAACAGATCCTGCTGTGCGAGCTGTTCGCCCAGTTCTCCGGCGCCTCCCAGGCCGGCCTGGACGACGACTTCTTCGCCCTCGGAGGCACCAGCCTGGGCGCCGCCCAGGTCGCCAACAAGGCCCGCAAGCAGGGCCTGCGCGTCAGCCTCCAGGACATCACCGACCACCGTACGGTCCAGCGCCTGGCGGAGGCACTGACCGCCCGTTGAGCACCGTACCCACCGAGCACCACCCGGCCCCGGCCGGCTTCGACCGACGTACCACCAGCAACCAGCAAGAGGATATGGAGACACGATGGAGCTGCTGCAGCTCGCCGGCATGGGCTGGATCTCCCGGTCCCTCAGCGTGGCCGCCCGGCTGGGCCTGGCCGACCACCTCGCCGACGGACCCAAGACCCCCGCCCAGCTCGCCGAACTGACCGACGCGGACCCGGACGGCGTGCTCTACCTGCTGCGCGTCCTGGGCATCGTCGGCGTCTTCCACGAGCGCGAGGACGGCACCTTCGAGCAGACCCCGACGTCCGAGCGGATGCGCGAGGACCACCCGCAGTCCATGCGCTACTGGTGCGTCCTGGGCGGCGAGATGTACTACGACGTCTGGCGCGACCTGCTCACCACCGTCAAGAGCGGCAAGCCCGCATCCCGCTCCGAGTACGGCGAGTCCATCTACGCCTACATGGACAAGGACAGCGACGCCGGCGAGGTCTACGACAAGGCCATGGCCGACATCACCCGCCCGGCCGCCGCCGAACTCGCCCGCGACTTCGACTTCTCCCGCATCTCCACCGTCGTCGACGTCGGCGGCGGCTCCGGCCACCTCCTCAAGGGCATCCTCGCCGCCCACCCCGACATCCACGGCACCGTCGCCGAGCGCGCCGACGTCGCCAAGCGCGGCACCCAGCTCCTGGAGGAGTCCGGCGACCAGGACCTCATCCGCCGCCTGTCCTTCGCCGAGGCCGACTTCTTCCAGGAGATCCCCAGCGGCGCCGACGCCTACTTCCTCAAGAACGTCCTGCACAACTGGAGCCCCGCCAGCAGCACCCGCATCCTGGAGACGGTCCAGCGGGCCATGACCCGCACCGTCGAGGAGTCCGAGGGCCTGGCCGCCGAGCCCGTCCTGTTCGTCATCGAGCCGCTGCTCGGCCACGACAACGCCTCCGCGATCCGCTCCCTGTTCCAGATGGTCGTCTGCGAGGAGGGCACCCGCATCCGCTCCGAGGAGGACATGCGCGAGCAGGCCGAGGGCGCCGGACTCCAGGTGCGGTCGATCCGCAATCTCTCCACCGAGCACAGCGTCGTCGAATGCGTGCTCGCCCCGCGCGACTGACCGCCCGCCCGGCCCCCCGGGCCCCCTGTCCACTGCCCGGCCCGCCATCCCCCAGAGAGGACCAACCCGCCATGTGGGACGACCAGTTCGAGGGCATCGTCCGCCCGCACCTCGGCTTCCTCCCCGAGGACGCCCCCTTCACCCAGGATCTCGATCTGCGTGACTCCGGCCTCGACTCGCTCGGCATCGTCGACCTCCTGATCGAGATCGAGAACGCCTACGACGTCAAGTTCACCGACGACGCGCTGTCCATGGAGACGTTCAGCACCCCGGGCGCGCTCTGGCGCACGCTGTCCGCCCTGCGGTCCGCCGCCGTGAGCTGACGGCACCCGCCACCCCCGCTGCTCCTCCCTTCTCCTCCCGCCCGCTCCTCTCCCACAGGTGGACGAACCGCATGTCGAATGAGTCGAACGAACAGAAGCTCCTCGACTACCTCAAGAGGGCCACGACCGAACTGCGCGACACCCGCAGGCGGTTGCGCGAGGAGGAGGAGAAGCAGTACGAACCGATCGCCGTCGTCGGCATGGCCTGCCGCTACCCGGGTGGAGTGACCTCCCCCGAGGACCTGTGGCGGCTGCTCGCCGCCGGCGGCGACGCCATCACCCCCTTCCCCGCCGACCGCGGCTGGGACGTCGCCGGCCTGTACGACCCGGACCCGGACGCCCCCGGCAAGACGTACTCCGTCGAGGGCGGCTTCCTGGAGCAGGCCGCCGACTTCGACGCGGACTTCTTCGGCATCAGCCCGCGTGAGGCCCTGGCCACCGACCCGCAGCAGCGCCTCCTCCTGGAAACGTCCTGGGAGGCGTTCGAGCGGGCCGGTATCGACCCGTCATCCCTGCGCGGCAGCGCCACCGGCGTCTTCGCCGGCGTCATGTACCACGACTACGGAGCCCACCTCCAGGACATCCCCCAGGACCTCTCCCCCTTCCTCGGCAACGGCAGCGCCGCGAGCGTCGTCTCGGGCCGGGTGTCGTACGCGTTGGGGCTTGAGGGTCCGGCGGTGACGGTGGACACGGCGTGCTCGTCGTCGCTGGTCGCCGTGCATCTGGCGGCGCAGGCGCTGCGGGGTGGTGAGTGCTCGCTGGCGCTGGCGGGTGGTGTGACGGTGATGTCGACGCCGGACACGTTCGTGGACTTCAGCCGGCAGCGGGGCCTGGCCGCTGACGGCCGCTGCAAGCCGTACGCGGACGCGGCGGACGGTACGGGCTGGGGTGAGGGCGTGGGTGTCCTCGTCCTGGAACGCCTCTCGGACGCGCGCCGCAACGGCCACCGCGTGCTCGCGGTCGTCCGCGGCTCGGCGGTCAACCAGGACGGCGCGAGCAGCCAGCTCACCGCCCCCAACGGCCCCTCCCAGCAACGCGTCATCAAGCAGGCCCTCGCCTCCGCCCGGCTCACCGCCCAGCAGGTCGACGTGGTCGAGGGCCACGGCACGGGAACCCGGCTGGGCGACCCGATCGAGGCGCAGGCGCTGCTGGCGACGTATGGGCAGGACCGTGGCGGTGAGGTGCCGTTGTGGCTGGGTTCGGTGAAGTCGAATCTGGGTCATACGCAGGCTGCGGCGGGTGTGGCCGGGATCATCAAGATGGTCCTGTCGTTGCGGAACGAGGAGTTGCCTCGGACGTTGCATGTGGATGCGCCGTCCTCGCATGTGGACTGGTCGGCGGGTGCGGTGCGGCTGCTGACGGAGGCGCGTGCGTGGGAGGCGGGGGAGCGGACCCGTCGTGCGGGGGTGTCCTCGTTCGGGATCAGTGGCACCAATGCTCACGTGATCATCGAGGAGGCGCCTGCCGAGGAGAGGGCAGAGGCCGTCGAGGCGGGGGCGCTTCCGGTGGTGCCGTGGGTGGTGTCCGGGAAGACGGAGGAGGCGGTACGGGGGCAGGCGGTACGGCTGCTGGAGCATGTCGGCGGGCACGGTGAGCTGGACCCGGCCGATGTCGGGTTCTCGCTGGTCACGCAGCGGTCTGCGTTCGCGTATCGGGTGGCGGCGGTCGGGGCGGACCGGGATGCGCTGATCGCCGGCCTGGAGGCCATCGCCCGCAAGGAGATCCCTGCGGCCGGGGGCGGGCAGGTGGCGTTCCTGTTCACGGGGCAGGGCAGCCAGCGGGCCGGGATGGGACGGGAACTGTACGAGGCGTTCCCCGTGTTCGCCGCCGCCCTGGATGACGTGTGCGCCGTCCTTGACCCGCATCTCGAACGGCCGTTGAAGGACGTCATGTTCGGCGGGGAGGGCCTGGACGAGACGGGCTTCACGCAGCCCGCGCTGTTCGCCCTGGAAGTGGCTCTGTTCCGGTTGTTGGAGGCGTGGGGTGTACGCGCCGATGTGCTGGCCGGGCACTCGATCGGTGAGCTGGCCGCCGCGCACGTGGCGGGACTGTGGTCGCTCGAAGATGCTGCGCTGATCGTGTCGGCGCGGGGGCGGCTGATGCAGCGGCTTCCGGCCGGGGGAGCGATGGCCGCCGTACAGGCCACCGAGGAGGAGGTGCTGACCGTGCTCCCGGAGGGGACGGGTATTGCGGCCGTCAACGGGCCGGTCTCCGTCGTCGTCTCCGGTCCCGAAGCGGGCGTGGAGGAGGTCGTACGGCACTTCTCCGACGCGGGTCGCAAGACGAAGAAGCTGGCCGTCAGCCACGCTTTCCACTCGCCGCTGATGGAGCCGATGCTCGCGGAGTTCGAGGAGATCGCGGTCGGGCTGACGTACCACGAGACCACGATCCCGATCGTGTCGACGCTGACGGGCGAGGCGGTCACGTACGCGGATCTCGCCCAGCCCTCCTACTGGGTCCGGCACGTCCGTCAGGCCGTCCGTTTCGCCGATGCTGTGGCGACGCTGGACGGGCGGGGTGTGCGGACCTTCCTGGAGTTGGGCCCGGATGCCGTGCTGACCGCGATGGCCGCCGACACGGGTACCGAGGCGGCGGTCGTGGCGGGGCTGCGGCGGGACCGTTCCGAGCCGCAGGCTCTCACCGAGGCGCTGACCCGGCTGCCCTCCGTGGACTGGGCCGCGTACTTCGGTCCCGGCCGGCAGCCGGTGGACCTGCCCACCTACGCCTTCCAGCACCAGCCGTACTGGCTCGACGCCTACGCGGGTGCGGCGCGCGGGGACGTGGCCGGTGCCGGGCAGACGGACGCCGAGCACGCGCTGCTGAGCGCGGCGGTGGAACTGCCGGACGGCGACGGGGTGTTGTTCACCGGCCTGCTGTCCCCGGCCGTCCAGCCGTGGCTGGCCGAGCACGCGGTGCACGGTGCCGTCGTGCTCCCGGGGGCCGCGCTGGTCGAGATCGCCGTGCGGGCGGGGGATCAGGTCGGCTGCGGGACCGTACGGGACCTGACCCTGCACGCCCCGCTCGTCCTGCCCGCCGACCGCGCGGTGGCCCTGCGGGTGCGGGTCGGTGAGGGCGACGAACCCGCGCTCACCGTGCACTCCCGCCCGGAGGGCGACGAGGAGTGGACCCTGCACGCCGAGGGCTCGCTGTCGGCCGATGCTGTGGAGCCCGCCGCCGGACCGGCCGAGTGGCCGCCGGCCGGGGCCGAGGCCGTCGATCTCGCGCGCCTGTACGACGAGTTGGCCTCCGTGGGCCTGGAGTACGGGCCGCTCTTCCAGGGCCTGACCGCCGCCTGGCGCGCCGCCGACGGTGCCGTCTACGCGGAGGTCGCGCTGCCCGAGGGCGCCGACACCGACGGTTTCGGCATCCACCCGGCCCTCCTCGACTCCGTCCTGCACGCCATCACCCTGGCGCAGGAGGCCGGTTCGCCGGCCCAGCTGCCGTTCTCCTGGTCGGACGTCACCCTGCACGCCACGGGCGCGTCCGCGCTGCGGGTGCGTATCGCGGCCGAGGGCTCGGGGTGCCGGCTCGATCTCGCCGACCCGGCGCGCACCCCGGTGGCCACCATCGGCGCGCTGGCCCTGCGACCTGTCGCGGCGACGGCGGAAGCGGCGGACACGAACACGGTCCGGGATCTGTACCGGGTCGACTGGACTCCGGTCGCCGGGCAGGCCAGTGAGCCTGTGACGGCGTACACCGTCCTCCAGGCCGGTACGGCCGCCGAACTGCTTCCGCAGCTTCAAGCCCACCTGGAGACGGACGGCACTCTCCTGGTCGTCACCCGCACCGCCGCCACCGACCCCGAACAGTCCGCCATCCGCGGCCTGGTCCGGGCCGCCCAGGCCGAACACCCCGACCGGATCACCCTCCTCGACACCGACGATGCCCAGGAGATCCCCGGCCACATCCCGGCCGGGGAACTCGAACTCGCCCACACCGCAGGGGCGTTCCTCACTCCTCGCCTGGTGCGGGAGACGGCCCGTATCGACGGCTCGTGGTCCACGTCCGGCACGGTGCTGGTGACCGGTGGCACCGGCGGGCTGGGCGCGCTCACCGCCCGGCACCTCGTGGCCGAGCACGGTGTCCGCAGCCTCCTGCTCGTGGGCCGACGCGGCACCGACGCGCCCGGGGCGGACGAACTCGCCGCCGAACTGCGCGCGTCGGGCGCCGAAGTGACTGTCGAGGCGTGCGATGTGTCCGACCGGGACGCGCTGGCGCGGCTGTTCGACGCCCATCCGGACGTCACGGCGGTCGTCCACACCGCCGGTGTCGTCGACGACGGCACGGTGGAGACGCTCACCCCGGAGCGCCTGGAGACCGTGTGGGCCGCCAAGGCGCGTGCGGCGCGGTATCTGCACGAGCTGACCGCCGGCCGCGACCTCGACGCGTTCGTCCTCTACTCGTCGAGCGCGGCCACCTTCGACGGCACCGGCCAGGCCAACTATGCCGCCGCGAACGCCTACCTGGACGCGCTCGCCGCCCAGCGGCAGGCGCACGGACTGCCGGGTGTCTCGCTGGCCTGGGGCCTGTGGGACCCGGCGGTCGGCGGCATGGGCGCCGGGCTCACGGCGGCCGACATCGACCGGATGGCCCGGGTCGGCGTCCTGCCTCTCGACGCCGAACGCGGCCTGGCCCTGCTGGACGCGGCCCTCACCGGCGCCGCCGCCCCGCACCCGCACCTGCTCCCGGTGGCCATGGACGCACGGGCACTGGAGCAGCGCGCCAAGCGCGGCGAACTGCCCCGTGTCCTGAACGGCCTCGTCCGGCCCGCGGCCGTGCGCCGCGCCGCCGCCTCCGGTGCCGCCGCCTCGGCCGGCGACCTGGCCGCCCGCCTCGAACGCCTCCCGGTCACCGAACGCATCCGCGTCCTGCTCGATCTGGTGCGCCGCCATGTCGCCTCCGTCCTCGGCTTCGGCGGGCCCGGCGAGGTCGCGCCCGAGAAGCCGTTCAAGGAGTTCGGCTTCGACTCCCTCACGGCCGTCGAGTTCCGCAACCGGCTCGGCGCGGAGGCCGGCATCCGGCTGCCCGCCACCCTCGTCTTCGACCACCCCACTCCCCAGTCGGTCGCCGGATTCCTCGCGACCGAACTCCTCGGCGGTGAGGCGGAGTCGGCGGCGGCCGTCCCAGCGGCTTCGGCGGCCTCGGGTACGGACGATCCGATCGTGATCGTCGGTATGGCCTGCCGCTACCCGGGCGGAGTGACCTCCCCCGAGGACCTGTGGCGGCTGCTGGCGGCCGGCGGCGACGCGGTGTCCGCGTTCCCGTCCGACCGCGGCCCGCTGTGGCAGGAGTCGTACGACCCCGACCCGGACGCCATCGGCAAGACCTACACACGGCACGGCGGATTCCTCACCGAGGCCGCCGCCTTCGACCCCGGCTTCTTCGGGATCAGCCCGCGCGAGGCGCTGGCCATGGACCCGCAGCACCGGCTGCTGCTCGAAACGTCGTGGGAGGCGTTCG
This sequence comes from Streptomyces sp. NPDC047017, assembly GCF_040644175.1. Classification (NCBI taxonomy): domain Bacteria; kingdom Bacillati; phylum Actinomycetota; class Actinomycetes; order Kitasatosporales; family Streptomycetaceae; genus Streptomyces; species Streptomyces sp. NPDC047017. The sequence goes on along the minus strand of NZ_JBEYVW010000012.1, from coordinate 66,753 downwards.
AGCGGGCCGGTATCGACCCGGCCGCCGTGCGCGGCAGCGCCACCGGTGTCTTCACCGGCGTGATGTACCACGACTACGCCACCGTCCTGGAACGCTCCGCCCACCACGACACCGAGGGCTTCATGGGCGTCGGCGGCAGCATCGCCTCCGGCCGGGTGTCGTACGCGCTCGGGCTTGAGGGTCCGGCGGTGACGGTGGACACGGCGTGCTCGTCGTCGCTGGTCGCCGTGCACCTGGCGGCGCAGGCGCTGCGGGGTGGCGAATGCTCGCTGGCCCTGGCCGGCGGTGTGACGGTGATGGCCACCCCGGACACCTTCGTGGACTTCAGCCGGCAGCGGGGCCTGGCCGCTGACGGCCGCTGCAAGCCCTTCGCGGACGCGGCGGACGGTACGGGCTGGGGTGAGGGCGTGGGTGTCCTCGTTCTGGAACGCCTCTCGGACGCGCGCCGCAACGGCCACCGCGTGCTCGCGGTCGTCCGCGGCTCGGCCGTCAACCAGGACGGCGCCAGCAACGGCCTGACCGCCCCCAACGGCCCCGCCCAGCAGCGCGTCATCAAGCAGGCCCTCACGGCAGCCGGGCTCTCACCCGCCGAGGTGGACGCCGTCGAGGCACACGGCACGGGTACGAAGCTGGGTGACCCGATCGAGGCGCAGGCGCTGCTCGCGACCTATGGGCAGGAGCGCCCGGAGCCGTTGTGGCTGGGTTCGGTGAAGTCGAATCTGGGTCATACGCAGGCTGCGGCGGGTGTGGCCGGGATCATCAAGATGGTCCTGTCGTTGCGGAATGAGCAGTTGCCTCGGACGTTGCATGTGGATGTGCCGTCTTCGCATGTGGACTGGTCGGCGGGTGCGGTGCGGCTGCTGACGGAGGCGCGTGCGTGGGAGGCGGGGGAGCGGACCCGTCGTGCGGGGGTGTCCTCGTTCGGGATCAGTGGGACGAACGCTCACGTGATCATCGAGGAGGCGCCTGCCGAGGAGACGGCAGAGGACGTCGAGGCGGGGGCGCTTCCGGTGGTGCCGTGGGTGATCTCCGGCCGCACCGCCGACGTCGTCCGCGACCAGGCCGCCCGCCTGCTCACGCTGGTGAGCGAAGAGGCCGCCGGGGCGGAGACGGCCGACATCGCCTACTCCCTGGCCACCCAGCGGTCGTCGTTCACCTACCGGGCGGCGACGGTCGGGACCGACCGCGACACCCTCCTCGCCGGCCTGGGGGCCATCGCCGAGGGCAAGGTGACGCCTTCGGCGGCCGGCGGTTCGCTGGCGTTCCTGTTCACGGGGCAGGGCAGCCAGCGGGCGGGGATGGGACGGGAGCTGTACGAGGCGTTCCCGGTGTTCGCCGCCGCCCTGGATGACGTGTGCGCGGCGCTTGATCCGCATCTCGAACGGCCTTTGCAGGAGGTCATGTTCGGCGGGGAGGGTGAGGGGCTGGACGAGACGGGCTACACGCAGCCCGCCCTGTTCGCTCTTGAGGTTGCTCTGTTCCGGTTGTTGGAGGCGTGGGGTGTATGCGCCGATGTGCTGGCCGGGCACTCGATCGGTGAGCTGGCCGCCGCGCACGTGGCCGGACTGTGGTCCCTCGAAGACGCGGCGCTGATTGTGTCGGCGCGGGGGCGGCTGATGCAGCGGCTTCCGGCCGGGGGCGCGATGGCCGCCGTACAGGCCACCGAAGAGGAAGTCCTCCCGGTGCTGCCGGAGGGGACGGGTATTGCGGCCGTCAACGGGCCGGTCTCCGTCGTCGTCTCCGGTCCTGAAGCGGGTGTGGAGGAGGTCGTACGGCACTTCGCGGACGCGGGCCGTAAGACGAAGAAGCTGGCCGTCAGCCACGCTTTCCACTCGCCGCTGATGGAGCCGATGCTCGCGGAGTTCGAGGAGATCGCGGCCGGGCTGACGTACCACGAGACCACGATTCCGATCGTGTCGACGCTGACGGGTGAGGCAGTGGCCTACGAGGAGCTGGCGCAGCCCTCGTACTGGACCCGCCACGTCCGCCAGGCCGTCCGCTTCGCCGACGCCCTCGCCACCCTCGACGCGCAGGGCATCGGCACCTTCCTGGAGCTGGGGCCGGACGCCGTGCTGACCGCGATGGCCGCCGACACGGGTACCGAGGCGGCGGTCGTGGCGGGGCTGCGGCGGGACCGTTCCGAGCCGCAGGCTCTCACCGAGGCGCTGACCCGGCTGCCCTCCGTGGACTGGGCCGCGTACTTCGGTCCCGGCCGGCGCTCCGTCGACCTGCCCACCTACCCCTTCCAGCACGAGACCTACTGGCCCGTGCCCTCGCCGCACGGTGCGGGTGACGTCCAGGGCGCCGGAGTCACCACGGCGGACCACCGGCTGCTGGCCGCCACGGTCGAACTCCCCGACTCCGAGGGAGTGTTGTTCACCGGTCGGTTGTCGTTGGCCACGCATCCGTGGCTGGCGGAGCACGCGGTGAGCGGGACGGTCATCGTGCCGGGTGCCGCGCTGGTGGAGATCGCGGTGCGGGCCGGTGACGAGGTGGGGCGGGGTACGGTCCGTGACCTGACGCTGCACGCTCCGCTGGTGGTGCCGGAGAGCGGCGCGGTCGCCCTGCGGGTGCGGGTGGGGGAGGGCGACGAGCCCGCCGTCACCGTGCACTCCCGACCGGAGGGTGAGGGGGAGTGGACCCTGCACGCCGAAGGCACCCTTGTGGCGGAGGCGGCGGACCCCGCCGACCTGACCACGTGGCCCCCGGCCGGCGCCGAAGAGGTCGACACCACCACCCTCTACGCCGACCTCGCCGCCCTCGGCCTGGAGTACGGCCCCCTCTTCCGGGGCGTCACCGCCGCCTGGCGTGACTCCGGCAGCGACACGGTTTACGCCGATGTCCTCCTGCCCGAGGACACCGCCACCGACGGCTTCGGCATCCACCCCGCCCTCCTCGACGCCTCCCTGCACGCCATCGGGCTGCTGCCCGGGGACGACGGAACACAGGCTGAGCTGCCCTTCGCCTGGTCGGACGTCACCCTGCACGCTTCCGGGGCCTCGGCCCTGCGCGTGCGCGTCACCAAGGAAGGAGCCGGTCAGCGGCTGGACCTGGCCGATCCGGCCGGTACTCCGGTCGCCACGGTGGGCGGGTTGGTGCTGCGTCCGCTGGCGGCGGAGACCAGCACCGTACGCGACCTGTACCGGATCGACTGGACCCCGGTCACCGCGACGGCGAGCGAGCCTGTGACGGCGTACACCGTCCTCCAGGCCGCCACCGCCACCGAACTGCTCCCACAGCTCCAAGCCCACCTGAACGGCGAGCAGCCGCTGCTGGTCGTCACCCGCACCGCCGCCACCGACCCCGCACAGTCCGCCATCCGCGGCCTGGTCCGAGCCGCCCAGGCCGAACACCCCGACCGGATCACCCTCCTCGACACCGAAGGCACGGAAAACACCGAGGAGATCCCCGACCTCATCCCGGCCGACGAACCCGAACTCACCCACAGCGCAGGCACCTTCACCGCCCCCCGCCTGGTCCGCGAGACGGCTCCCGGCCAGGCCGCCACCGCCACCCCCTGGCCCACCACCGGCACCACCCTCATCACCGGCGGCACCGGCGGTCTCGGCGCCCTCACCGCACGCCACCTCGTGCACCAGCACGGCGTCCAAAGCCTCCTGCTCACCAGCCGCCGCGGCACCCACGCCCCCGGCGCCACCCAACTCGCCACCGAACTCACCCAGTCCGGCGCCCGGGTCGAGATCACCGCCTGCGACGTCACCGACCGCGACGCCCTCGCCCGACTCCTCGACACCCACCCCGACATCACCGCCATCGTCCACACCGCCGGAGTCCTGGACGACACCACCATCGAACACCTCACCACCGACAGCCTCACCACAGTCCACGCACCCAAGGCCGACGCCGCCCGCCACCTCCACGAACTCACCACCGAACGCGGCATCACCCTCGAAGCCTTCGTCGTGTACTCCTCGGCGGCCGGCAGCTTCGACGGCATCGGCCAGGCCAACTACGCCGCCGCCAACGCCTACCTGGACGCCCTCGTCGCCCACCGGCGGACCCAGGGGCTCCCGGGTGTCTCCCTCGCCTGGGGCCTGTGGGCGCCGGAGGTCGGCGGCATGGGCGCCGGGCTCACCGCCACCGACATCGAGCGGATGGCACGCGCGGGCGTCGAGGCCATCGGCGCCGAGGAAGGCACGGCACTCTTCGACGCGGCGCTGGCGGCCGCGGCGGAGGACGCCGGGGGCTGCGGGCACGTCCTGCCCATCAAGTTCAACCTCACCGCGTGGGAGGCGGACGACACCGCCCCGGCGCTCCTGCGTGACCTCGTACGGCCCCGCATCCGCCGTGCCGCACGAGCCTCGCTCGCCCCGAACACCGGCCGGCCGGGCGCGAACTCCCTCCAGGACCGCCTCGCGGCCCTGCCCGGCCCGGGAGCCCGCCGTGACCTGCTGCTCGACCTGACCCGCAAGTACGTGGCCGCGGTGCTCGGCTTCGGCGGGGCGCACGCGGTCGCCACCGACGCCGCCTTCACCGAACTGGGCTTCGACTCGCTCACGGCCGTCGAGTTCCGCAACGCGCTCGCCGCCGAGACCGGCGTACGGCTGCCCGCCACGCTCGTCTTCGACCACCCGAGCCCCGCCGCCGTCGCCGCGTACCTGCTGGCCGAACTGGTCGGCCCCGACACCGACACGGACACCGCGCCGGGCGCGGCCGTCGCCGTGGCCGCCGCCGCGGACGAGCCGATCGCGATCGTCGGCATGGCCTGCCGCTACCCCGGCGGTGTCGACTCCCCCGAGCAGCTGTGGCGGCTGCTCGCCGCCGGCGGCGACGCGATCACCCCGCTGCCCACGGACCGCGGCTGGGACGTCGCGGGCCTGTACGACCCGGACCCGGAGGCCATCGGCAAGACGTACGCCCGCCATGGCGGCTTCCTCACCCAGGCCGCCGAGTTCGACCCCGCGTTCTTCGGGATCAGCCCGCGCGAAGCCCTGGCGACCGACCCGCAGCACCGGCTGCTCCTGGAGACGTCGTGGGAGGCGTTCGAGCGGGCGGGCATCGACCCGGCCACCGTGCGCGGCACCGCCACCGGTGTCTTCGCCGGTGTCATGTACAACGACTACGGCATCCGCCTCAACGGCTACCCGGCCGACCTGGAGGGCTACCTCGGCACCGGCAGCTCCGGCAGCGTCGCCTCGGGCCGCGTCGCCTACGTCCTCGGTCTGGAGGGCCCGGCGGTCACCGTCGACACGGCGTGCTCGTCCTCCCTGGTCACGGTCCACATGGCGGCGCAGGCGCTGCGCAGCGGCGAGTGCTCGCTCGCACTGGCCGGCGGGGTCACCGTGATGGCGACGCCCGAGACCTTCGTCGGCTTCAGCCGTCAGCGCGGGCTCGCTCCCGATGGCCGCTGCAAGCCGTTCGCGGAGGCCGCGGACGGCACCGGCTGGGGCGAGGGTGCGGGCATGCTCGTTCTGGAGAAGCTGTCCGACGCCCGCCGCAACGGCCACCGCGTTCTCGCGGTCGTGCGCGGCTCCGCGATCAACCAGGACGGCGCCAGCAACGGCCTCACGGCCCCCAACGGCCCCTCCCAGCAGCGGGTCATCAAGCAGGCTCTGGCCTCCGCCCGGCTGACCCCGCAGCAGGTGGACGCGGTCGAGGCGCACGGCACGGGTACGAAGCTGGGTGACCCGATCGAGGCGCAGGCCCTGCTCGCCACCTACGGCCAGGACCGCAAGGACCCTCTGTGGCTCGGCTCGGTGAAGTCCAACCTCGGGCACACCCAGGCCGCCGCGGGCGTCGCCGGGATCATCAAGATGGTCCTCTCCCTGCACCACGAGGAACTCCCGCGCACCCTGCACGTCGACACCCCGTCCTCGCACGTGGACTGGGAGGCGGGCGCGGTGCGGCTGCTGACCGAGGCCCGGCCGTGGCGGGCGGGGGAGCGGACCCGGCGCGCCGGTGTCTCCTCCTTCGGCATCAGCGGCACCAACGCCCACGTCATCATCGAGGAGGCACCCGCCGAGAGCGCGGCCGAGCCGGTTCCGGCCGCCCGCCGGCTGCCGGTCCTGCCCTGGATCGTCTCCGGCAAGACCGCCGACGCCACCCGCGCCCAGGCCGCCCGCCTCCTCGACTTCGCCACCGCCCACCCCGAACTGGACTCCACCAACATCGCCCACGCCCTCACCGCCCACCGCGCCTCCTTCCCGTACCGGGCGGCGGCCGTGGCGGCGGACCGGACCGGCCTGCTCGCCGGCCTCGAAGCCATCGCCCACAAGGAGATCCCCGTGGCCGGGGGCGGGCGGACGGCGTTCCTGTTCACGGGGCAGGGGAGCCAGCGGGCGGGGATGGGACGGGAGTTGTACGAGGCGTTCCCGGTGTTCGCGGCGGCGCTGGACGAGGTCTGTGCTGCCCTTGACCCGCATCTCGAACGGCCTCTGAAGGAGGTCATGTTCGGCGGGGAGGGCCTGGACGAGACGGGTTACACGCAGCCCGCGCTGTTCGCTCTCGAAGTCGCCCTCTTCCGGCTGTTGGAGGCTTGGGGTGTACGGCCGGATGTGCTGGCCGGGCATTCGATCGGTGAGCTGGCCGCCGCGCACGTGGCCGGACTGTGGTCGCTGGAGGACGCGGCCCTGATTGTCTCGGCGCGGGGGCGGCTGATGCAGCGGCTTCCGGCCGGGGGAGCGATGGCCGCCGTACAGGCGACCGAGGAGGAGGTGCTGTCCGTCTTGCCGGAGGGGACGGGGGTCGCCGCGATCAACGGGCCTACGTCTGTTGTCGTCTCCGGTCCGGAAGCAGGCGTGGACGAAGTCGTACGCCACTTCTCCGACGCCGGGCACAAGACCAAGAAGTTGACCGTCAGCCACGCTTTCCACTCGCCGCTGATGGAGCCGATGCTCGCGGAGTTCGAGCAGGTCGCGGCGGGACTGACATACAGCGAGACCACGATTCCGATCGTGTCGACACTGACGGGCGAGGCGGTCACGTACGAGGAGCTGGCGCAGCCCTCGTACTGGACCCGCCATGTCCGCCAGGCCGTCCGTTTCGCCGACGCCCTCGCCACCCTCGACGCGCAGGGCATCGGCACCTTCCTCGAACTCGGCCCGGACGCCGTGCTCACCGCCATGGCCGACGACCCGCGTGCCCTGCCCACCCTCCGCCGCGACCGCACCGAACCCCAAGCCCTCTTGGAAGCCCTCACCCGGCTCCCCTCCGTGGACTGGGCGACGTACTTTGCCGAGACCGGCAGGCTGGCTGTCGAGCTGCCCACCTACGCCTTCCAGCACGGCACGTTCTGGCTCGCGGACTCGGGTACCGGGACGGCGACCGGGTTCGGCCAGTCGGACGCGGAGCACCCGTTGCTGAGCGCGGCGGTGGAACTGCCGGACGGTGACGGGGTGTTGTTCACCGGGCGGTTGTCGCTGGCCACTCACGCGTGGCTGGCGGAGCACGCGGTGCACGGCACGGTCGTCGTGCCCGGTGCCGCCCTCGTCGAGATCGCGGTCCGCGCCGGAGACCAGATCGGCTGCGGGACCGTACGGGACCTGACCTTGCACGCCCCGCTCGTCATCCCGGAGGACGGCGCTGTCGCCCTGCGCGTGCGAGTCGGTCAGGGCGACGAACCCGCCCTCACCGTGCACTCCCGCCCCGAAGGCGACGAGGAGTGGACCCTGCACGCCGAGGGCTCGCTGTCGGCCGACACCGTCGAGACCGCCGACCTGACCGCCCCCTGGCCACCGGCCGGCGCCGAAACCATCGACACCACCACCCTCTACACCGACCTTGCCGCCCTCGGCCTGGAGTACGGCCCCCTCTTCCAGGGCGTCACCGCCGCCTGGCGCGACTCCGGCGGCGACACGGTCTACGCCGAAGTGGCCCTGCCCGAGGGCACCGCCACGGAGGGCTTCGGTATCCACCCCGCTCTCCTCGATGCCTCCCTGCACGCCATCAGCCTGCTGGACGGCGACGACGACACCGCCCAGTTGCCCTTCTCCTGGAGTGACTTCGCCCTGCACGCATCGGGGGCCTCCGCGCTGCGGCTGCGGATCGGACGTACGGGATCGGGCTTCCGGCTCGACGCCGCCGACCTCGCCGGTGCTCCGGTCGCCACGGTCACCGACCTGGCGTTGCGTCCGCTGGCGGTGGAGACGAGCAGTGTCCGGGATCTGTACGGGGTCGACTGGACCCCGGTCACCGCGACGGCGAGCGAGCCTACAGCGGCGTACACCGTCCTCCAGGCCGCTACCGCCACCGAACTGCTCCCACAGCTCCAAGCCCACCTGAACGGCGAGCAGCCGCTGCTGGTCGTCACCCGCACCGCCGCCACCGACCCCGCACAGTCCGCCATCCGCGGCCTGGTCCGGGCCGCCCAGGCCGAACACCCCGACCGGATCACCCTCCTCGACACCGAAGACGCCGAAGGCGCCCAGGAGATCCCCGACCTCATCCCGGCCGACGAACCCGAACTCACCCACAGCGCAGGCACCTTCACCGCCCCCCGCCTGGTCCGCGAGACGGCTCCCGCACAGGCCGCCACAGCCACCCCCTGGCCCACCACCGGTACCACCCTCATCACCGGCGGCACCGGCGGTCTCGGCGCCCTCACCGCACGCCACCTCGTCACCACCCACGGCGTCCAAAGCCTCCTGCTCACCAGCCGCCGCGGCACCCACGCCCCCGGCGCCACCCAACTCGCCACCGAACTCACCCAGTCCGGCGCCCGAGTCGAGATCGCCGCCTGCGACGTCACCGACCGCGACGCCCTCGCCCGCCTCCTCGATGCTCACCCCGACATCACCGCGATCGTGCACACGGCGGGCGTGGTGCGGGACGGAACGATCGGCGCGCTCACGCCGGATGCGCTGGACGCGCTGCGGGCGCCGAAGGCGGACGCGGCCCGGGCGCTGCACGAGCTGACGGCCGGGCGCGGTGTCGAGGCGTTCGTGCTGTACTCGTCGGCCGCCGGGGTGCTCGGCGGCCCGGGGCAGGGGGCGTACGCCGCGGCCAACGCAGCCCTGGACGCCCTGGCGGCCGAGCGGCACGCGCAGGGGCTGCCGGGTGTCTCGCTGGCCTGGGGGCTGTGGGCGCCGGAGGCCGGCGGCATGGGCGCCGGGATCGGCGCGGCGGACATCGAGCGGATGGCACGCTCGGGAGTGCGGCCGCTGAGCGTGGCGGACGGGCTGGCGCTGCTGGACGCGGCGGTCGGCTCGCCGCGGGCCCTGCTGGTCCCGGCGGGTCTCGATCTGCCGGCGCCGGCCCGGTCCGCGGGCGAGCGGGTGCCGCCGCTGTTCGCCCAGCTGGTGCGGCCGGTGACCGTGCGCCGGTCCGCCGCCGGTACGGGCGCCGCGGCCGGACAGGATCTCGCGCGGCGGCTCGCCGGGCTCGCCGGGCCCGACCGGCAGCGGCTGGTCCTCGGTCTGGTCAACCGGCACGTCGCCGCCGTCCTCGGTGCGGTCGGCGGCAACGGGGCCCCGGAGATCACCCCGGACAAGCCCTTCAAGGAACTCGGTTTCGACTCGCTCACCGCGGTCGAGCTGCGCAACGGCCTGGGTGCCGAAGCGGGGGTGCGCCTGCCGGCGACGCTCGTCTTCGACTACCCCACCCCGGCCGAACTCGCCGGATTCCTGCTCCGGCAACTCGTTCCCGAGACGGCCGACGGGGCCGGCGAGGGAGCGTACGAGGAGACCGTGCGCGAGGCCCTGCGGGCGATCCCGCTGGCCCGGCTCAGGGACGCGGGTCTGCTGGACTCCCTGCTCGAACTCGCGGGTCACCGGCCCGCGGGGACGGGGGCGCCCCTGTCGGCCGACGACCCGGCGGGTGACACCGGCGGGACCGTGGACGACATCGACGACATGGATGCCGAGAGCCTCATCTCGATGGCGCTCGAAGGATCGGACTTCTGATGACGCGGCTGACGACGCGTGACGCGGATTGGGTGAGGTAAGAGGTGTCTGGACAGAACGTGCCCGCACAGAAGGTGTCTGCACAGAACGAGAAGATCGTCGAGGCTCTCCGGGCGTCCTTGAAGGAGACCGAGCGGCTGCGCGAGCAGAACCGCAGGCTGACGGCCTCCGCCCACGAGCCGATCGCGATCGTCGGCATGGCCTGCCGCTACCCCGGCGGGGTCGACTCGCCGGACGGCCTGTGGCGGCTGCTGGCCGCCGGCGGCGACGCCATCAGCCGGTTCCCCGAGGACCGCGGCTGGGACACCGAGGGTCTGTACGACCCCGATCCCGACGCGGCCGGCCGGACCTACTCGGTCGAGGGCGGATTCCTGGAGCGGGCCGCCGAGTTCGACCCCGGCTTCTTCGGGATCAGCCCGCGCGAGGCGCTGGCCATGGACCCGCAGCACCGGCTGCTGCTCGAAACGTCGTGGGAGGCGTTCGAGCGGGCCGGTATCGACCCGGCCACCGTGCGCGGCACTGCCACCGGTGTCTTCGCCGGTGTCATGTACCACGATTACAGCGAGGTCCTGGAACGCGCCACGGACGACCTGGAGGGCTTCCTCGGCGTCGGCGGCAGCATCGCCTCCGGCCGGGTGTCCTACGCGTTCGGCTTGGAGGGCCCCGCCGTCACCGTGGACACCGCGTGCTCGTCCTCGCTGGTGGCCGTGCACCTGGCCGCGCAGGCCCTGCGCAGCGGTGAGTGCACGCTCGCGCTGGCCGGTGGTGTGACGGTGATGGCCACCCCGGACACCTTCGTCGACTTCAGCCGGCAGCGCGGGCTCGCTCCCGACGGCCGCTGCAAGCCGTTCGCGGAGGCCGCGGACGGCACCGGCTGGGGCGAGGGCGTGGGCATGCTCGTTCTGGAGAAGCTGTCCGACGCCCGCCGCAACGGCCACCGCGTCCTCGCGGTCGTGCGCGGTTCCGCGATCAACCAGGACGGCGCCAGCAACGGCCTGACCGCCCCCAACGGCCCCTCCCAGCAGCGCGTGATCCGCCAGGCCCTCGCCGCCGCCCGCCTCTCGCCCGATCAGGTCGACGTGGTCGAGGCGCACGGCACCGGCACCAAGCTCGGTGACCCGATCGAGGCGCAGGCCCTGCTCGCCACCTACGGCCAGGAGCGGCAGGAGCCCCTGTGGCTCGGCTCGGTGAAGTCCAACCTCGGGCACACCCAGGCCGCCGCGGGCGTCGCCGGGATCATCAAGATGGTCCTCTCCCTGCGCAACGAGCGGCTGCCGAAGACCCTGCACGTGGACGCGCCGTCCTCGCACGTCGACTGGACCGAGGGCGCCGTCGAGCTGCTCACCGAGGCCCGGCCGTGGCGGGCGGGGGAGCGGACCCGGCGCGCCGGTGTCTCCTCCTTCGGCATCAGCGGCACCAACGCCCACGTCATCATCGAGGAGGCGCCCGCCGAGGAGACGGCGCAGGCCACCGGGCCGGCCGGAGCGCTGCCGGTGGTGCCGTGGCTCGTCTCCGGCCGTACCGCCGCCGCCGTGCGCGCCCAGGCCGCCCGCCTCCTCGACTTCGCCGCCGCCCACCCCGGGCTGGACCCCGCCGACATCGGCCGTGCCCTCGCCACCGGCCGCGCGGCCCACCCGTACCGGGCGAGCGCCGTGGCCGCCGACCGCGACGGCCTGCTGACCGCCCTGGAGGCGATCACCCGGTCCGAGACGTCCCCCGCCAGGCGCGGCCCGTCCGCGTTCCTGTTCACCGGGCAGGGCAGCCAGCGGGCGGGCATGGGACGGGAGCTGTACGACGCGTTCCCCGTGTTCGCCGCCGCCCTGGACGAGGTCTGCGCCGCCCTCGACGCGCACCTCGAACGGCCCCTGAAGGACGTCATGTTCGGGGGCGAGGGGCTGGACGAGACCGGTTACACGCAGCCCGCCCTGTTCGCTCTCGAAGTCGCCCTCTTCCGGCAGTTGGAAGCCTGGGGCGTACGGCCCGAGGTGCTGGCCGGGCACTCCATCGGTGAGCTGGCCGCCGCGCATGTGGCGGGGTTGTGGTCGCTGGAGGACGCGGCGCTGATTGTGTCGGCTCGGGGGCGGTTGATGCAGCGGCTTCCGGACGGGGGCGCGATGGCCGCCGTACAGGCCACCGAGGAGGAAGTCCTCCCGGTGCTGCCCGAAGGCACCGGTGTCGCCGCCGTCAACGGGCCCACCTCCCTCGTCGTCTCCGGTCCGGAGGCGGGTGTCGACGAGGTCGTACGGCACTTCTCCGGCACCGGCCGCAAGACGAAGAAGCTGGCCGTCAGCCACGCTTTCCACTCGCCGCTGATGGAACCGATGCTCGCGGAGTTCGAGCAGGTCGCGGCCGGGCTGACGTACCACGAGACCACGATCCCGCTCGTCTCCACCCTCACCGGGGCGGCGGTCACGTACGAGGAACTGGCCCAGCCCGCCTACTGGGTGCGCCACGTCCGCCAGGCCGTCCGTTTCGCCGACGCCCTCGCCACCCTCGACGCGCAGGGCATCGGCACCTTCCTCGAACTCGGCCCGGACGCCGTGCTCACCGCCATGGCCGACGATCCGCGCGCCCTGCCCACCCTGCGCCGCGACCGCAGCGAGCCGCAGGCCCTCGTCGAGGCGCTCGCGCGGCTGCACGGGGCCGGGGGCGAGGTGAGCTGGGCGGCGTTCTTCGCGGACGCCGCCGGGCACCACGTCGAGCTGCCCACGTACGCCTTCCAGCACGAGCGGTACTGGCCCGCCACCGCCCCGTACGCCGCGTCGGACGCCACCGGGCTCGGGCTCACCGCCGCGGGGCACCGCATCCTCGCCGGGGCCATGGAACTGCCCGACGCCGAGGGCGTCCTGTTCACCGGGCGGCTGTCGCTGACCACGCACCCGTGGCTGGCCGAGCACGCGGTCAACGGCACGGTCGTCGTGCCCGGTGCCGCCCTCGTCGAGGTCGCGGTCCGCGCCGGAGACCAGATCGGCCGCGGCACCGTACGGGACCTGACCCTGCACGCCCCGCTCGTCCTGGACGAGCGCGGCGCCCTCGCGCTGCGCGTCGGCGTGCGGCTCGGCGAGGGCGAGGGCGACGAGCCCGCCGTCACCGTGCACTCCCGCCCCGAGGGCGAGGAGGAGTGGACCCTGCACGCCGAGGGGTCGCTGTCGGCCGACACCGTCGAGACCGCCGACCTGACCGCCGCCTGGCCCCCGGCCGGCGCCGCACCCGTCGACACCACCACCCTCTACACCGACCTCGCCGCCCTCGGCCTGGAGTACGGCCCCCTCTTCCAGGGCGTCACCGCCGCCTGGCGCGCCGACGACGGCGGCACCGTCTACGCCGAGGTCGCCCTCCCGGAGGGCGCCGACACCCAGGGCTACGGCATCCACCCGGCGCTCCTCGACGCCTCCCTGCACACCATCGCCCTCTTCGACGGCGACGGCGACGAGGGCGGGAGCGGTGAGGGCGCGCGGCTGCCGTTCTCCTTCAGCGACTTCGCGCTGCACGCCGCCGGGGCGTCCGCGCTGCGGGTGCGGGTCGCCGCCCACGGCAGCGGCCACCGGATCGACCTGGCCGACCCGTCCGGCGCGCCCGTCGCCACCATCGGCGCGCTCGCCCTGCGCGCGCTGCCCACCGCGCCCGCCCGCGGACACGGGCACGACTCGCTGTTCCGGCTCGACTGGCAGAGCGTCGCCGCCGCCCGCACCGGCACGGCGTCCGCGCCGGCCGTCGCCTGCCATGTCAGCGGACCCGACCCGCTCGGCCTGGCCGATCTGATCGCGCAGGCCGGCGGCCGGCACACGACCGACGCCGACACGACCGACGCCGACACGGCCGAACTGGTCCTCGCCACCTTCGTCACCGGCGGCCCGGCCCCGCGCGAGACCGTGCACCGCGCCCTGGCCACCGTCCAGGAGTGGCTGGCCGGCGACCGGCCCGAGGGGGCCCGCCTGGTCCTGGTCACCTCGGGGGCCGTGGCCGCCGCCGCGGGCGACCGGGTGCCCGACCCGGCCGCCGCCGCCGTGGTGGGCCTGGCCCGGTCCGCGCAGTCCGAGAACCCGGGCCGCATCGTCCTGGTCGACCTGGACGCGTCCGCCGAGTCCGCCGACGCCCTGCTGCCCGCCCTGACCGGCACCGAGGAACCCCATCTCGCGCTGCGCGCCGGACAACTGCTCGCCCCCCGCCTGGTGCGCGACACCGGCGCCGAGCTGAGCCTGCCCCAGGGCGACGCGCCCTGGCGGCTCGACTTCACCCCCACCGGCACCCTGGACAGCCTCTACGTCGCCGACTTCCCCGAGGCCGCCGCGCCGCTCGCCGAAGGACAGATCCGGGTCGCGCTGCGCGCCGCCGGCGTCAACTTCCGCGATGTCATGAACGTCCTCGGGATGTACCCGGGAGACGCCGGCCGGCTCGGCCTGGAGGCGGCCGGTGTCGTCGTGGAGACCGGGCCCGGCGTGGACCGGTTCGCCGTGGGCGACCGGGTCATGGGCCTGTTCTCCGGGGCGTTCGGGCCGCTGGCCGTCGTCGACCACCGGCTGGTGTCCGCGATGCCGTCCACCTGGACGTTCGCCGAGGCCGCCGCCGCCCCCGTCGTCTACCTCACCGCGTACTACGCCCTGGTCGACCTGGCCGGGCTCGGCGCCGGGGAGTCCGTGCTGGTGCACGCCGCCGCCGGCGGTGTCGGCACGGCGGCCGTGCAGCTCGCCCGGCACCTGGGCGCCGAGGTGTACGGCACGGCCAGCCCCGCCAAGTGGGACGCCGTGCGCGCCCTCGGCGTGGACGAGGACCGCATCGCCAACTCCCGCACCCTGGAGTTCGAGCAGCACTTCCTGGAGGCCACCGGCGGGCGCGGCATGGACGTCGTGCTCGACTCGCTGGCCCGGGAGTTCGTGGACGCCTCGCTGCGGCTGCTGCCGCGCGGCGGACGGTTCGTGGAGATGGGCAAGACCGACATCCGCGACGCGGCGACGGTCGCCGCCGAGCACCCCGGCGTCGCCTACCGGGCGTTCGACGTGATGGACGCCGGACCCGACCGCATCCAGGAGATGTACGCCGCGCTGCTCGTCCTCTTCGAGAGCGGCGCGCTGCGCCCGCTGCCCGTCACCGCCTGGGACGTGCGCGAGGCCCCCGAGGCGCTGCGCGTGATGGGGCAGGCCCGGCACACCGGCAAGCTGGTGCTGACCGTGCCCGCGCCGCTGGACCCCGAGGGCACCGTCCTGGTCACCGGCGCGACCGGCGCGCTCGGCGGGCTGCTCGTACGGCATCTGGTCACCGAGTACGGCGTACGGCACCTGCTGCTGGCCGGCCGGCGCGGCGCGCGGGCCCCCGGCGCGACCGAACTCGTCGATTCAATACGGGCGTTGGGCGCCGAAGTGGAGCTGGTGGCATGCGACGCCGCCGACCGGGACGCGCTCGCCGCCGCCCTGGACGGCGTACCCGCCGCGCACCCGCTGACCGCCGTCGTGCACGTCGCCGGCGTCCTCGACGACGGCGTGCTCGGCTCCCTCACCCCAGAACGCCTCGACAAGGTCCTCGCGCCGAAGGCGGACGCCGCCCGGCACCTGCACGAGCTGACCCGGCTCGCCGACCTGTCCGCGTTCGTGCTGTTCTCCTCCGCCGCCGGCACCTTCGGCAACCCCGGGCAGGCCAACTACGCCGCCGCCAACGCCTACCTGGACTCCCTGGCCGCGCACCGCCGCGCCCAGGGCCTGCCCGCCGTCTCCCTCGGCTGGGGCCTGTGGGCCGCCGAGGGCGGCGGCATGGCCGAACAGCTCGACGAGGCCGAACGCGCCCGCATGGCCCGCTCCGGCGCCGCCGCCCTCACCGGCGACCAGGGCCTCGCCCTGTACGACACCGCGCTCGCCCTGCCGCACGCCGCGCTCGTCCCGATGCACCTGGACCTGCCCGCCTCCGCCGCGCCCGAGGAGGTGCCCGCGCTGCTGCGGGCCCTGGTGCGCACCCCGGCCCGGCGCACCGCCCGCGCCGCGCAGCGGACCGCCGACGGGAACGGGGAACTGGCCGGCCGGCTCGCCGGGCTCGGCGCCGACGAGCAGCACGCGCTGCTCCTGGACGTCGTCCGCACCCACGCCGCCGCCGTCCTCGGCCACGGCGGGCCGGAGGCCGTCGACGTCACCCAGGCGTTCAAGGACCTCGGCTTCGACTCGCTGACCGGCGTCGAGTTCCGCAACCGGCTCGCCGCCGCCTGCGGCCTGCGGCTGCCCGCCACCCTGGTCTTCGACTACCCGGCGCCCGAACTGCTCGCCGGCCACCTGCGCGAGGAACTCCTCGGCTCGCTGCCCGCCGCCACGACCGGCGCCACCACGGCCGTCGGCGCCGACGAGCCGATCGCGATCGTCTCCATGGCCTGCCGCTTCCCCGGCGGGGTCCGCTCGCCCGAGGACCTGTGGCGGCTGCTGGCCACCGGCGGCGACGCCATGGGCGCCATGCCCGGCGACCGCGGCTGGGACATCGACGCCGTCGTCGACCCGTCCGGTGAGCGGCCCGGCACCAGCTACACCGACCAGGGCGGCTTCCTCCCGGACGCACCCCTGTTCGACGCCGCGTTCTTCGGCATCAGCCCCCGCGAGGCCCTCGCCATGGACCCGCAGCAGCGGCTCCTGCTGGAGACCTCCTGGGAGGCGCTGGAGCGCGGCGGCCTCGACCCGCACACCCTGCGCGGCAGCAGCACCGGCGTGTTCGCCGGCCTGATCTACCACGACTACGGCAACGGCGCCGGCTACAGCCACCTGCCCGACGGCGTCGAGGGCTTCCTCGGCACCGGCACCTCCGGCGGTGTCGCCTCCGGCCGCATCTCCTACGTCCTCGGCCTCGAAGGCCCCGCCGTCACCGTGGACACCGCCTGCTCCTCGTCGCTGGTCGCCCTGCACATGGCCGTCCAGGCACTCCAGCGCGGCGAGTGCGACCTCGCGCTGGCCGGCGGTGTCACCGTGATGGCCACCCCGGACACCTTCGTCGACTTCAGCCGGCAGCGCGGCCTGGCCGCCGACGGCCGCTGCAAGGCGTTCGCGGAGTCCGCCGACGGCACCGGCTGGGCCGAGGGCGTCGGCATGGTCCTCGTCGAGCGGCTGTCCGACGCGCGGCGCCACGGCCACGACGTCCTCGCCGTGGTCCGCGCCAGCGCCCTCAACCAGGACGGCGCCAGCAACGGCCTCACCGCCCCCAACGGCCCCTCCCAGCAGCGCGTCATCCGCCAGGCGCTGACCACCGCCGGGCTCGCCGCCGCCGACGTGGACGCCGTCGAGGCGCATGGCACCGGCACGAAGCTCGGTGACCCGATCGAGGCACAGGCCCTGCTCGCCACCTACGGCCAGGACCGCCCCGAGGACCGGCCGCTGTGGCTGGGCTCGGTCAAGTCCAACCTCGGCCACACCCAGGCCGCCGCGGGCATCGCCGGCGTCATCAAGATGGTCGAGGCCCTCGGCCACGAGGAACTGCCCGCGACCCTGCACGTGGACGAGCCCAGCTCGCACATCGACTGGGAGGCCGGCGCCGTACGCCTGCTCACCGAGGCCCGGCCCTGGCCGCGCCGGGAGGCGGCACCGCGCCGCGCCGGAGTCTCCGCGTTCGGCTTCAGCGGCACCAACGCCCACGTCATCCTGGAGGAAGCCCCCGCCCCGGCCGCCGCTCCGGAAGCGGCGTCCGACCCGGCCGCCACCGGCCCCGTGCCGTGGCTGCTGACCGCCCGCACCCCCGAGGCGCTGCGCGCCCAGGCCCGCCGCCTGCACGACCAGCTCGCCGCGGGCACCAGCACCGGCGCGGGCGGGAGCGCACCGGACGCCGCCGCCCTCGGCCGGATCGGCCACTCCCTGGCCACCACCCGCACCCCCTTCGAGTACCGGGCCGTCCTCGTCGGCGACGACGGCGACCAGTTCCTCCAGGGCCTGTCCGGCCTCGCCGAGGGCGTCCCCGCCGCCGGTGTCGAGGAAGGGCTAGCCGGGCCGGTCGGCAAGACCGTGTTCGTCTTCCCCGGCCAGGGCTCCCAGTGGCTGGGCATGGCCCGCGACCTCATGGACACCTCCGAGGTGTTCCGGGCCCGTCTCGAAGAGTGCGCCGCCGCCGTCGACGCGTTCACCGACTGGTCGCTCCTCGACGTGCTGCGCGGCGCCGAGGACGCCGCCTCCCTGGACCGCGTCGACGTCGTCCAGCCCGCCCTGTGGGCGGTCATGGTCTCGCTGGCCGCCGTGTGGGAGTCCCTCGGGATCGTGCCGTCCGCCGTCGTCGGCCACTCCCAGGGCGAGATCGCCGCGGCCTGCGTCGCCGGCGCGCTCAGCGTCGAGGACGCCGCCCGCGTGGTCGCCCTGCGCAGCCGCGCCCTGGTCAAGCTGGCCGGCACCGGCGGCATGGTGTCCGTGCCGCTGCCCGCCGCCCGCGTCGAGGACCTGCTGGAGCGGTGGCCCGGACAGATCTCCGTGGCCGCCGTCAACGGCCCCGCCTCCACCGTCGTCTCCGGCGACCCGGACGCCCTCGACGCCCTCCTCGCCAGTTGCGAGAGCGACGGCGTACGCGCCCGGCGCATCCCCGTCGACTACGCCTCCCACTCCGCGCACGTGGAGTCCCTGCGCGAGGAACTGGAGGAACTGCTCGCCCCCGTACGCCCCCGCGCCGGCCGCGTCCCGCTGCACTCCACCCTGGAGGACCGGCTGATCGACGGGCACGAGATGGACGCCTCCTACTGGCACCGCAACCTGCGTCACACCGTCCGCTTCGAACCCGCCGTGCGCGCCCTGGCCGGCAGCGGCCACACCGTGTTCGTCGAGTGCAGCCCGCACCCCGTGCTGACCGTCGGCCTCACCGACACCCTCGCCGACGCGGGCGCCGACACGGCCGTCGTCACCGGCACCCTGCGCCGCGACGACGGCGGCACCGCCCGCGTCCTGACCAGCCTCGGCCGGCTCGTCGCGCACGGCGTACGCCCCGACTGGGACGCCGTGTTCGCGGGCCGCGCCACCGGACGCGCGGCGCTGCCGACCTACCCGTTCCAGGGCGAGCGGTACTGGCTGGAGCCCACCGCGGCCACCGGCGACCCGGCCGCGGTCGGCCAGCGCGACGCCGGGCACCCGCTGCTCGGCGCGGCCGTCGCCCTGCCCGGCGACGGCGGGCTCGTCCTGACCGGACGGCTCTCCGCCACCGCGCAGCCCTGGCTCACCGACCACGCCGTCGGCTCCACCGTCGTCGTACCGGGCACCGCCCTGCTGGAACTGGCGGTCCGGGCCGGCGACGAGACCGGCCACCCGTACCTGGCCGACCTCACCCTGGAAGCACCCCTCGTCCTGCCCGACCGCACCGACGTGCACCTGCGCGTCGTCGTCTCCGCGAACGGCGGCACCGACGACGAGCGCGCCGTCACCGTGCACTCCAGGGCCGCCGACGCGGCCCCCGACGAGCCGTGGACCCGGCACGCCACCGGCCTGCTCACCGCCGGGCCCGCCCCGGCCGGCGAGCACCTGGCGGCCTGGCCGCCGGCCGGCGCCGAGAGCGTCGACACCGCACAGCTCTACGCCGGCCTGGGGGCCCTCGGCCTCGACTACGGGCCCGCCTTCCGCGGCCTGCGCTCCGCCTGGCGCGCCGACGACGCCCTGTACGCCGAGGTCGCCCTGCCCCTGGAGACCGCCGCGCAGGCCCCCCTGTTCGGCCTGCACCCGGCGCTGCTCGACTCCGCGCTGCACGCCATCGCGCTCGGCGGGTTCCTGGAGGCCGGCGACGGCGGCCCGTGGCTGCCGTTCACGTGGTCCGGGGTGACCCTGCACAGCGCCGGGGCCACCGCGCTGCGGGTCAGGATCGCCGCCGCGGGCGAGGGCGCCGTGTCCGTCACCGTCTGCGACACCGCGGGCGTGCCGGTCGCCACCGTCGAGTCGCTGGGGCTGCGGCAACTGCCCGCCGACGCGCTGGCCCGGCTGTCCCGGGCGAGCGGCAACCCGTTCCGCGACACCCTCTTCCACGTCGAGTGGACGGCCCTGCCCGCCCCCGAGACCGGCGAAGTGCCCGACGACTGGGCGGTGTTCGGTGACGACCCGCTCTTCCCCGGCCTGCCGGAGATCTTCAGCACCGAGGAACTCGACGGCGGCGTCGGCACCGTCCTGGCCCCCGTGCACTGGCAGTCCACCGTGGACGACGCCGTGATGCAGACCCTCGGTGACCTCCAGGTGTGGCTGTCCGACCCGCGCACCGACACCGCCCGCCTGGTCGTCGTCACCCGCGGCGCCGTCTCCACCGCGCCCGGCGAGGACATCGCCGACCTCGCGCAGGCATCCGTGCACGGCCTGGTCCGCACCGCGCAGACCGAGAGCCCCGACCGGATCGTCCTCGCCGACATCGGCACCGAGGTCCCCTCCCGCGCCCTGCTGGCCGCCGCCCTCGCCACCGGCGAACCCGAGTTCGCGCTGCGCGACGGCGAGATCCGGGTGCCCCGCCTGGCCCGTACGGAGGCCGCAGACGCCCCCGGGACCACCGAGCCCGGCGAGGGTGTCGAAGGCGCTGAGGGTGCCGCCGAGCACACCTGGGCGCCCGACGGCACCGTACTGATCACCGGCGGCACCGGCGGACTCGGCGCCCTCGTCGCCCGCCACCTCGCCGGCCGGCACGGCGTACGCCGCCTGGTCCTGGCCGGCCGCCGCGGCCCCGACACCCCCGGCGCGACCGAACTCGCCGCCGAACTGGGCGAGTCGGGCACCGAGGTCACCGTCGAGGCGTGCGACATCACCGACCGCGACGCGCTCGCCGCGCTCCTCGCCCGGCACACCCCGCGCGCGATCGTGCACGCCGCCGGCGTCCTCGACGACGCCACCCTGGGCCGGCTCACCCCGGAGAAACTGGAAGCGGTCCTCGCGCCCAAGGCCGTCGCCGCCCAGCACCTGCACGAGCTGACCGCCGGCAGCGACCTGGACGCCTTCGTCCTGTTCTCCTCCTCGGCGGGCGTCCTCGGCAACGCCGGACAGGGCAACTACGCCGCCGCCAACGCCTACCTGGACGGCCTCGCCGCCCACCGGCGCGCGAGCGGCCTGCCCGCCACCTCGCTGTCCTGGGGCCTGTGGGCCGAGCCCAGCGGCATGACCGGCCACCTCGACACCGCCGACCTCGGCCGCCTAGCCCGCTCCGGCGTCCGCCCGCTCGACCCCGAACAGGGCCTCGCCCTGCTGGACGCGGCCCTCGGCGCGTACGGCCACGACCACCCGCACCTCGTACCGATCGGCCTGAACACGGCCTCGCTGCGCGGCGCGGGCGACGGCGCACCCGTCCCGCACCTGTACCGCGGCCTGGTCCGCACCCAGGCCCGGCCCACCGCGCAGGGCACCGCCCCCGTGGCCACCGCCGCGGACGGCGCCGGCGGCCCCGGCGAGGCCCTGCGCACCCGCCTGGCCGCCCTGCCCGCCGACGGCCGGGAGACGGCACTGCTCGACCTCGTCCAGTCCTACGCCGCCGCCGTGCTCGGCTTCGCCGGGCCCTCGGCGGTCGGCGCCACCCGCTCCTTCAAGGAACTCGGCTTCGACTCGCTGACCGCCGTCGAGTTCCGCAACCGGCTCACCGCCGCCACCGGCATCCGGCTCTCCGCCACCGCCGTCTTCGACCACCCGACCCCGCTCGCCCTGGCCCGCCTGCTCCTGGCCGAACTGGCCCCCGAGCAGAGCGACCCGGTCGACGGCGTCCTGGCCGAACTCGACCGCCTGGAGAGCCACCTGCCGGACGCCTCGCTCGACGACGAGGCGCACCGGGCCGTCACGGCCCGCCTGGAAGACCTGCTCGCCCGTTTCAAGAGCATGCGCACCGCGCACGCCGACGGCACGGACGACGTGGGCGCACGACTGCAGGACGCCTCGTCCGACGAGGTCCTGGCCTTCATCACGGACGAACTCGGCATCTAGGCACCGGCGGCACCGGCAGGTACCGGCAGGCCCCCGCGGGGGTTCCGGCAGGTACCCGCCGGAACCTGCCGGTACCCGCGGGCCGAACACGTCGCACGAGGGGATCAGAGGGGAAGTAGGGAAGAAATGGCTGACGAGAAACAGCTGGTCGACACATTGAAGCGGGTCGCAGCCGACTTGCACGACACCCGTCGGCGGCTGCGCGAGGCCGAGGAGAGGGAACACGAGCCGATCGCGATCGTCGGCATGGCCTGCCGCTTCCCCGGCGGCGTCACCTCGCCCGAGGACCTGTGGGCCATGCTCGACGCCGGCCGCGACGGCATGTCCCCCTTCCCCCGCGACCGCGGCTGGAACCTGGAGCAGCTCGCCGCCAGCGACGGCCACGACGACACCGGCAGGCGCGCCGGGTTCCTCCAGGACGCCGCCGGGTTCGACCCCGAGTTCTTCGGCATCAGCCCCCGCGAGGCGCTCGCCATGGACCCGCAGCAGCGGGTCCTCCTGGAGACCTCCTGGGAGGCCCTGGAACGCGCGGGCATCGACCCGCACACCCTGTCCGGCACCCGCACCGCCGTCTACGCCGGCGTCAGCAGCAACGACTACCTGCGCGGCCTGACCCGGATGCCCGACTCCATCGCCGGCCACATGATGACCGGCGTCGCCGCCAGCGTCCTGTCAGGCCGTGTCTCCTACGCGCTCGGCCTGGAGGGCCCCTCCCTCACCATCGACACCGCCTGCTCGTCGTCCCTGGTCGCGGTGCACCTCGCCGCCCAGGCACTGCGCGGCGGTGAGTGCTCGCTCGCCTTGGCCGGCGGCGTCACGGTCATGGGCTCCGCCGGTACGTTCCTGGAGTTCAGCCGCGCCGACGGCCTCTCCCGGGACGGCCGTTGCAAGGCGTTCGCGGACGCCGCCGACGGTACGGGCCTGTCCGAGGGCGTCGGCGTCCTCGTCCTGGAGAAGCTGTCCGACGCCCGCCGAGGCGGCCACCGCGTGCTGGCGGTCGTCCGGGGCTCGGCCGTCAACCAGGACGGCGCGAGCAACGGCCTCACCGCCCCCAACGGCCCCTCCCAGCAGCGGGTCATCAAGCAGGCCCTGGCCGCCGCCCGGCTCTCACCCCAGCAGGTGGACGCGGTCGAGGCGCACGGCACCGGCACGAAACTCGGCGACCCGATCGAGGCGCAGGCCCTCCTCGCCACCTACGGCCAGGACCGCGCCGCCGACACCCCCCTGTGGCTCGGCTCCATCAAGTCCAACCTCGGCCACACCCAGGGCGCCGCCGGCATGGCGGGCGTCATCAAGACCGTCCTCGCCCTGCGCCACGAACGGCTCCCCCAGACCCTCGGCGTGGACGCCCCCTCCGCACACGTCGACTGGACGGCGGGCGCCGTCGAACTGCTCACCGAGGCCCGTCCGTGGCCGGCCGGGGAGCGGACCCGGCGCGCCGGTGTCTCCTCCTTCGGCATCAGCGGCACGAACGCCCATGTGATCGTGGAGGAGGCTCCGGCGGACGAGCCGGCGCAGCCGCGGGAAACTCCGGCAGCCGCCGGCGCGCCGCTGCCGGTGGTGCCCTGGATCGTCTCCGCGACCGGCGAGGACGCCGTCCGCGCCCAGGCCGCCCGCCTCCTGGCCCACGCCCGCTCCCACCCGCACCTCGACCTCGCGGACACCGGCCACTCCCTGCTCACCCGCCGCTCCGCCCTCCCCTACCGCGCCGCCGTCGTCGCCGGCGACCGTGACGCCATGCTGACCGGCCTGGAAGCCGTCGCGGAGGGCGCCCGCCTGCCCGGCATCGGCCACGGCCCCCTCGCGTTCCTGTTCACGGGGCAGGGGAGCCAGCGGGCGGGAATGGGACGGGAGTTGTACGAGGCGTTCCCGGTGTTCGCCGCCGCGCTGGACGAGGTCTGCGCCGCCCTCGACGCGCATCTCGAACGGCCCCTGAAGGACGTCATGTTCGGGGGTGAGGGCCTGGACGAGACCGGTTGCACGCAGCCCGCCCTGTTCGCCCTGGAAGTGGCTCTGTTCCGGTTGTTGGAGGCGTGGGGTGTACGCGCCGATGTGCTGGCCGGGCACTCGATCGGTGAACTGGCCGCCGCGCATGTGGCGGGGTTGTGGTCGCTCGAAGACGCCGCGCTGATCGTGTCGGCCCGGGGGCGGCTGATGCAGCGGCTTCCGGCCGGGGGCGCGATGGCCGCCGTACAGGCCACCGAGGAAGAAGTCCTCCCCGTCCTGCCGGAAGGTACGGGAATCGCCGCTGTGAACGGGCCGACGTCCGTGGTCGTCTCGGGCCCGGAGGCGGGTGTCGATGAGGTCGTACGGCACTTCGCGGACGCCGGTCGCAAGACCAAGAAGCTGACCGTCAGCCACGCTTTCCACTCGCCGCTGATGGAGCCGATGCTCGCGGAGTTCGAGCAGGTCGCGGCCGGGCTGACGTACCACGAGACCACGATTCCGCTCGTGTCGACGCTGACGGGCGAGGCGGTCACGTACGAGGATCTCGCCCAGCCCTCCTACTGGGTCCGGCACGTCCGTCAGGCCGTACGTTTCGCCGACGCCGTCGCCACCCTCGACGCGCAGGGCATCGGCACCTTCCTCGAACTCGGCCCGGACGCCGTCCTCACCGCCATGGCCGACGACCCCCGCGCGCTCCCCACCCTCCGCCGCGACCGCACCGAACCCCAAGCCCTCGTGGAAGCCCTCACCCGACTGCCCTCAGTGGACTGGGCGGCGTACTTCGGTCCTGGCCGACAGCCGGTGGACCTGCCCACCTACGCCTTCCAGCACCGCCCCTACTGGTTCCGCAGCAACTCGGTGGGGTCGGGGGAGCCCGGTGACTTCGGGCTCGCACCGGTCGGGCACCCGCTGTTCGGAGCGACGGTAGAACTCCCGGATACGGAAGGTGCGTTGTTCACCGGTCGGTTGTCGTTGGCCACGCATCCGTGGCTGGCGGAGCACGCGGTGAGCGGGACGGTCATCGTGCCGGGTGCCGCACTGGTGGAGATCGCGGTGCGGGCCGGTGACGAGGTCGGGCGCGGGACCGTACGCGACCTCACCCTGCACGCTCCGCTGGTCGTGCCGGAGAGCGGCGCGGTCGCCCTGCGGGTGCGGGTGGGTGAGGGCGACGAGCCCGCCGTCACCGTGCACTCCCGACCGGCGGGCGAGGGGGAGTGGACCCTGCACGCCGAGGGCTCGCTGACGGCCGACACCGTCGAGTCCGCCGACCTCACCGCCTGGCCCCCGCCCGGCGCCGCCCCCCTGGACACCGAGCATCTCTACGCCGCCCTCGCCGCCCTGGGCCTCGACTACGGTCCCCTCTTCCAGGGGCTGACGCGCGCCTGGCGGGACGGGGACGCCGTATGCGCCGAGGTCGCCCTGCCCGAGGACGCCGAGAGCGACGGCTACGGCATCCACCCGGCCCTGCTGGACGCGGCCCTGCACGCCGTGGCCGCCGGGGAACTGCTGCCCGCGCCCGAACCCGGCTCGGCCTGGCTGCCGTTCTCCTGGTCGGACGTCACCCTGCACGCGGCGGGCGCCCGCACGCTGCGCGTCCGGGTGGCCGCGACCACCCCCGGTTCCGTCACCCTCGACGCCGCCGACCCGGACGGGCGGCCCGTCCTGTCGGTCGGCACCCTCGCCCTGCGCCCGGTGCCGGTGACCTCCGGCGCGGGCCGGCCGGGCACGGGAGACGCGGCGTACGGAGTCGACTGGACCACCGTGGCGACGGCGGATACCGGCAGTACCGGCGAGCCGCTGCCGCTGCCCGGGCCCGGTGCCGTACTGCCGCTGCCCGTGGCGGGCTGGTCCGCGCTGGTCGCCCCGGCCGGCGGCCTGCCCGCCGAGACCGCGACGGCTGTCCTCGAAGGGCTCCAGGAGTGGCTGGAGGGGACCGGGGCCGCGCCGGACGAGCGGCTGCTCGTCGTCACCCGGGGCGCCGTGGCCACCGCGCCCGGCGAGGACGTCACCGAACTCGGCCAGGCCGCCGTCACCGGGCTCCTCCGCGCGGCCCGGACCGAGTACCCCGGGCGGCTGCTGCTCCTGGACCTCGACACCGACGAACTGCCCGCCGCCGCCCTCACCGCCGACGAGGACGAACTCGCCCTGCGCGGCGGCACGTTGCTCGCCCCCCGGCTGGTGCGCGGCACGACCGCCGCCGAGCCGGAACCGGCCTGGCCCACCACCGGCACCGTCCTGGTCACCGGCGGCACCGGCGGCCTCGGCGCACTCGTCGCCCGCCATCTGGTCACCGCCCACGGCGTCCGCGGCCTGCTGCTCGCCGGCCGCCGCGGCCCCGACGCCCCCGGCGCCGCCGAACTCGCCGCCGAGCTGCGCGCGTCGGGCGCCGAGGTCACCGTCGCCGCCTGCGACGTCGCCGACCGGGACGCGCTCGCCGCACTGCTCGCCGCACATCCCGGCATCAAGGCGGTCGTGCACACGGCGGGTGTCGTCGACGACGCGACCGTGGCCCGGCTCACCCCCAAACAGCTCCGCCGCGTCCTCGCCCCCAAGGCCGACGCCGCCCGCCACCTCCACGAACTCACCGGCGACCTCGACGCGTTCGTGTTGTTCTCCTCCGCCGCCGGTGTGCTGGGCGGCGGCGGCCAGGCCAACTACGCCGCCGCCAACGCCTGCCTGGACGCCCTCGCCGCCCACCGCCGCGCCCACGGGCAGCCCGCGGTCTCCCTGGCCTGGGGCCTGTGGGACCCGGCCACCGGCGGCATGGGCGCCGACCTCACCGCCACCGACCTGGAGCGGATGGCCCGCACCGGAGTACGCCCCCTCGCCGCGGAAGCGGGCCTCGCCCTGCTCGACGCCGCCGTCGCCGGTCCCGACGCGCTCACCGTGGCCGTACGGTTCGACGTGCCCGCGCTGGCCCGTTCCCTCAGCGGGGGCGTACCGGGGCTGCTGCGCTCCCTGGTCCGCGTCCCCGCCCGCCGTACCGCCGCCGGAGCACCGGGCGGCGCGGGCGGCGGGGGCGGAGACGTGCTGCGCGAGCGGATCGCGGCGCTGGGGGACCGGGACGAGCGGACCGCTTTCCTGCTCGACCTCGTGCGCCGGCACGTCCGTAGCGTCCTCGGCTTCCCCGCCGGGCAGGGGGTCGAGGCCGAGAAGCCGTTCAAGGACTTCGGCTTCGACTCGCTGACCGCCGTCGAGTTCCGCAACGCGCTCGCCGCCGAGACCGGCGTACGGCTGCCCGCCACCCTCGTCTTCGACCACCCCACCCCGCACGAACTCGCCGCCCACCTGCACAAGGAACTGGCGCCCGCCGACGACGACCCCGCCACCGCCCTGCTGCGCGGCCTCGACCACCTCGAACCCCTCATCGGCACCCGGGAGCTGGACCAGCTGACCCGGACCCGGATCACCGTACGGCTACAGGCCCTGCTGGCCCGCTGGCAGGACACGGACCCGCAGCCGGCGGCGGACCAGGCGGCCGGTGACCTGGCAGAGGCATCCGACGACGAACTCTTCGCCCTCCTCGACGGCGAGACCGGGAGCTGAACGACCATGGCAGCAGCCACAGGCATCACCGCGGCCACCACCGCAGCACCGGGAGACCGCGAGCAGAAGCTGCGGGACTACCTGAAGAAGGCCACCGCCGACCTGATGCAGGCCCGCCGGCGCATCGAGGACCTGGAGTCCCGCACCCGCGAGCCCATCGCCATCGTCGGCATGGCCTGCCGCTACCCGGGCGGCGTCGCCTCCCCCGACGACCTGTGGCGGCTCGTCGCCGCCGGCGGCGACGGCATGCGCGGCTTCCCCGACGACCGCGGCTGGGACACCGGCAACCTGTACGACCCCGACCCGAACGCCCTCGGCAAGAGCTACGCCAAGGAAGGCGGCTTCCTCGACGCGGCGGGCGAGTTCGACGCCGCGTTCTTCGGGATCAGCCCGCGCGAGGCGCTCGCCATGGACCCGCAGCAGCGGCTGCTCCTGGAGACCTCCTGGGAGGCGTTCGAGCACGCCGGAATCGACCCGGCCGTCGCGCGCGGCACCCGTACCGGCGTGTACGCGGGCGTCATGTACCACGACTACGGCTCGGACCGCGCCGCCCTGCCCGACGGCGTCGAGGGCTTCCTCGGCACCGGCACCGCGGGCAGCGTCCTGTCCGGCCGGATCGCCTACTGCCTGGGCCTGACCGGGCCCGCCGTCACCGTCGACACCGCCTGCTCGTCCTCGCTGGTCACCCTGCACCTGGCCGCGCAGGCCCTGCGCGCGGGGGAGTGCTCACTCGCCCTGGCCGGCGGTGTCACCGTCATGGCCACCCCGGACACGTTCATCGACTTCAGCCGGCAGCGGGGCCTCGCCCCCGACGGCCGCTGCAAGCCGTTCGCCCGGGCCGCCGACGGCACCGGCTGGTCCGAGGGCGTCGGCGTCCTCCTCCTGGAGCGCCTTTCCGACGCCCGCCGCAACGGCCACCGCGTCCTGGCCGTCGTGCGCGGCTCCGCCATCAACCAGGACGGCGCCAGCAACGGCCTCACCGCGCCCAGCGGCCCCTCCCAGCAGCAGGTCGTCCTCGACGCGCTCGCCTCGGCCGGCCTGTCCACCGACGACGTCGACGCCGTCGAGGCGCACGGCACCGGAACCGTCCTCGGCGACCCCATCGAGGCCCAGGCGCTGCTGGCCACCTACGGCCAGGGCCGCTCCCCGGACGCCCCGCTGCTGCTCGGCTCCGTCAAGTCCAACCTCGGCCACACCCAGGCGGCGGCGGGCGCGGCCGGTGTCATCAAGATGGTGCAGGCGCTGCGCGCGGGCGTCCTGCCGCGCTCCCTGCACATCGACGCGCCCTCCCCGCACGTCGACTGGTCGGCCGGCGCCGTGGAACTCCTCACCGAGAACCGCCCCTGGCCCGCAGGCGACCGCCCGCGCCGGGCCGCCGTCTCCGCGTTCGGCATCAGCGGCACCAACGTCCACGTCATCATCGAGGAGGCGCCCGCCGCGGAACCGGCCGCGGCGGCCGCCGCGGCCGGTCCGCTGCCGGTGATCCCGTGGACCCTCTCCGGCCGCACCCCCGCGGCCGTCCGCGCCCAGGCCGCCCGCCTCCTCGCCCACGCCCGCTCCCACCCCGGCCTCGACCCCGCCGACATCGGCCACTCCCTCGCCACCCGCCGTACCTCCTTCCCGCACCGCACGGGCGCCGTCGCCACCGACCGCGACACCCTCCTCGCCGGCCTGGAGGCCATCACCGAGGGCAAGGTGACGCCTTCGGCGGCCGGCGGTTCGCTGGCGTTCCTGTTCACGGGGCAGGGCAGCCAGCGGGCGGGGATGGGACGGGAGCTGTACGAGGCGTTCCCGGTGTTCGCGGGGGCGTTGGACGAGGTGTGCGCTGCCCTCGACGCGCATCTCGAACGGCCGTTGAAGGACGTCATGTTCGGGGGTGAGGGGCTGGACGAGACGGGCTATACGCAGCCCGCGCTCTTCGCCCTCGAAGTCGCCCTCTTCCGGTTGTTGGAGGCGTGGGGGGTACGGCCGGATGTGCTGGCCGGGCACTCCATCGGTGAGCTGGCCGCCGCGCATGTGGCGGGGTTGTGGTCCCTCGAAGACGCGGCCCTGATCGTCTCGGCGCGGGGGCGGCTGATGCAGCGGCTTCCGGGCGGGGGCGCCATGGCCGCCGTACGGGCGACGGAGGAGGAAGTCCTGCCGGTGCTGCCGGACGGGACGGGCATCGCCGCCGTCAACGGGCCTATGTCTGTTGTCGTCTCCGGCCCCGAGGCGGGTGTCGACGAGGTGGTACGGCACTTCGCGGCCACGGGTCGCAAGACCAAGAAGCTCGCCGTCAGCCACGCTTTCCACTCGCCGCTGATGGAGCCGATGCTCGCGGAGTTCGAGCAGGTCGCGGCGGGACTGACGTACCACGAGACCACGATTCCGCTCGTGTCGACGCTGACGGGCGAGGCGGTCCTGTACGAGGAACTGTCCCAGCCCTCGTACTGGGTGCAGCACGTCCGCCAGGCCGTACGTTTCGCCGACGCCGTGGCGACGCTGGACGCGCAGGGTGTGGGCACCTTCCTGGAGCTGGGCCCGGACGCCGTGCTCACCGCCATGGCCGACGACCCGCGCGCGCTGCCCACCCTCCGCCGCGACCGCACCGAGCCGCAGGCACTCGTGGAGGCCCTGACCCGGCTGCCCTCCGTGGACTGGGCGGCGTACTTCGGTCCTGGCCGGCGGCCGGTGGACCTGCCCACCTACGCCTTCCAGCACCAGCACTAC
Organism: Streptomyces sp. NPDC047017; assembly: GCF_040644175.1. Classification (NCBI taxonomy): domain Bacteria; kingdom Bacillati; phylum Actinomycetota; class Actinomycetes; order Kitasatosporales; family Streptomycetaceae; genus Streptomyces; species Streptomyces sp. NPDC047017. The sequence continues at coordinate 36,827 of NZ_JBEYVW010000012.1, read as the reverse complement.
TGGCTCGCGTCGGCGGGGCGGGCGGCCGGTGGAGGCGTGACGCAGGGGGTGGTGCTCCCGGAGGCCGGGCGGCCGGCGGACGAGGACGAGCGGGAATCGCTGCTGACGGCGTTGCGGGCGGCCGACGAGGCCGGGCGGACCGTGCTGCTCGGGCAACTGGTGCGCGACGCCACCGCGGCGGTGCTCGGGCACACCGGCGCGGACGACGCCATCGGGTCGGACAGCGATTTCCTGGACCTGGGATTCACCTCGCTGCTCGCGGTCGAATTCCGGGACCGGCTCACCGCCGCACTGGGCCTCAAGCTGCCCGCCGCGGTGATCTACGAATACGGAACACCGGAAGAACTCGTCGAATACCTGACCGAAGAACTCGACGACGTACTGGAGGGTGCCGCCCCCTAGGGGGCGCTAGGGGTAGCCATAGGGGCTCTCAGCGGGCATGCCCACTTCTAGCATCGAGACACCCGGCACAACCAGCGCGATCCCAAGTCGAGAACTCGACAGACAAGTCAGGAAGGGGCAGCCGGTGGATAACAACGACGTGTGGCTGAAAATAGGCGGTACCAGCAGCCGGGACGATCTGGTGCTCGCCGTCGACTTCACCGCCACCGGCCGTCCCGACGCCCGTTTCTCCGATCTCTTCTCGCTCACCGCGGCGGGACGCCACCACGTCTGGGAGACGATGCCCCAGGCCATCGCCACCGACGTGGGGCCCGGCGGCCAGGACTACCTGGACCGCTGGTTCGAATCCGTACGAGAGACCGGCCGGCCGGTCAGCGCGGTGCTCGGCTTCTGCGCCGGCTCGGTGTACGCGGCAGCGCTCGCCGAACGCCTCACGCAGTGGCAGGAAAGCGCCCCGCAGCTCATTCTCTTCGACCCGGAACTCGCCAACCCGCTCGGTCTGTACTGGCAGTTCCACACGTCCCTGAGTCTCTTCGAATCCATCGTCGGCCCGGAACCGGTCTCGGTGGCGAACACCGAAGGACACCGGGTCCTGGAACGCACCGACGACATTCGGGAGCTGGGGACCGAACTCGTCCGGCTTTTCCGCGGCGTGAGCGAACCGGCGTTCGACACGCTCGATCTCGACGAGGAGAGCCGGGCCGAATTCACCGAGTCGTTCACGGCTTTCGTCGCCTACGTCGTCGCCGCGGGCGATTTCGGCTCGATGGAGAACTGGCACCGGGCGGTCGCCTTCAGTTCCGCCAGCCCGCTCAGCGGACTCAACCGGCTCCGCTCCACCGACCCGGAGACCGCGGCCGGCGTCGTGGCCAGGGAGATCCGGTTCGGCAGTGAGCACATGAACCTGCTGCGCGACGAGGCCGCCGCGAAGGCACTGGACGCGCTGCTGTCCCCGCAGGACCTCTCCCGACAGATCCGGATGTGACATGACGACGACCCCAGAGACCAGGACCGTACGGGACGAGGGAGGCACCACCGTCATGGCCCCGTCCCCGGCTCCCGACGCCGCACCGGCGCCGGCCGAGGCGAAGAAGCCCGCCGCCAGGAAGCAGCCCGCGAAGAAGGCGGCGACCCCGCGGAAGGCGGCGGCGCGCAAGACGGCCGCCAAGAAGACCGCGGCGAAGAAGACGACGACGGCCGCCGCCACCCGCAAACCGGCGGCGACGACGGCGAAGACTGAAGCGGCGGCGACGGAAGCGGCGAAGGTGACGGAAGCGGCGGCCGTGACCGCTGTGACCGCCGTGACCGCACCGGAGACCGCCGCCGAGCCGGCCGCCGCGCCCGGGACGAAGCCCACGCCCGCGCCCGCGCCCACGCCCACGCCCGCGCCCGTGCCCGAGTCCGCAGCCGAGCCCGCCCCCCGCCCCGCCGCCGTGAAGAAGCCCGCGGCCGGCGCCGGCACCGGCGTCGAGCCCGCCCTGCGGATCATCGGCCTGCGCAAGGACTACGGCGAGGTCAAGGCCGTCCGCGGTGTCGACCTGGCCATCGCGCCCGGCGAGGTCGTCGCCCTGCTCGGCCCCAACGGCGCCGGCAAGTCCACCACCGTCGACATGATCCTCGGCCTGGCGAAGCCGACCGCGGGCTCGATCACCCTCTTCGGCAAGGCCCCCCACATCGCCGTACGGCAGGGCCTGGCGAGCGCCGTGCTCCAGGAGGGCTCCCTCATCGACGACCTGAGCGTCCGCGAGACCCTCGGCATGATCTCCTCGCTCTACAAGAACCCGCTCCCGATGGACGAACTGCTGCGCCGCGCCAACATCGAGGACATCGCCGACCGCCGCGGCACCAAGCTCTCCGGCGGCCAGCGCCAGCGCGCCCGGTTCGCCTGCGCCCTGGTCGGCAACCCGCAGCTGCTCATCCTGGACGAGCCGACCTCCGCGATGGACGTCGGCAGCCGCCGCAAGTTCTGGGAGTCGATGCGCAAGTTCACCGACACCGGACGCACGGTCGTCTTCGCCACCCACTACCTGGACGAGGCCGAGGAGTTCGCCGACCGCGTCGTCCTGATGCGGGCGGGCCAGATCGCCGCCGACGGCACGGTCGCCGAGATCCGCGCCCTGACCGCCGGCCGCATGCTGCGCGCCGCGGTGCCCGGCGCGGAGGCCGACGACCTGCGGCGGCTGCCCGGCGTCACGGCGGCCACCGTCCGGCTCGGCCAGGCGGAGCTGCACTGCGACGACTCCGACGCCGCGGTCCGCGCCCTGGTGACGCGGTACCCCGGCGCACACGACATCGAGATCAGCGCCACCGGCCTGGAGGAGGCGTTCCTCACCCTGACGGCCGACGACGCGGCGCAGGACGACACGCAGAACACGGAGGACGAGGCCGCATGACCGGCTACCTGGCCATCGAGATCAAGCGAATGCTGCGCGGGCCGCGGTTCATCGTCTTCGCGTTCGTCGTGCCCGTCGTGATGTATCTGCTGGAGTGCATGCTCTACAAGAAGCAGACCATCCCCCACTCCCACGGCATCACCTACAGCGCCTGGCTGATGTGCAGCCTGGCCGCGTACAGCGCGTTCACGTCCTCGATGCACACGACCGCCCGGGTCGCGCACGAACGGCAGATCGGCTGGCACCGGCAGCTGCGCCTGACCCCGCTGCTGCCGCGCACCTACCTGCTGACCAAGGTGCTGGTGGCGATGATCGTCGCGCTGCCCGGCCCGGCGTTCGTGGCGCTGTTCGGCTGGCTGGTGCAGGACGTGCACATGTCCACGGCCGGCTGGCTGCAGATCACCCTCGGCATCTGGATCGCCGCCCTGCCGTGCGCGGTCCTCGGCCTGGTCATCGGCCTGTACGTGGCGCCCGAGCAGCAGCAGATGTACCTCCAGGGCCTGATCATCCTCTTCGGCTTCCTGGGCGGCCTGCTCCTGCCGACCACCGGGTTCCCGGACTGGCTGGTCACCATCGTCAAGATCATGCCCAGCTACTGGCTGGCCGACATCGGCCACGGCGCCCTGCTGCACGACACCCGCGCGGCGGTCGGCGCGGCCGTGCTCGCCGCGTGGACGCTGGTGTTCTCCGGCGCGGTGTTCCTGAGCTACCGGCGCGAGGCCGCCCGCGCCTGAGCGGCCCCGGACCGTACGGGAGACAGAGGGGCGCCGGCCGCACAGGCCGGCGCCCTTCCGCGCATCCCGCCCGTCCGGCCGCCACCGTCCGTCCGGCCGACTGCCACCGTCCGTCCGACTGGCCGCCACCGCCCGGCCGACTGCCACCGTCCGGCCGACCGGCCGCCACCGTCCGACCGGCCGCCACCGTCCGACCGGCCGCCACCGTCCGGCCGACTGCCACCGTCCGACCGGCCGCCACCGTCCGGCCGACTGCCCACTGCCCGTCCGGCCGCCACCGTCCGTCCGGCCGCCACTGCCCGACCGGCCGCCACTGCCCGACCGGCCGCCACCGCCCGTCCGACTGCCCACCGCCCGACCGGCCGCCACTGCCCGACCGGCCGCCACCGCCCGTCCGACTGCCCACCGCCCGACCGGCCGCCACCGTCCGACCGACCGCCCACCGTCCGACCGACCGCCTCGCCCCGGCCCGGCCCGTCCGCCCCACCCCGGCCCGCCCCACCCCGCCCCGCCCCGGCCCGTCCGCCCCGCCCCGATCCGTCCGAGAGGGACCCCATGTTCCTGGCCCCCAGCCGCAAGGGCGTCGTCCCCTTCCGCGGCCACCACACCTGGTACCGCGTCACCGGCGACCTGCACAGCGGCCGCACCCCGCTCGTCGTCGCGCACGGCGGCCCCGGCTCCGTCCACGACTACCTGCTGAGCCTGACCGCGCTCGCCTCCGACGGACGCCCGGTCATCCACTACGACCAGCTCGGCAACGGCCAGTCCACCCGGCTGCCCGACCGCGGCGCCGACTTCTGGACCGTCGACCTGTTCCTCGCCGAACTCGACGCCCTGCTCGACCACTTGCACATCGCCGATGACTACCTGCTCTTCGGCCAGTCCTGGGGCGGCATGCTCGGCGCCGAGCACGCGGTGCGCCGGCCGGCCGGGCTGCGCGGCCTGGTCATCGCCAACTCACCCGCCTCCATGCCGTTGTGGCGCGCCGAGTGCGAACGCCTCAAGGACGCGCTGCCCGCCGACGTCCGCGACACCCTGCGCCGCCACGAGGCCACCGCCGACTACGCGCACCCCGACTACCAGCGCGCCGTCCTCGCCTTCTACGAACGCCACCTGTGCCGGGCCCGCCCGCTGCCCCCCGAGGTCGCCACCACCCTGCTCGCCCTGCAGAGCGACCCCACCGTCTACGGCACCATGAACGGCCCCGCCGACTTCCACGTCATCGGCACCCTCAAGGACTGGACCGTCGTCGACCGCCTGCACGCGATCGACGTGCCCACCCTGGTCATCACCGGCGCCCACGACGAGGCCACCGAGGCCACCATCCGCCCCTTCCTCGACCACATCCCCCGCTCCCGCTGGGAACTCTTCGAGGACTCCAGCCACATGCCCCACGTCGAGGAACCGGAACGCTTCGAACGGGTCATGCGGGAGTGGCTGGCGGAGGTGGGCTGAGCACGGACGGCACGGACCGGCTGCGCGCGGGCGGGTCCGTGCCGCTGCCGGAGCCGACGGGCCGCGCAGCGGGCAGCTGTCGTCACGCCTTCCGCTTGTGTTAGTGTCATGCGTTTGCGTGGTCGTCGCGGTGGGCGATTCCGTCCGTTCGGTTCCGCTGGTGCACAGGCTGTACGGGGGCTGTACGTGAGCTGTTCGATCCCGCCGGGCCTTCCTCGGTACGTTCCCCTGCGGAAGGCTGTTCATGAATCATCCCGCTGACTCCGGCATCGCTCACGGCGGTCCCGCCCGGCCCGGGGCCACGCCCCCCACGCCGCCCCCGGCCGTCTCCTTCGCCGGCCTGGGACTGCCGGCGGAGGTGCTGAGGACGCTGAGCGGCCTCGGGGTGCGCGAACCCTTCCCGATCCAGGCCGCCACACTGCCCGACGCCCTCAAGGGACGCGACGTCCTGGGGCGCGGGCGCACCGGCTCGGGCAAGACGCTCGCCTTCGGCCTGCCGCTGCTGACCCGTACGGCCGGGCGGCGCGCCGAACCGAAGCAGCCCCTCGCCCTGGTCCTCGTGCCCACCCGGGAGCTGGCCCAGCAGGTCACCGAGGCGCTGACGCCGTACGCCGAGGCACTGCGGCTGCGGACGGCCACGGTCGTCGGCGGCATGTCGATCGGCCGGCAGGCCGCCGCGCTGCGCCAGGGAGCCGAGGTGGTCGTCGCCACCCCCGGACGCCTGCACGACCTGATCGAGCGCAACGCCTGCCGCCTGGGACGGGTGCGGATCACCGTGCTGGACGAGGCCGACCAGATGTGCGATCTGGGATTCCTGCCGCAGGTCGCCGACGTCCTCGACCAGGTGCGCCCCGACGGTCAGCGGATGCTGTTCTCGGCCACTCTGGACCGCGACGTCGACCAGCTGGTCCGCCGCTACCTCCACGACCCCGTCGTCCACTCGGTCGACCCGTCCGCGGGCACGGTCTCGACGATGGAGCACCACGTCCTGGTCGTCCACGGCCCTGACCGCTACGCCGTCACCACGGAGATCGCCGCCCGCGACGGCCGCGTCCTGCTGTTCCTCGACACCAAGCACGCCGTCGACCAGCTCACCCGGCATCTGCGGGCCAGCGGGGTGCACGCCGGGGCGCTGCACAGCGGCAAGTCCCAGCCGCAGCGCACCCGGACCCTGGCGCAGTTCAAGAACGGCCAGATCACCGTTCTGGTGGCGACCGATGTCGCGGCCCGTGGCCTGCACGTCGACGACCTCGATCTCGTGGTCAACGTCGACCCGCCCACCGACCCCAAGGACTATCTGCACCGGGCGGGCCGTACCGCCCGCGCCGGTGAGTCCGGCCGCGTGGTCACCCTCGTGCCGGCGGACCGGCGCCGCGAGACGAGCCGCGTGATGGCCGGGGCGGGCATCGAGGCGACCGTCACCAAGGTGCGCTCGGGCGAGGCGGAGCTGAGCCGGATCACCGGCGCCAAGGCCCCGTCCGGGACCCCGCTCGACGGCGGGCCCGCCGTCCCCCGGCCCAAGAACACCAACGCTCCCTTCCGCGGCCTCGGCACCAGCAAGGATGCCTCCCGCGGCGCCGGCGGCAAGTCCCGGAAGGCCGGCGAGGCCCGCAAGCTCGCCGAGGCCCGCAGGGCCGCCCTCGTGCGGCGCAACGGCTGAGAGCCGCTGCCCTGCCGGCGAACCATGACAAGCTGTGCCTGCCCACCCCCGAACCCAGGAGGTCACCATGACCGCAGAGCCCGCGACCACGGAAGGTTCGGAGCCGGCCGACACCGGGACGTCTCCTCTGGCGCCGGACAGCGACGGCAACTACGACCTCAAGCGTAAGTTCCGCGAAGCCCTGGCGCGCAAGCGCGGTGCGCAGGCGGACGCGGCCGACACGGGCGCCGGCCCGGACGCGTCGAAGGTGCGTGCGGCGCACGGCCCGGCCGCGAGCCAGCGGTCGTTCCGGCGCAAGAGCGGCGGCTGAGCCGATCGGTCCCGCGGCCTGCCACCGCATGACGGCAGGCCGCACGCCCGGTCACTGGCACGCCCGGCCCCCCGGCCCGCGTCTCCGGCCGTCGCCCACCCCGCCTACGCCGCCTGCGACTTCTCCGCGATGAACCCCGCCAGCGCCTTCGGCGTCGGGTGGGCGAAGAGGTCCGCGAGGCGGATACGGACCTTCACGTCCGTGGTCCGCTTGATCCGCTGGAGGAGTTGCACGCCGAGCAGCGAGTGGCCGCCGCTGGCGAAGAAGCCCGAACCGGACTTGAGGTCCTCGCGCTTGAGGAACTCACGCCACAGGTCGAGGAGTTGGCCGGTCAGCTCCTCGGTGTCCACCGCGGTCCCCGCGTCCTCCTCGCGGGCCCGGCCGGCCAGCGCCTCCGCGCGCAGCCGCAGGCCCTCCAGGTCGGGCCGGCCACCCACCGAGGGCAGCGCCTCCACCACGACCAGCCGCTCCGGCTCGGCCGCGGCCGGCAAGGACACCTGGAGCTGCTTGAGCAGCCGCTCCGCCAGCCCCTCCGTGGCCGTACCGCCCGCGGGCGCCACGAACGACACCACCCGCCCCGACACGGCCACGCTCGCCGCGCCGGCCACCTCCGCGTGCGCCAGCAGCACCGCGTCGATGTCGTCCAGGCCGAACGTGACGCCCTGCACGCTCACCCGCCGGTCCAGCCGCCCCAGCAGCTCAAGGCGCCCGTCCGGCAGCCAGCGCGCCAGCTCCCCGGTGCGCCGCAGCGTCCCGTCCGCCTCCGCCAGGCACAGCTCACCGCGCACCCGCACCGGCAGCTCGCCGCCGTCCGGCGCGGCCACCAGGGCCCGTACGGCCGACCACTCGCCCGGCGCGTACGACGAGAACTGGGCGACGGCGGGGGAGGAGGGCAGCGCCGACGGCAGCCCGTGCCGGTGCCCGCCCGCCACCGCGGCCCGGTCCGCGTCACTCCACACCGACAACTCGCCCACCGGCGCCGCCAGTTCCGCACCGAGCCGGACCAGCAGGGCGTCGTAGCGGGCCAGCAGCAGCCCCACCTCGGCCGCCGAGAACACCTGCGTGCGGAACACCGCGCGGATGCGCAGCTCCTGCTCGCCGTCCTCCTGCGCGGCGCCGGGCATGAAGAAGAACTCCAGGTCGAACTTGCTGAAGCCGTTCTCCACCTCCCGCATCCGCGCCGGGAACCCGCCGACCGCGAAGTCACCGCCGGTCCCGCCGGGCACATAGTTGAACAGGTGCGTGCACAGCGAGTTGCGCCAGCTCGCGCCGGAGTCCGCGTCCCGCACCTCGTCCAGCACCCGCTCGGCCGGCACCCCGCTGTTCCCGATGCCCTCGAGGAAGACCGAACGCACCCGGTTCACCAGCCGCTTGAACGGCTTCGCCGGATCGATCCGCACCCGCAGCGGCAGCACGTTCACGTGGTAGCCGATCGCCGCCTCGTGCCCCGGCGGCCGCACACTCACCGGCGACCCGACGACCAGATCCTTGCCCGCGCCGTGCCGCGACAGCAGCAGGCTGTACGCCGACAGCAGGATGACCGCCTCCGGCGCGCGCAGCTCACGGCACAGCCGCCGCACCACGTCACGCGCCGGCCGCGACAGCGTGTACCACGTGCTCTCACCGGCCAGATCCGGCGTGTCGGAGGGCGGATTGCCGTACCACAGTCCGCCGCCCCCCTCGCTCCCGTCGCCGCCGCGGAACCCCCGCAGCTGCTCCCGCCAGAACTCCACGCTCTCCGCGGACGGCTCCGGCTCCACGGCCGCCGCCACCGGCGTCGTGTCGTACCCGTCCGGGTCGTGCAGCGCGCCCAGCAGCTCCCCGAGGAACGACACCGTCGACATCGCGTCGAACACCAGATGGTGCAGCGCCACACTCACCGTGCAGCCGCCGCCCTCCGGCAGGAACACCGCCCCGCGCACCAGTGGCGAGCCGTCCAGCGCGAACGGCGCCGCCACGAACTCCTGCACGGCCGCCGATACGTCCTCACCCCCGCCCACCGGCACCCCGGGCACCGAGAGCTCCACCGCCCCGGGCGCGATCACACTCCGGGTCAGCTCGGTCTCCGACGCCCGGAAGACGGTCCGCAGTATCTCCTGCCGGCGTACCACGAGCGTCAGCGCCCGGGACAGCGCGGCGGGCTCGACGACCCCGTCCACATCGAACGTGACGGACAGATTGTTGACCCCGGCCCCTGGTACGAGCCGCTCCAGCAGCCACAGGTCGGTCTCCTTGCGCGTGGCCATGACGGTGCTCCTCATCGCGGTGACAGCCCGAAGGCTGATGTCAGTGGCTGATGTCAGTCGATGTCGATGCCCTCGAACTCGCTGTCGAGAATGTCGAAGATCTGCTCGGCGTCGGCGTCCGCCAGCGAGTCGGCCGCCGCCTCCCCGGCCTCCCCGGCCGCGTGCAGCTCCGACCAGCGCGCGGCGAGCGTGCGCAGCGTCTGGGCCACCCGGGCGTGATCCCCCGAGTCGAGCCCGTCCGCACCCACCACGCGCAGCAACTTCGCTTCCAGCGCCGCGAGTTCGACCTCCACCGCGCGCAGCGCGGCAGGCCCGGTCTCGTCCGGTACGAGCTGCTCGCGCACATACTCGGCGAGCGCCCGCGAGGTCGGGTAGTCGAACGTCAGCGTCGCGGGCAGCCGCAGCCCGGTCAGCGGCGCGAGCTGGTTGCGCAGTTCCACCGCCGCCAGCGAGTCGAACCCGAGCCCGCCGAACCCGCGCTCCGGGTCCACCGCGTCGCCCGAGGCGTGCCCGAGCACCGCCGCGACCCGCGCCCGCACCAGCCGCAGCACATGCGGCGTCCGCTCCTCGGCCGGCAGCCGCAGCAGCGTCTCCTTGAGCGCCTCCGCGCCCTGCGCCGCGGCCGTATCCGCCGCCCCGCGCCGCCGGGCCGCGCCCGGCACCCGGACCAGCCCCCGCAGCATCGCGGGCAGCGTGCTGTCCCCGGCCCGCCGCTCCAGCGCGCCCGTGTCGAACGGTACCGGCACCAGATGCGCCCGCCCGCTGCCGAGCGCGGCGTCCAGCAGGGCGAGCCCCGCCGCCCGGCCCAGCGCCCGCGGCCCGGTCCGCGCGACCCGCTCCACGTCGGCCGCCGTGAGCCCGGCGCCCATCCCGCCGACCTCCGGGTCCCACAGCCCCCAGGCCAGCGAGATCCCCGGCAGCCCCTGCGCCTGCCGCCGCGCGGCGAGCGCGTCCAGGTAGGCGTTGGCGGCGGCGTAGTTCGCCTGCCCCGTGCCGTCGAACGTCGCCGCGGTGGACGAGTAGAGAACGAAGGCTTCGAGGGTGATGCCGCGTTCGGTGGTGAGTTCGTGGAGGTGGCGGGCGGCGTCGGCCTTGGGTGCGTGGACTGTGGTGAGGCTGTCGGTGGTGAGGTGTTCGATGGTGGTGTCGTCCAGGACGCCGGCGGTGTGGACGATGGCGGTGATGTCGGGGTGGGTGTCGAGGAGGTGGGCGAGGGCGTCGCGGTCGGTGACGTCGCAGGCGGTGATCTCGACTCGGGCGCCGGACTGGGTGAGTTCGGTGGCGAGTTGGGTGGCGCCGGGGGCGTGGGTGCCGCGGCGGCTGGTGAGCAGGAGGCTTTGGACGCCGTGGGTGGTGACGAGGTGGCGTGCGGTGAGGGCGCCGAGGCCGCCGGTGCCGCCGGTGATGAGGGTGGTGCCGGTGGTGGGCCAGGGGGTGGCGGTGGCGGCCTGTGCGGGAGCCGTCTCGCGGGTCAGGCGGGGGGCGGTGAAGGTGCCTGCGCTGTGGGTGAGTTCGGGTTCGTCGGCCGGGATGAGGTCGGGGATCTCCTGGGCGCCTTCGGCGTCTTCGGTGTCGAGGAGGGTGATCCGGTCGGGGTGTTCGGCCTGGGCGGCTCGGACCAGGCCGCGGATGGCGGACTGTTCGGGGTCGGTGGCGGCGGTGCGGGTGACGACCAGCAGCGGCTGCTCGCCGTTCAGGTGGGCCTGGAGCTGTGGGAGCAGTTCGGTGGCGGTAGCGGCCTGGAGAACGGTGTACGCCGTCACAGGCTCGCTCGCCTGCCCGGCGACCGGGGTCCAGTCGATCCGGTACAGGTCGCGTACGGTGCTGGTCTCCGCCGCCAGCGGACGCAGCACCAACCCGCCCACCGTGGCGACGGGGCCGCCCGTGGCGTCCGCGAGATCGAGCCGGTAACCCGAGCCCTCGGCGGCGACCCGCACCCGCAGCGACCGCGCCCCCGAGGCATGAACGGCCACGTCGCTCCAGGCGAAGGGCAGCTCGGCCTGCTCGGCGGCGCCCGCGTAGGTGAGGGCGTGCAGAGCGGCGTCCAGGAGGGCCGGGTGCAGTGCGAACGCTCCCGTCTCCGCGTCCTCGGGAAGGGAGACCTCCGCGAGGACCGCACCGTCAGCGGTACGCCAGGCGGCGGTGACGCCCTGGAAGAGGGGGCCGTACTCCAGGCCGAGGGCGGCGAGGTCGGTGTAGAGGGTGGTGGTGTCGATGGTTTCGGCGCCGGCCGGTGGCCAGGGGGCGGTCAGGTCGGCGGTCTCCACGGTGTCGGCCGACAGCGACCCCTCGGCGTGCAGGGTCCACTCCTCGTCGCCTTCGGGGCGGGAGTGCACGGTGAGGGCGGGTTCGTCGCCCTGACCGACTCGCACGCGCAGGGCGACAGCGCCGTTCTCCGGGATGACGAGCGGGGCGTGCAGGGTCAGGTCCCGTACGGTCCCGCAGCCGATCTGGTCTCCGGCGCGGACCGCGATCTCGACGAGGGCGGCACCGGGCACGACGACCGTGCCGTGCACCGCGTGCTCCGCCAGCCACGCGTGGGTGGCCAGCGACAACCGCCCGGTGAACAACACCCCGTCACCGTCCGGCAGTTCCACCGCCGCACTCAGCAACGGGTGCTCCGCGTCCGACTGGCCCAACTCCGACGCGTCACCCGCCCGCCCGGCCGTGGCGGCGAGCCAGTACGGCTGGTGCTGGAAGGCGTAGGTGGGCAGGTTCACCGGCTGTCGGCCCGGTCCGAAGTAAGCGGCCCAGTCCACGGAGGGCAGTCGGGTGAGGGCTTCCACGAGGGCTTGGGGTTCGGTGCGGTCGCGGCGGAGGGTGGGCAGGGCGCGGGGGTCGTCGGCCATGGCGGTGAGGACGGCGTCCGGGCCGAGTTCGAGGAAGGTGCCGATGCCCTGCGCGTCGAGGGTGGCGAGGGCGTCGGCGAAGCGGACGGCCTGGCGGACGTGCCGGACCCAGTAGGAGGGCTGGGCGAGATCCGCGTACGTGACCGCCGCCCCGGTGAGGGTGGAGACGATCGGGATCGTGGTCTCGTGGTACGTCAGCCCGGCCGCGATCTCTTCGAACTCCGCGAGCATCGGCTCCATCAGCGGCGAGTGGAAAGCGTGGCTGACGCTGAGCTTCTTCGTCTTACGGCCCGCGTCCGCGAAGTGCCGTACGATCTCGTTCACGCCCGCTTCGGGACCGGAGACGACGACGGAGACCGGCCCGTTGACGGCGGCGATGCCCGTCCCCTCCGGCAGGACCGGCAGGACTTCCTCCTCGGTGGCCTGTACGGCGGCCATCGCGCCCCCGGCCGGAAGCCGCTGCATCAGCCGCCCCCGCGCCGACACAATCAACGCCGCGTCCTCCAGCGACCACAACCCCGCCACATGCGCGGCGGCCAGCTCACCGATCGAGTGCCCGGCCAGCACATCGGCGCGTACACCCCACGCCTCCAACAACCGGAACAGAGCCACTTCGAGAGCGAACAGGGCGGGCTGCGTATAGCCCGTCTCGTCCAGCCCCTCACCCTCCCGGCCGAACATGACCTCCTTCAAAGGCCGTTCGAGATGCGGGTCAAGGACGGCGCACACGTCATCCAGGGCGGCGGCGAACACGGGGAACGCGTCGTACAGCTCCCGTCCCATGCCCGCCCGCTGGCTGCCCTGCCCCGTGAACAGGAACGCCACCTGCCCGCCCCCGCCCGCAGGGATCTCCTTGCGGGCGATGGCCTCCAGGCCGGCGATCAGCGCATCCCGGTCCGCCCCGACCACCGCCGCCCGATACGCGAACGCAGACCGCTGCGTGACCAGCGAGAACCCGACATCGGCCGGGTCCAGCTCACCGTGCCCGCCGACATGCTCCAGCAGCCGTACCGCCTGCCCCCGTACCGCCTCCTCCGTCTTCCCGGACACCACCCACGGCACCACCGGAAGCGCCCCCGCCTCGACAGCCTCTGCCGTCTCCTCGGCAGGCGCCTCCTCGATGATCACGTGAGCGTTCGTGCCACTGATCCCGAACGAGGACACCCCCGCACGCCGGGTCCGCTCCCCCGCCTCCCACGCACGCGCCTCCGTCAGCAGCCGCACCGCACCCGCCGACCAGTCCACATGCGAGGACGGCGCATCCACATGCAACGTCCGAGGAAGTTCCTCGTTCCGCAGGGACAGGACCATCTTGATGATCCCGGCCACACCCGCCGCAGCCTGCGTATGACCCAGATTCGACTTGATCGATCCCAGCCACAGCGGCTCCGGGCGCTCCTGCCCGTAGGTCGCGAGGAGGGCCTGCGCCTCGATCGGGTCACCGAGCTTCGTGCCGGTTCCGTGGCCCTCGACGGCGTCCACATCCGCAGGTGTCAGGTTCGCGGAGGACAGCGCACGCTTGATGACGCGTTGCTGGGAGGGGCCGTTGGGGGCGGTGAGCTGGCTGCTCGCGCCGTCCTGGTTGACCGCCGAACCCCGCACCACCGCCAGCACGCGGTGGCCGTTGCGGCGCGCGTCCGAGAGGCGTTCCAGAACGAGGACACCCACACCCTCACCCCAGCCCGTACCGTCCGCCGCGTCCGCGTACGGCTTGCAGCGGCCGTCAGCAGCCAGGCCCCGCTGCCGGCTGAAGTCCACGAACGTGTCCGGCGTCGACATCACCGTCACCCCACCCGCCAGCGCCAGCGAGCACTCACCACCCCGCAGCGCCTGCGCCGCCAGATGCACGGCGACCAGCGACGACGAGCACGCCGTGTCCACCGTCACCGCCGGACCCTCAAGCCCGAGCGCATACGACACCCGGCCCGAGACGACACTGCCGAGGCCGCCGTTGCCGAGGTAACCGGCCAGTTCCTCCGGGACGTCGTGCAGGCGGGGGGCGAAGTCGTGGTACATGACGCCGGCGAAGACGCCGGTGGCGCTGCCGCGCAGGGATGACGGGTCGATGCCGGCCCGCTCGAACGCCTCCCAGGACGTTTCCAGGAGCAGGCGCTGCTGCGGGTCGGTGGCCAGGGCCTCACGCGGGCTGATGCCGAAGAAGTCCGCGTCGAAGTCGGCGGCCCGGTCCAGGAAGGCGCCCTGGTCGACGTAGGTCTTGCCGATGGCGTCCGGGTCGGGGTCGTACGACTCCTGCCACAGCGGGCCGCGGTCGGACGGGAACGCGGACACCGCGTCGCCGCCGGCCGCCAGCAGCCGCCACAGGTCCTCGGGGGAGGTCACTCCGCCCGGGTAGCGGCAGGCCATACCGACGATCACGATCGGATCATCCGTACCCGAGGGCCCCGAAGCCGCTGGGACGGCCGCCGCCGACTCCGCCTCGCCGCCGCCGAGTTGTTCGTCCAGGTGGCGGGCGACGGCCAGGGCGTTCGGGTAGTCGAAGGTGAGCGTGGCGGGCAGCCGCAGGCCGGTCGCGGCGCCGAGCTTGTTGCGCAGGTCCACGGCGGCGAGCGAGTCGAAGCCGAGGGTGCCGAAGCCGCGCTCGGGGTCCACGGCCTGCGGGCCGTCGTGGCCGAGGGCGGCGGCGACGTGGGTGCGGACCAGGGTGAGCAGCCGGCGTTCGCGGTCGGCGGCGTCGAGCCGGGCCAGTTCCTCCGCGAGGGAGCCGTCGCCGGTCCCGGCCTGGCCTGCGGCGCGGCGGGCCGGGGTGCGGACCAGGCCGCGCAGGACGGCGGGCAGTTCCTCGGTGCGGGCGCGGCGGGTCAGCGCCTGCTGGTCGAGGCGGAGGGCGAGCAGATGGGCGGCGTCGGGCAGGGCGGCCGCCGCGTCGAGCATCGCCAGGCCGGCCGCGACGCCGTGGGCGGGCGTGCCGGCGCGGGCCGCGCGGGACATGTCGGCCGGGGCGAGTCCGGCCGCCATGCCGCCCGCCTCCGGGTCCCACAGGCCCCAGGCCAGCGAGAGGCCCGGCAGCCCCTGGGCCTGGCGCTGGGCGGCGAGGGCGTCCAAGTAGGCGTTGGCGGCGGCGTAGTTGGCCTGGCCGAGGGCGTCGAAGGTGGCGGCGGCCGACGAGTAGAGGACGAACGCGTCGAGGTCGCGGCCGGCGGTCAGTTCGTGCAGGTGGTGTGCCGCGCGTGCCTTGGGGGCCCAGACCCGTTCCAGTTGCTCGGGGGTCAGGGTGTCGAGGGTGGCGTCGTCGAGGACGCCCGCCGCGTGTACGACGGCCGTGATGCCGGGGTGGGCGTCGAAGACCCGCGCGAGCGCGTCCCGGTCGGAGACGTCGCACGCCTCGACGGCCACTTCGGCGCCCAACGCACGCAGATCGGCGGCCAGTTCGAGCGCTCCGGGGGCGTCCGTGCCCCGGCGGCCGACCAGGAGTACGGATCGCACCCCGTGTCCGGTCACCAGATGGCGGGCGGTGAGCGCGCCCAGGCCGCCCGTGCCACCGGTCACCAGCACCGTGCCGGACGTGGACCACGAGCCGTCGCCCGCCGGAACGCTCCGCCGGACCAGGCGCGGCACGAACCACCGGCCCGCCCGCACCGCCAACTCCGGCTCACCGTCCGGGAGTACGTACGGAGTGGCCGTCTCACCGTCCTCGTCGACGAGGACGATCCGGCCCGGATGCTCCGCCTGCGCGGCACGCACCAGACCCCACACGGCGGCCTGCTCCAGGTCCGCAGGCGCGGCGCTCGCACCACCCGCGTGGGCGTCCGTGGCCTCCGTGACGCCCACCGCGCCCCGGGTCACCACCAGCACCCGCGCCTCGCCCGCCAGCGCCGGCCGGAGGCCCGCCAGCACCTGCGCCACCGTCTCGCCGCGCACCACCTCGAAGCCGGAACCGGCGGTGTCCGCCGACGGGGTCGGGGCCGGTGCCCACTCGACCCGGTACAGCGGTACGGCCCGTCCCGCCCGGCCGCCGTCCAGGGCGGCGGGCCGCAGGACGAGCGAGCCGACCGTGGCGACGGGGGCGCCGGCCGGGTCCGCCAGGTGCAGGCGGACGCCGGAGGCGGCCGGGGTGACGTGCACCCGCAGCGCGGTCGCCCCGGCGGCCGCCACCGCCACGTCGGTCCAGGCGAAGGGGAGTTCGGGTCCGTGGGCGTCCTCGGTCTCCTCGTCGAGGCCGATGACGTGCAGGGCCGCGTCCAGCAGCGCGGGATGCACGGCGTAGCCGGCCGCGTCGACGCCGTCGGGCAGGGCGACCTCGGCGAACAGTTCCTCGCCGCGCCGCCAGGCCGCCCGCAGCCCCTGGAAGGCGGGACCGTACCCGTACCCCTGGGCGTCCATGCGGGCGTAGGCGCCGCTCACGTCGAGGGGCCGGGCGCCCTGCGGCGGCCAGGCGGCGGGCTCGCCCGCCGGGGCGGCGGCAGCGGCCGGGACCGGGGACAGCAGACCCTGGGCGTGCACGGTCCAGTCGGTGTCGGCGGTACGGGAGTGCACGGTCAGCGGGCGGCGGCCGTCCGCGTCCGGCTCGTCCACGACGAGCTGGATCTCGACACCGGACGCGTCGTCCTCGTCCATCGTCAGGGGAGCCTGGAGGGTGAGTTCCTCGACGGTCTCGCAGCCGGCCAGCGCGGCGGCGTGCGCGGCGAGTTCGACGAAGCCGGTGCCGGGCAGCAGGACCGTACCGCCGACCGCGTGATCGGCCAGCCACGGGTGCGCGCGCACCGAGAGCCGGCCGGTGAGCACCAGGCGCTCCGCGCCCGCCACCGTCAGCGCGGCTCCCAGCAGCGGGTGCCCGGCGTCCGCGACACCGAGGGCGGCCGGGTCGGCCGGGCCGTCGTCCAGCGCGTCCAGCCAGTGGCGGCTGCGCTGGAAGGCGTACGTGGGCAGGTCGGCGGCCTCGTGGCCGGTGTCCGGGCGGGTCCGCCAGTCGGCCGGCAGGCCCAGCTGGGCGCGCCAGTCGACCGGGACGCCGCGCAGGTGCAGCGCGGTGACGGCACCGGCCAGCGCGCGCGGCTCGTCATGGCCCCGGCGCAGCGCGGCCAGCAGCGTGCCCTCGGTCACCGACTCGGCGCCCATCGCGGTGAGCACGGCGTCCGGGCCCAGCTCCAGGAACGTGCTGACGCCCTGCTCCTGGAGGGCGCGGACCGCGTCCGCGAACCGCACCGCCTCACGGACGTGCCGCACCCAGTACTCGGGGTCGGCCAGCTCCTCGTACGGCACCTCGCGGCCGGTCAGCGTCGACACGATCGGAAGGACCGGCCGCAGCGGCTCCACCAACTGCGCGAACTGGCGGAACTCGGCGAGCATCGGCTCCATGAGCGGGGAGTGGAAGGCGTGGCTGACGGCGAGCTTCTTGGTCTTGTGCCCGGCGGCAGAGAAGTGACGTACGACCTCGTCGACGCCTGCCTCGGGGCCGGAGACGACAACAGACGTCGGCCCGTTGACGGCCGCGATGCCCGTCCCCTCCGGCAGGGCGGGCAGCACCTCGTCCTCGGTGGCCTGTACGGCGGCCATGGCGCCCCCGGCCGGGAGCTGCTGCATCAGCCGCCCCCGCGCCGACACGATCAGCGCGGCGTCTTCGAGCGACCACAACCCCGCCACGTGCGCGGCGGCCAGTTCACCGATGGAGTGCCCGGCCAGCACATCCGGCCGTACCCCCCACGCCTCCAACAGCCGGAACAGCGCGACTTCGAGAGCGAAGAGCGCGGGCTGCGTGTAGCCCGTCTCGTCCAGCCCCGCACCCTCCCCGCCGAACATGACCTCCTTCAGCGGCCGTTCGAGATGCGGGTCGAGGGCGCCGCAGATCTCGTCCAGCGCGGCGGCGAACACCGGGAACGCGTCGTACAGCTCCCGTCCCATCCCGGCCCGCTGGCTGCCCTGCCCCGTGAACAGGAACGCGAGCAGGCCCTCGGCGGGCTCGCCGGACAGCGGGGCCTCGCCGCGCGCGATCGCGTCGAGGCCGGACAGCAGCGCCTCCCGGTCGCCCGGGTCCGCGACGACGGCGGCCCGGTAGGCGAAGGCCGTACGCCCGGCGAGCGCCGCAGCCACGGACACGGACACGGACGCGGACACGGCCTCGGACACCGACGTGGCCTCGGACACCGACGTGGCCCCGGCCTCGGACACCGACGTGGCCCCGGCCCCGGACACCGACGTGGCCCCGGCCCCGGACACCGACATGGCCCCGGCCCCGGACACAGACCCGGCCCCGGCCCCGGCCCCGGCGTCCGAGCCGGAGGAACGCTCCCGCAGCTGGCCCGCGATCCGCCCCGCCTGCGCACGCAGCGCCTCCGGCGTCTTTCCGGACACGAGCCACGGCACCACCGGCGGCACACCCACCTCGGTAGCCCCGACAGCCGTCTCCCCGCCGGGCGCCTCCTCCACGATGACGTGCGCGTTCGTACCGCTGATCCCGAACGAGGACACACCCGCGCGCCGCACCCGCTCCCCGGCCGGCCACGGACGGGCCTCCGTCAGCAGTTCGACGGCGCCCGCCGACCAGTCCACCCGGGAGGACGGCTCGTCCACGTGCAGGGTGCGCGGCAGCAGTTCGTGCCGCAGGGCCTCGACCATCTTGATGATGCCGGCCACGCCCGCCGCGGCCTGGGTGTGCCCGAGGTTGGACTTGACCGAGCCGAGCCACAGCGGGCGGTCCTCGGGGCGGTCCTGGCCGTACGTCGCGAGGAGCGCGCCCGCCTCGATCGGGTCGCCGAGCCTCGTGCCGGTGCCGTGCGCCTCGACGGCGTCCACGTCGGCGCCGGCCAGCCCGGCGGAGGCGAGGGCCTGGCGGACCAGGCGGCGCTGCGCGGAGCCGTTCGGCGCGGTCAGGCCGTTGCTGGCGCCGTCCTGGTTGACGGCCGAGCCGCGGACGACCGCGAGCACGCGGTGGCCGTTGCGGCGCGCGTCCGAGAGGCGTTCCAGGACGAGGAAGCCGGCGCCCTCCGCCCAGCCGGTGCCGTCGGCGGCCTCCGCGAACGGCTTGCACCGCCCGTCGGGCGCGAGGCCCCGCTGCCTGCTGAACGCGGTGAACGTGCCCGGACTGGACATCACCGCGACCCCGCCCGCCAGCGCGAGCGAGCATTCGCCGGCGCGCAGCGCGTGCGCCGCCAGGTGGATCGCGACCAGCGACGACGAGCAGGCCGTGTCGACACTGAGGGTGGGGCCCTCCAGACCGAGGGTGTAGGCGACCCGGCCGGAGATGACGCTGGTGGCGGCGCCGGTCAGCAGGTGGCCCTCGAAGCCCTCGGGCGCCTGGTGCAGGCGCGGCCCGTACTCCTGGGGTTCGGCGCCCACGAAGACGCCGGTGGCGCTGGAGCGCAGCGCGGTCGGGTCGATGCCCGCGTGTTCCAGCGCCTCCCACGTGGTCTCCAGGGCGAGCCGCTGCTGCGGTTCCATCGCGGCCGCCTCGCGCGGGCTGATCCCGAAGAAGTCCGCGTCGAACTCCGTTGCCCCGTACAGGAATCCGCCCTCGCGGGCGTATGTCTTGCCGGGCGCGTCCGGGTCCGGGTCGTACAGTCCGGCCACGTCCCAGCCGCGGTCCTCGGGCAGCGGGCCGATCGCGTCGCCGCCCGCCGCGAGCAGCTCCCACAGCTGCGCGGGGGAGGCGATGCCGCCCGGGTAGCGGCAGGCCATGCCGACGATGGCGACCGGCTCGTCCGCGTCCGCGTCCCGCACCGGCCCGTGACCGCCGGCCGCTTCGGTCGCGGCCCCCGCCCCCTCGGCCGGCTCGCCCCGCGTCTCCCGTACCAGGCGGGCGGCGAGCGCGCGCGGTGTGGGATGGTCGAAGGCGACGGACACCGGCAGGTCCAGGCCGGTCGCGGCGGTCAGCCGCCGCTGGAGGTCGACGATGGCCAGCGAGTCGAGCCCCGACTGCCGGAACGGCGCGCCCGGATCGAGCGCCCCGGCCGGTTCCCGGCCCGCCTTGCGCAGCGCGGCGCCGGCCTGCTCGACGACGAGCCGGAGCAGCCGCCGCTCCTGGGCGGCCCGGGACAGCCCGGCCGGCTCGGCGGCCGTCAGGGGCTGTGCGGTCGTGTCCTCGTGGTCTGCGGCGGGCTGGGCGGCGGACTCGGTCATGGTCACTGAACTCCAGTGTGGGTTATGCGACTTCAGTACGGGACGAGACGAGACGCGAGGCCGAGACCACCTCGCCGCCGCGGAGCAGCAGCTCCGCCGGGGCCGGACGGCCCAGGAACAGCAGCAGGCTCGCGGTGGGGCCGTAGGCGCCCGTGTTCGGCACCGCGAGCACGTCGCCCGGCCGCGGCGCGGGCATCCGCACCGAGCGGGACAGCAGGTCGCCGGGGGTGCACAGCGGTCCCGCCAGGCTGACCTGGACCGCTTCGCCGGTGCGGTGGCCCGCCGGGTCCACGGACAGCGGCAGCAGCCGGCCGAGACCGGCCATGCCGCCGAGCGTGTTGATGCCGGCGTCCAGGACGGCGAAGGTGCGGCCGCGGCTCTCCTTGACGTTGGTGACCCGGGTCAGCAGCCGCCCGCTGTCGCCGACCAGATGGCGGCCCGACTCGCAGGCGATCTCCAGGCCGTCCGTGCGCCAGCGCGGCAGCCGGGTGTCGAGGGCCTTCTCCAGGGCGGCCCGCAGGTTCGGGTAGTGCGGCCGCTCGCCGGGCACCGAGTACGGCGCCGCGAAGCCGCCGCCGATGTCCAGGACCGACAGCGGCAGCCCGAGGTCGTGCTCCAGCGCCGCCGCCTGCTCGACGGTCGCCGTGAACTCGGCGGTCAGGCTCTCCTCGTCCTTGGAGTTGGACAGCGGGAAGAAGTGCGCGCCGACGACCTCGGTGCCCGGCACTTCGAGCAGGGCGGGCAGCAGGCCGGGCAGGGTCTCCGCGTCGATGCCGAACTGCGAGGGCGTACCGGTCATCCGGATGCTGGTGGTGGCCGCGGCCGCCGCGCTGTTGACGCGCAGCAGCACCCGGGCCACCGTGCCGTGCCGTACCGCCTCGGCGCCCAGGCGGCGCAGGTCGCCGGGCGACTCCACGGAGAAGGTGCGCACCCCCGCCGTGAGCGCGGCGGCCATCTCGACGGCCGTCTTGCCCGGCCCCGAGTACAGGATCGTGTCCGCCGGGTGCCCGGCCTCCAGCGCACTGGCCAGCTCGCCCGTGGAGCACACCTCCGCCCGGCAGCCGCCCGGCCCCTCGCGCAGCGCGCGGACCAGGCCGGGGTGCGGGTTGGCCTTGAGCGAGTAGTAGAGCGTGAACCCGTCGGGCAGGGCCGCCCGCAGGTCGGCGCGGGCCCGCTCCACCCGGTCCAGGTCGTACACGTACAGCGGTGAGCCGTACCGTTCCACCAGCTCGCGGTCGAGCGCGGCCTGCCCGCCGGGCGCCACCGCCGCTTCCGCCGTCTCCGCGCTCACTTGGCGCCCTCGGCGTCGAGCAGCGCGGCCAGTTGCTGCTTGGCGTTCTTGCCGTTCGAGGTCAGCGGGAAGGCGTCGAGGACCTTGCACAGGGCGGGCACCTTGACGGCCTCCAGCCGCCGCGCCAGCTCGCGCAGCACCGCCTGCGGGGTCAGGCCGTCCGCCTCCACGAAGATCATCAGGTCGCGGTCGGCGGTCGGCTTGAGCGCCGCCGCGTTGCGCACGCCGGGGATGTCCATCGCGGCGCCCTCGATCTCGATCGTGGACACCCGCATGCCCTTGCGCTTGAACATGTCGTCGCGGCGGCCCTCGAAGTACAGGTAGCCGTCGCCGTCGACGTGCCCGTAGTCGCCGGTGAACAGGCGGGTGCCGCCGGTCTCCGCGTCGGGCCGGTAGGTGCGCGCGGTGATCTCCGGCAGGTTCCAGTACCCGGCCATGACGTGCGGCCCGGTCACCGTGATCTCGCCGCTCTCCCCGGCGGGCACCTCGTGGCCGTCCGCGTCCAGGATCGCCACCCGGGTGCCGGGGATCGGCAGCCCGGAGGAGCCGGGGCGCTCGCGGTCCTGCCCGGGCGGCATGATGGTGATGCGCTTGCACTCGGAGATGCCGTACATGCGCACCACCCGCGCGTCCGGGAAGCACTTCCACAGGCCGTCGATGACGCGCTGCTCCAGGGCCGCGCCGGTGCTGGTGAACATGCGCAGCCGGGTGGGGCGCGGGTCGCGCTGGGCGAGCCGGATCAGCGGGCCGCCCAGCGAGGGCACCAGCGGCAGCACCGTGGCGCCGCTCTCCCGGACCAGGATGTGCAGCTTGGAGTCCGCCTCGGAGTCGGCCAGCACCAGGGTGGCGCCGGCGACGGCGCACAGCAGCACCTGGAACAGGCCGTAGTCGAAGGAGAGCGGGACGCGGACGAAGACGGTGTCGTCGGCGCGGTAGCCCAGCACCTCGTTGATGGACCGGGCCGCGAACAGCATCTGCGCGTGCGGGCAGATGATGCCCTTGGGCGTGGACGTCGAACCGGAGGTGTAGATGAGCACGGCCGGGCTGTCGGAGGGCTGACCCGCCTCGGTGGTGTCGCCGTCGGTGTCCAGTTCCGACCAGAGCGCGCCCACTTCGTGCACGGGTACGTCGGTCAGGCCCGACACCCACTCGCCGGCGCCGTCGGTGACGACCACGAGCCGCGGCGCGCAGTCCGCGATGACCGCGCGCAGGTGGAACTCCTTCATCTCCGCGCTGATCGGGACCAGCGCGGCCCCGGCGCGGGAGGCGGCGTACAGCAGCGCCGTCGTCTCCCGCACGTTGGGCAGGCGTACGACGATCCGGTCGCCCGGCACCACCCCGGCCCGGCGCAGCCGGTCGGCGGCGGCCCGGCTCTGCGCCGCGAGCTGCTGCCACGTCCAGGAGTCCCGGGCGTCGCGCACGGCGACGTCCTGGGGGCGGGCGGCGGCCTGCGCGTCCAGGAGGTGGTGCAGCAGCCGGGCGTCCTGGGGGAAGTTCTCGTCCACGGGAAATCTCCTTGTCGTCCGTGGCTGGTGGGGTCGTCCGTGGCTGGTCGGGCTGTCCGTGGCCGGTCGGGTTGTCCGTGGCCGGCCGGTACGGCGGGCAGCTCAACTCGGCTCAACTCGGCTCGGCTTGGTTCGGCCGGGCCCGGTCCGGCCGGGCTCAGCTCCGGCCGCGGCCGCCGTCCAGCAGGGTCAGCGCACGGGCCCGCAGCGCCGCACGGTCGATCTTGCGGTTGGCGTTCATCGGGAACTCGTCGAGGTGGACCAGCAGCCGCGGCACCGTCGCCTTGGGCAGGCCGGCGCTCAGCTCCTTGGCGAGCAGGGCGCGCTGCGCCGGGCGGCCGGTGTAGAAGGCGGCCAGTTCATGGCTGCCGCCCACCGGCACGGCGACCGTCACGGCGTCCTCCACCCCGTCCAGGGCGCGTACGGCGTGGCTGATCTCGGACAGCTCCACCCGCCAGCCCTGCACCTGCACCTGGTCGTCGGCGCGGCCCAGGTAGGCGATCTCGCCGTCCGGCCAGCGGCGCACCCGGTCGCCGGTGCGGTACCAGCGGCGGCCCTCGTGCACGAGGAAGCGGCCCTCGTCCTCGGCGGGGTCGAGATAGCCGTCGAACATCTGCGGTCCGGTGACGCACAGTTCGCCCTCGTCGCCGCCGGTGGACCCGTCGGGCGCCACCAGCACGTGGTCCAGGGCGGCGTGCACCGGACCGATGGGCACCACCCCGTTGACGTACCGCTCGTCGGGGGTGTGCGCGGCCAGCCGGTGCACGGTGACCGTGATGGTCAGCTCGGTCGGGCCGTACAGGTTCTCCACGGTGCTGTGCGGGGCGGCGGCCTGCCACGCCTCGGCGTCGTGCCGGTGCAGCGGCTCGCCCGCGAACAGCGACCAGCGCAGCCCGTCCAGGGCGCCCGCCGCCAGCGCCCCCGAGCGGCGGGCCAGCGCGATGGCGGCCGGCGTGGAGAACCACACCGTGACCCGCTCCTCGGCGAGGAACTCCGGCAGCGCCCGGTAGGCCCGCATCGGCAGCGGCACCACCCGCGCGCCCGCGCCCCACGCGCAGAACAGGTCGAACATCGCGCAGTCGAAGGTGAGGTCGAAGGTCTGCGTGAACACGTCGCCGGGCCCGAAGTCGTACCGGGCGCGCAGTGTGCGGAAGTAGCTGTCGGCGGCCCGGTGCGTGGTCGGCACGCCCTTGGGGCGGCCGGTGGAGCCCGACGTGAACAGGATGTACGCGGTGTCCTCCGGGTCGACCGTACGCGGCTCCGCCAGCGGGGTGCCCGCGAACCGGTCAGCGCCGGCCGCGACCAGCGGGACCCCCGGCACGCCGATCCGCTCGAACGCCCTTTCGCCCCGGGCGTCGGCGACGACGGCGTCCGCCTCGGCGGCCTCCAGCACGGCCCGGTTGCGGGCGGCGGGGAAGTCGGGGTGCAGGGGCACGGCCCGCGCGCCCAGGTACAGCGCGGCCAGCAGCCCGGTGTACGCCTCGCCGCTCTTGCTGCCGAGCACCGCCACGGTCCGCGGTATCCCGCGGCACGCCGCCACCAGGGCGCCCGCCAGCGCGAGCGCCGCCCGGTGCGCCTCGGTGTACGTGGTGCCCTGCCCGTCGACGCGGAAGCACTCCCGGTCGGGGGAGAGGGCCAGGCCGCGCAGGAACAGCCCGTGCAGGCTGTGCGCGAACCGCTCGTCGGGGTACGTCGCCTGCTCCGCGCGGGCGGAGACCGGGGCCGGGGTCGCCGTCATCTCACACCCCCGCCGGAGCCGAGGCGGAAGCCGGAGCCGAGGCGGAAGCCGGAGTCGCGGTGGCGGCCGGAGCCGTCGCCGGGCGCGGGGTCCGGTCCGGCGGCACCGCGACCACCTCGAACCGGGACGTCGCCGACTCCACCCGCCCGAACAGCGCGTCAGGCCCGGGGATCACCAGCCGCTCCACCCCGCGCGCCCGCAGCGCGTCCAGGGTCGCCGGCCAGTCCACGGGCCGCACGAAGTGGTCCAGGAGCATGGCACGCAGCCCGTCCGCGGTCCTCACCTCGGTGCCGTCCTGGTCGGCGATCACCGGCAGCAGCGGATCGCGCAGCGGCAGCGCGTCCACCACCTCGCGGGCCGCCAGCTCACGCAGCCCCGTGAACAGGGAGGAGTGCATCGGCGGGCGCATCACGTACAGCGGCAGCGCGCCGATCGCCCGCAACTCCCGCTGGAAGGTGTCCAGTTCGTCCTCGCGTACGGACACCATCTGGAAGCCCTCGTCGAGGCGACAGGCCACCTCGTGCCAGGCGCCCCGCGCGTCCATGCCCGCGAACAGCTCCGCGAGCGGTGCGGCCGGGGCCCGTACGAAGGACTGCGTGACCACGTCCCGGTGCTCGCGCGCGAAGTACGCCTCCGTGCAGCGGGCCAGGCCCGCCGTCATCCGGACCGTGTCCGCGAAGTCCAGCGCCCCGCTGAAGCCGAGCGCGGGCTTCTCGCCGAAGCTGGCCCCGGCGCACACCGACGGCTCGGCGCCCAGCTCCTCGCGGGCCCGTTCGGCGAGCGCCGTGCACACCACCATGAACGCGACCTGCGCCGCGGGCGCGTACGCGTCCTCGCTCTCGCGGAACGCGTCGAAAAGGGAATGGCCGAGAACATCGTCCGCGACCGAAAGCAGCTTCTTGGCGCGGGAATCGAGAAGAAGGAAGCGTCCGAGTTCCCGGAAGCGCACAGGCCCCATTCCCGGGAATACCATCGCCGTTGTCATCGCAGCACCCGTCTTGTCGCGAACTGGCCTCGTTCGGACAGTTCTAGATGCCGGGCAACGCCCCACCAACCCCTAACGCACCCCGCCCGCCCCTTAATAGGGGTCGCCGGCGCCGACCATAGGGGGTGTGCGCTGTGGCCCCTGGCGGGAACGCGCGGTTTGAATTGACGGTCCGCATACCCTTCAGCCACACGGACGGGTGACCCATGACCGTGACCGAGGACACCGCCTCCCTCGCCCCCCTGACGCAGCCGCCGCCGCGCCCCGACCCGCGTTCCCGCGTGGCGCTGCTCGACCTGGTCAAGCAGACGGTGCGGGAGGGGCCGGGTCCGCGCGCCACCGAACAGCAGTGGGCCAAGGGCAAACTGACCGTCCACGAACGCCTGGAACTCCTCTTCGACAAGGGCAGCTTCCAGGAGATCGAGCCGCTGCGCCGGCACCGCGCCACCGGGTTCGGCCTGGAGAACAAGCGGCCCTACACCGACGGCGTGATCACCGGCTGGGGCACGGTCGAGGGCCGTACGGTCTTCGTGTACGCCCATGACTTCCGCATCTTCGGCGGCTCCCTCGGCGAGGCCCACGCGGCGAAGATCCACAAGGTGATGGACCTGGCGCTGGCCGCGGGCGCGCCGCTGGTCGCGCTGAGTGACGGTGCCGGCGCCCGCATCCAGGAGGGCGTGACCGCGCTCGCCGGGTACGGCGGCATCTTCCGCCGCAATGTGGCCGCCTCCGGGGTCATCCCGCAGATCAGCGTGATGCTCGGCCCGTGCGCGGGCGGCGCCGCGTACTCGCCGGCCCTGACCGACTACGTGTTCATGGTGCGCGGCACCTCGCAGATGTACATCACCGGGCCGGACGTGGTGCAGGCCGTCACCGGCGAGGAGATCAGCCACAACGGGCTCGGCGGCGCCGATGTGCACGCCACCGTCTCCGGCGCGGCGCACTTCGCCTACGAGGACGAGACCGAGTGCCTGGCCGAGGTCCGCTACCTGCTGTCGATGCTGCCGCGGAACAACCGCGAACTGCCGCCCGCCGTACGCCCCGAGGACGCGCCCGACCGCCGCTGCGAGGCGCTGCTCGATCTGGTCCCCGGCGACCCGGGGCGCTCCTACGACGTCCGGCCGGTCATCGAGGAGATCGTCGACGACGGCGAGGTCTTCGAGGTGCACGCCGGCTGGGCCACCAACATCATCTGCGCCCTGGCCCGCCTGGACGGCCAGGTCGTCGGCATCGTCGCCAACCAGCCGGCCTCCTACGCGGGCGTCCTGGACATCCACGCCAGCGAGAAGGCGGCCCGCTTCGTGCAGTCCTGCGACGCGTTCAGCATCCCGCTGGTCACGCTGGTGGACGTGCCGGGCTTCCTGCCGGGCCGCGAGCAGGAGCACGGCGGCATCATCCGGCACGGCGCGAAACTCCTGTACGCCTACTGCAACGCGAGCGTGCCGCGGATCTCGGTGATCCTGCGCAAGGCGTACGGCGGCGCGTACATCGTCATGGACAGCCAGTCCATCGGCGCCGACCTGACCTTCGCCTGGCCGACCAACGAGATCGCGGTGATGGGCGCGGAGGGCGCCGCCAACGTCGTCTTCCGCCGCGAGATCGCCGCCGCGCCGGACCCGGAGACGGCCCGCGCCGAACGCATCAAGCAGTACCAGGAGGAGCTGATGCACCCCTACTACGCGGCCGAACGCGGCCTCGTCGACGACGTCATCGACCCCGCCGACACCCGCGCCGTGCTGATCCGCTCGCTGGCCATGCTGCGTGCCAAGCACGCCACCATGCCGTCCCGCAAGCACGGGAACCAGCCGGTATGACCGCCGCCCCGGACCACCCCATCCGCGTGGTACGCGGCGAGCCCGACGCCGAACAGCTCGCCGCCGTCACCGTGGTCCTCCTCGCCCTCCTGCGCGGCACCGCCCCCGAGACCCCCCCGCCCCCACCACCCCCCGGCTGGACCCAGGCCGCCCACCGCCTCCCGGGAGCCTGGGCCTCGACATAGCCCCACCCCAACCAACAGAACCCACCGGATCGACGGCACCCACCACAGGGCCCCGTCGATCCGGCTTGCCACCCCCGCGCCACCGGGCCGCGTGGGCCATCTGCCTTGCCATTCCCGCGCCACCGGGCCGCGTGGGCCATCTGCATCCGGGCTACCGTGGCACAGGGGCCACGCTCATCCGGGCTACCAGGCCACATGGGCCACCCTCACCTAGGTCACCGGCCGTACGGTCAACCAGCCTTCCGGTCAACGGGCCACCGGGCTGCCGGGCTGCCGGGCCACCGGGCCACCGGGCCACCGGGGCGCTGGGTGACCGGGCCGCCGGGCCTTTCAGCCGCCTGGCCGTCCACGCCTTCCCGCCGCTTGGCCCCGGCCTGCCGGCCCACCTGGCCACGGGCCCACCTGGCCACGGGCCCTCCGGGCCGCTTGGCAGCCGGGCTGCCCGGTTCCCCCGGCCGCCGGGCCGCTCGGGCTACCAGGCCCCCGGGCCGCCTGCACCTGAACCACCAGGGCATCCGGCCTTCCGCCACGGGCCCTCCGGCTGCCCAACTGCCTGATCACCGTGCCACCCCGGCCGCCTGGCCGTCCGTCCCGCCTTGGCCACCCGGCCACCCGGCCACCCGGCCACCGGGCCGTCCGGGCCTTCCGGCCGCCGGGGCTCTCCAGTCGCCCGGCCGTCCGGCCGCCGAGCCACCCGGGCCGGCCGTGCCTCCTGGCCACCGAGCTGCCCAGCCATCAGACCGCCCGTGCCTCCTGGCCACCGAGCTGCCCAGCCATCAGACCGCCCGTGCCCCCGGCCCCCGTCGGAGCCCGCCCTACCCGTGCCCGCCGTGCAGCCGACAGCCGACAGCCGACCGCCAGGCACCCAGCACCCGGCAGCCGGCCACCTCAGTCAGCCCCCACCCCACCCCACCTCACCCCCACCCCACCTCACCCCCACCCCCACCACCTCACCCCCACGCCACCTCACCCCACCCCCGCACGCGAAAGAGCGCCGCTGCTCCGGAGACCGGAACCGCGGCGCTCAGTCGGTGTGCGGGGTCATGTCAGTGGACGGCGGTCTGGCGGGCTCGCTGGGCGGCGATCGCCGGATACCGCATGGTGAACAGGACGGGGATCACGAAGGTGACGACCTTGATGACGATCGCGGCGGTCGTGGCGTGCGGGTTCGCCTTGATCAGCAGGGCCAGCGCACCGGCCGCGACGACGAAGGACACCCCCCACACGGAGGTGATCGTCGCGTTGGTGCGGAAGAACGCCGGCGTCTTCCACACGTGCTCCGGTGCGATCTTGCGGGCCAGGCCGAGCGTGAACGGCCGCCCGATGATGAGTGAGCCGAACGCCGTGGCGGCGAGCCAGGCGTCGACGAGCGCGGGACCGTAGGGGATCAGGCTGGAGTCGGGCTGCTTGTACGAGAGCCAGGTGATGCCCGCGAAGAACAGCAGGGCACTCACCTCGATCACCATCTCGTCCAAGTGCTTGCCCGACCGGCGCCCCTGGAAGATCACGAAAACGGCGATCCCCAGTCCCCACTCCGCGCCACTGCGCCACTCGTCGCTCGTCGCGATCGCGGCGTAGGCGATCCAAGGTAGGAAGCTGATGAGGTAGCGGGTCATGGAAAGCTCCTTTCTACCCGCTGATTAAGTCAGCCCCTCCTTGCGGGACGCTAAAGCGGAACGCATCGCCCCGCGAGCGTTGCTTTAGCAGTTCCCAAGCAGGACGGAACATGTTTCTACGACAACAATTCCCGGACCCTATGCCAGTTCCGGCTGCAGGAACGGCTGGAGGAAACGTGTCCCGTCGACTGTTCACCTCGGAGTCGGTTACCGAGGGCCATCCCGACAAGATAGCCGACCAAATCAGCGACACCATTCTCGACGCCCTCCTCGCCCAGGACCGCACGGCCCGCGTCGCGGTGGAAACCCTGATCACCACCGGCCAGGTGCACATCGCGGGCGAAGTCACCACCTCCGCCTACGCCGATATCCCGGCGCTGGTGCGCGAGACGATCCTCGGTATCGGCTACGACGCCTCCGCCAAGGGATTCGACGGCGGCTCCTGCGGTGTCTCGGTCTCCATCGGCGCCCAGTCGCCCGACATCGCCCAGGGCGTCGACGACGCCTACGAGACCCGCGTGGAGGGCGCCGCCGAGGCCGACGAGCTGGACCGGCAGGGCGCCGGCGACCAGGGCCTGATGTTCGGCTTCGCCTGCGACGAGACCCCCGAGCTGATGCCGCTGCCGATCGCGCTGGCGCACCGCCTCGCCCGCCGCCTGGCCGAGGTGCGCAAGGAGGGCCCGCTGCCCTACCTGCGGCCCGACGGCAAGACGCAGGTCACCATCGAGTACGACGGCGACCGCCCGGTCCGCCTGGACACCGTCGTCATCTCCTCGCAGCACGCCCCCGACATCAGCCTGGAGAGCCTGCTCGCCCCCGACCTGCGCCGGCACGTCGTCGAACCGGTCCTGGCCGGCCTCGACCTGGACACCACCGGGCACCGCCTGCTGGTCAACCCCACCGGGCGGTTCGAGATCGGCGGCCCGATGGGCGACGCCGGACTGACCGGCCGCAAGATCATCGTCGACACCTACGGCGGCATGGCCCGGCACGGCGGCGGCGCGTTCTCCGGCAAGGACCCCTCCAAGGTGGACCGCTCCGCCGCGTACGCCATGCGCTGGGTCGCCAAGAACGTCGTCGCCGCGGGCCTGGCCCGGCGCTGCGAGGCCCAGGTCGCCTACGCCATCGGCAAGGCCGCCCCGGTCGGCCTGTTCATCGAGACGTTCGGCACCGAGACCGTGCCCGTGGACCGTATCCAGCAGGCCGTCACCGACGTGTTCGACCTGCGCCCGGCGGCCATCGTGCGCGATCTCGACCTGCTGCGCCCGCGCTACGCGCAGACCGCCGCCTACGGCCACTTCGGGCGCACCGGCGCCGACTTCACCTGGGAGGCCACCGACCGGGCGGACAAGCTCCGCCAGGCCGTGACGGGCTGAGCGGGGGCCGGGACATGCGGATCGCCGTCACCGGTTCCATCGCCACCGACCACCTGATGACGTTCCCCGGGCGTTTCACCGACCATCTGGTCCCCGGTGAGCTGTCGACCCTGTCGCTCTCCTTCCTCGCCGACACCCTGGAGGTACGCCACGGCGGAGCCGCCGCGAACATCGCCTACGGCCTCGGCCGGCTCGGGCTCACCCCGGCCCTGGTCGGCGCCGTCGGCCCGGACTTCGCCGGCGGCTATCAGGTCCACCTGAAGGAACACGGCGTCGACACCGACTCCGTGCATGTCTCGGCCACCGCGCAGACCGCCCGCTTCGTGTGCACCAGCGACCTCGCGCAGAACCAGATCGCCACCTTCTACGCCGGCGCCATGGCCGAGGCCCGCACCCTGAGCCTCGCCCCGGTCGCCGACCGGCTCGGCGGCCTCGACCTCGTCCTGGTCTCGCCCAACGACCCCGAGGCGATGGTCCGGCACACCGAGGAGTGCCGGCGGCTCGGCATCCCGTTCGCCGCCGACCCCTCCCAGCAGCTCGCCCGCCTCGACCCGGACGCCGCCCGCACCCTGGTGGACGGCGCCCAGCGGCTGTTCACCAACGCCTACGAGTCGGTGCTGCTGCGCGAACGCACCGGCTGGACCAGCCGGCAGATCCTCGACAGGGTCGGCTCCTGGGTGACCACCCTCGGCGCCGACGGCGTCCGCGTCGAACGCGCGGGCCGGGGCGCCCTGACCGTGCCGGCCGCCCCGGTGCGCGCGGCCGCCGACCCCACCGGCGTCGGTGACGCCTTCCGCGCCGGCTTCCTGGCCGCCCTCGCCGCCGGCCGGCCGGAGCGGGACGCGGCCCGCCTCGGCTGCGTACAGGCCGCCCTCGCCCTGGAGGCCCCCGGCCCCCAGGACTACGACCTCGACCGTACGACCGTGACGGCCCGGCTCACCGAGGGCTACGGCGCCCCGGCCGCCGCCGCCCTCGCCCCCTTCCTGGAGGCCGCCCTGTGAGCACTCTCCGCGCGGCCACCGCGGCCGGGCTCCGACACGCCCTGGCCACCCGGGTGGTGGTCGCTGACGGCGCCATGGGCACCATGCTCCAGGCCCACGACCCCACCCTCGACGACTTCCAGGGCCACGAGGGCTGCAACGAGATCCTCAACGTCTCCCGCCCCGACATCGTGCGCTCGGTGCACGACGCGTACTTCGGCGCGGGCGTGGACTGCGTGGAGACCAACACCTTCGGCGCCAACCTCGCCAACCTCGGCGAGTACGGCATCGCCTCCTGCATCCGCGAACTCGCGGAGGCCGGCGCCCGCCTCGCCCGCGAGGTCGCGGACGGGCACAGCACCGCCGACCGCCCCCGCTGGGTGCTCGGCTCCATCGGCCCCGGCACCAAACTGCCCACCCTCGGGCACGCCCCGTACGCCGAACTGCGCGACGCCTACCAGGAGCAGAGCGAGGGCCTGATCGCGGGCGGCGCGCACGCCCTGCTCGTGGAGACCACCCAGGACCTGCTGCAGACCAAGGCCGCCCTGATCGGCGCCCGCCGCGCGCTGCGCCGTACCGGCACCGACCTGCCGCTGTTCGTGCAGATCACCGTCGAGACCACCGGCACCATGCTGCTCGGCTCGGAGACCGGCGCCGCCCTCACCGCGCTCGAACCCCTCGGCATCGACCTGATCGGCCTCAACTGCGCCACCGGCCCCGCCGAGATGAACGAGCACCTGCGCCAGCTGTCCCGGCACGCCCGCACCGGCATCTCCGCGATGCCCAACGCGGGCCTGCCCCAGCTGACCGCCGACGGCGCCCACTACCCGCTCGGCCCGGACGAACTGGCCGCGGCACACCGGCAGTTCGTCACCGAGTACGGGCTGAGCCTGGTCGGCGGCTGCTGCGGCACCACGCCCGAGCACCTGCGCCGGGTCTGCGAGGCCGTACGCGACCTCGAACCGGCCCGCCGCGACCCGCGCCCCGAGCCGGCCGCCGCCTCCCTCTACACCGCGGTGCCGTTCCGGCAGGACACCTCCTACCTGGCCATCGGGGAACGCACCAACGCCAACGGCTCCAAGAAGTTCCGCGAGGCGCTGGTCCGCGAGGACTGGGACACCTGCGTCGAGATCGCCCGCGACCAGATCCGCGACGGCGCCCATCTGCTCGACCTGTGCGTGGACTACGTGGGCCGCGACGGCGTCGCGGACATGAAGGAACTCGCCGGCCGCCTGGCCACCGCCTCCACCCTGCCCGTCGTGCTGGACTCCACCGAGCCCGCCGTCCTGGAGGCCGGGCTGGAACGGCTCGGCGGCCGGGCCGTGGTCAACTCCGTCAACTACGAGGACGGCGACGGCCCCGACTCCCGCTTCCAGCAGATCATGCCGCTGGTCGCCGAGCACGGCGCCGCCGTCGTCGCGCTCACCATCGACGAGGAGGGCCAGGCCCGTACCGCCGAGTGGAAGCTGCGGGTGGCCGAACGCCTCATCGCGGACCTCACCGGCCGCTGGGGCATGGCCGAGAGCGACATCCTGGTGGACTGCCTGACGTTCCCCATCGCCACCGGACAGGAGGAGACCCGCCGCGACGGCGTGGAGACCATCGAGGCGATCCGGCAGCTCAAGCTCCGCCACCCCGATGTGCAGACCACCCTCGGCCTGTCCAACATCAGCTTCGGCCTCAACCCGGCCGCCCGGACCGTCCTCAACTCGGTGTTCCTGCACGAGTGCGTGGCCGCGGGCCTCGACTCGGCCATCGTGCACGCCTCCAAGATCCTGCCGCTGTCCCGCATCCCCGAGGAGCAGCGTGCGTGCGCGCTCGATCTGGTGCACGACCGGCGCCGCGAGGACTACGACCCCCTCCAGCGCTACCTCCAGCTCTTCGAGGGCGTCGACACCCGCTCGGTCAAGGCCACCCGTGCCGCCGAACTCGCCGCGCTGCCGCTGCCCGAGCGGCTGCGCCGCCGGATCGTCGACGGGGAGCGCACCGGCCTCACCGACGACCTCGACGAGGCGCTGACCTGCCACTCCGCCCTTCAGATCGTCAACGAGATCCTGCTGGACGGCATGAAGACCGTCGGTGAGCTGTTCGGCTCCGGGCAGATGCAGCTGCCGTTCGTGCTCCAGTCCGCCGAGGTGATGAAGGCCGCGGTGGCCCATCTGGAGCCGCACATGGAACGCGCCGACACCGCGGGCAAGGGCACCCTGGTGCTGGCCACCGTCAAGGGCGACGTGCACGACATCGGCAAGAACCTCGTCGACATCATCCTCACCAACAACGGCTACCACGTCGTCAACCTCGGCATCAAACAGCCCGTCTCCGCGATCGTCGAGGCCGCCGAACAGCACCGCGCCGACGCCATCGGCATGTCCGGCCTGCTGGTGAAATCCACGATGATCATGAAGGAGAACCTCCAGGAGCTGAACGACCGCGGCCTGGCCACCACCTACCCCGTCATCCTCGGCGGCGCCGCCCTGACCAGGGCGTACGTCGAACAGGACCTGCACGAGCTGTACGACGGCGAGGTCCGCTACGCCCGCGACGCCTTCGAGGGCCTGCGCCTCATGGACACCCTGACCGCCCTCAAACGCGGCGAGGCGGGAGCCGCCCTGCCCGAACTCAAACGCCGCCGCGTGCGCGCCGCCACGACCGCCCGCACCCTGGAGGAGCGGCCCGCCGGGCCGTCCCGCTCCGACGTCGCCGGCGACAACCCGGTGCCCACGCCACCGTTCTGGGGCACCCGCG
The DNA here is from genome assembly GCF_040644175.1 of Streptomyces sp. NPDC047017. Classification (NCBI taxonomy): domain Bacteria; kingdom Bacillati; phylum Actinomycetota; class Actinomycetes; order Kitasatosporales; family Streptomycetaceae; genus Streptomyces; species Streptomyces sp. NPDC047017. The sequence continues at coordinate 2,470 of NZ_JBEYVW010000012.1, read as the reverse complement.
TCACCAAGGGCATCCCGCTCGCCGACTACGCCTCCTGGCTGGACGAACGCGCCACCTTCATGGGCCAGTGGGGCCTGAAGTCCGCGCGCGGCGGCAGCGGCCCCAGCTACGAGGAACTCGTCGAGTCGGAGGGCCGGCCCCGGCTGCGGGCCTGGCTGGACCGGCTGCACACCGACAACCTCCTCGAAGCGGCCGTCGTGCACGGCTACTTCCGCTGCGTCTCCAAGGGCGACGACCTGATCGTCCTGGACGAGAACGGCGCCGAGAGCACCCGGTTCACCTTCCCCCGCCAGCACCGCGACCGCCACCTGTGCCTGGCCGACTTCTTCCGCGCCGAGGAGACCGGCGAGAGCGACGTCATCGCCTTCACCACGGTCACCATGGGCAACCGGGTCTCCGAGGCCACCGCCGAACTGTTCGCCGCCGACGCCTACCGCGACTACCTCGAACTGCACGGCCTGTCCGTGCAACTGACCGAGGCGCTGGCCGAGTTCTGGCACGCCCGTGTCCGCGCCGAACTCGGCATCGCCCACCAGGACCCCGCCGACCTGGCCGGCATGCTCCGCACCGACTACCAGGGCTGCCGCTACTCACTGGGCTACCCGGCCTGCCCCGACCTGGAGGACCGCGCCAAGATCGCCGCCCTGCTGCGCCCCGAACGCATCGGCGTCACCCTCTCCGCCGAGCACCAGCTCCACCCCGAGCAGTCCACCGACGCCCTGATCCTGCACCACCCGGAGGCCGTCTACTTCAAGACGACCGGCGGCCCGGCCGAGGAGAACCCCCGATGACCGCGCCCGCCCCCGCCACCCCGTCCGCCGGCTCCCTGCGCGACCTGCTCGCCGCCGGCGTGCGCACCTACTCCTTCGAGTTCTTCCCGCCCAAGACCGAGAACGGCGAGCGCACCCTGTGGGACGCCATCCGGCGGATCGAGGCGGCAGGTCCCACGTTCGTGTCGGTGACCTACGGCGCCGGCGGCTCCTCCCGGGACCGCACGGTCGCCGTCACCCGCCGCATCGCCGCCGACACCACCCTGCGGCCCGTCGCCCACCTCACCGCCGTCGACCACTCGGTGGCCGACCTGCGGCACATCGTCGGCCAGTACGCCGACGCCGGCATCCGCGACGTACTCGCCCTGCGCGGCGACCCGCCCGGCGACCCGCGCGGCCCCTGGACCGCCCACCCGGACGGCCTGCGCCACGCCTACCAGCTCGTCGAACTCCTGCGCTCCGCCGGGGACTTCAGCGTCGGTGTCGCCGCGTTCCCGGAGAAGCACCCGCGCTCGCCCGACTGGGACAGCGACATCCGGCACTTCGTCGCCAAGTGCCGCGCGGGCGCCGACTACGCGATCACGCAGATGTTCTTCGACGCCGAGGACTACCTGCGGCTGCGCGACCGGGTCGCGGCGGCCGGCTGCGACACCCCGATCATCCCGGAGATCATGCCCGCCACCGACGTACGGCAGATCACCCGGTTCGCACAGCTCAGCGACGCCCGCTTCCCGCGCGGCCTCGCGGAGCGCCTGGAGGCCGCCCGGGACGACACGGCCGCCGCCCACCGCATCGGCGTCGACCACGCCACGGCCCTGGCACAGCGCCTCCTGGCCGAAGGGGCGCCCGGCCTGCACTACATCACCCTGAACCGCTCCACCGCGACCTTGGACATCCACCGCAATCTCACCGAGAGGCCCGCACATGCCCGCCACGACCACTGACTTCACGGACTTCAAGGTCGCCGACCTGTCCCTGGCCGTCTTCGGCCGCAAGGAGATCACCCTCGCCGAGCACGAGATGCCCGGCCTGATGGCGATCCGCGAGGAGTACGCCGAGGCGCAGCCGCTGGCCGGCGCCCGGATCACCGGCTCGCTGCACATGACCGTCCAGACGGCCGTGCTGATCGAGACGCTGGCCGCGCTCGGCGCGCGGGTCCGCTGGGCGTCCTGCAACATCTATTCCACTCAGGACCACGCGGCCGCCGCGATCGCCGTGGGCCCGGACGGCACCCCGGAGAATCCCCGGGGCATCCCGGTCTTCGCCTGGAAGGGTGAGAGCCTCCAGGAGTACTGGTGGTGCACGGAGCAGGCGCTGACCTGGCCGGACAGCCCCACCGGCGGCCCGAACATGATCCTGGACGACGGCGGCGACGCCACCCTCCTGGTCCACCAGGGCGTCCAGTACCAGAAGACGGGTGAACTCCCGCCGGCGGACAACGAGGAACTGGCCGTCGTACGGGCCCTGCTGGAGGCCGGCTCCCTCGACTGGACAGCGGTCTCGTCCGGCATCCGTGGTGTGACGGAGGAGACCACGACGGGTGTGCACCGTCTGTACGAGATGCAGCGTGACGGCATCCTGCTGTTCCCCGCGATCAATGTGAACGACGCGGTGACGAAGTCGAAGTTCGACAACAAGTACGGGTGCCGGCATTCGCTGGTGGACGGGATCAACCGGGCGACGGACGTGTTGATCGGCGG